>CAZFIQ010000033.1:9844-19605 GCA_964519185.1 uncultured Patulibacter sp.
GATCAGCGCTCGACGATCGCGACGACGCCCTGACCCCCGGCCGCGCAGATCGAGATCAGGCCGCGGCCCGATCCCTTCTCGGCCAGCTGCTTGGCCAGGCCGGCCACGATCCGACCACCGGTCGCGGCGAACGGGTGGGCGGCGGCGAGCGAGCTGCCGTTGACGTTGAGCTTGCTGCGGTCGATCGCGCCGAGCGGCTGGTCGCGACCGAGCTTGACCTTGCAGAAGGTCGGGTCCTCCCACGCCTTCAGCGTCGAGAGCACCTGGGCGGCGAACGCCTCGTGGATCTCGAAGTAGTCGAAGTCGTCGAAGGTCAGGCCGTTGCGGTCGAGCAGCCGCGGCACCGCGTAGGCGGGGGCCATCAGCAGGCCCTCCTCGCCGTTGACGTACGGCACGGCGGCCGTCTCGGCGTCGGTGAAGTACGCCAGCACCGGCAGGTCGTGCGCCTTGGCCCACTCCTCGCTGGCGAGCAGCACCGTCGACGCGCCGTCGGACAGCGGGGTCGAGTTGGCCGCGGTCATCGTGCCTTCGGGGCCGCCGAAGACCGGCTTCAGCTTGGCCAGCTTCTCCAGGCTCGAGTCGGGGCGCAGGTTCTGGTCGCGCTCCAGCCCGCCGAACGGCGTGATCAGGTCGTCGAGGAAGCCGCGCTCGTAGGCGGCGGCCAGGTTGTGGTGGCTGTTAACCGCCAGCTCGTCCTGGGCCTCGCGGGTGATCCCCCACTCCTTGGCGGTGATCGCCTGGTGCTCACCCATCGACAGGCCGGTGCGCGGCTCGCCGTTGCGCGGGATGTCCAGCCCGATGTCGCCGGGGCGGATCTGCAACAGCGCCTTGATCCGGTCGGCGTTGGTCTTCTTGGTGTTGACGTTGACGAGCTTCTTGCGGAGCTTGTCGCTGACCGCGAGCGGCGCGTCCGACGTGGTGTCGACGCCACCGGCGATGCCGGACTCGATCTGGCCGAGCGCGATCTTGTTCGCGATGTAGATCGCGGCCTGGAGGCCGGTGCCGCAGGCCTGCTGCAGGTCGACGGCCGGCGTGGCCTTCGACAGCTTGCTGCCGAGGACGACCTCGCGGACCAGGTTGAAGTCGCGGCTGTGCTTGAGCACGGCGCCCGCGGCAACCTCCCCGAGCTGCTCGTCCTGGAGGTTGAACCGCTCGACCAGCCCGTCCAGGGCGGCGGACAGCATGTCGCTGTTGGACGCCTTGGCGTAGGGCCCGTTCGAACGCGCGAACGGGATGCGGTTGCCGCCGATGATGGCGACGCGACGAACGGTGGCAGGCATTGGGGAAGCTCCGGGATTTCTTACCGTCGGTAGGACAGCCGTGCACAAAGCGTATCGCGATTCGCCGCAATCACCCAACGCGACGTGTGCGACCGAGCACGGATCGGGCGGCGAACGCCGACCGTCGCCGACCCGCGCGTACCGCTGCACGCTGCGGACCCCTGCAGTGCCGAGCGCGGCCAGCGATCCGAGCGCCGCACGCCCTCGAGCCCTGTGGCGCCGAGCGCGGCCAGCGCGCGCCTCGCTGCACGGCCACGGACCCTGCAGACGCAGACGCGACCGGCGCCCGGTGCCGCACGACCCGACGCCGCGCCGCGGTCGGCGCGGCGACACCGCCAGCCGACCCCGACTACGGCCGCATGATCAGGACGCTCGACGTCGCCGTCGCGATCTGCTTGCCGTCGGGATCGAGGATCTCCGCCGCGGAGAACGCCACGCGGCTGCCCGGCTTGACGACCTTGCCGCGGGCGCACAGCTCGACGCCGGCGTGGGCCATCCGCAGGTAGCTGACCTTGATCTCCAGCGACGTGTATCCGACGCCCGCGGGCAACGTGGTGTGGACCGCGCAGCCGGCGACCGAGTCGAGCAGCGTGCACATCAGCCCGCCGTGGACGATCCCCAGCGGGTTGTAGGTCGACTCGTCCGGGACGCAACGGAACTCGATCCAACCCTCGCCGACGTCGCCGCCGTTGATCCCGATCAACTGCCCGATCGGCGACGGCGGCAGCCGCTGGTCGAGCATCGCCCGCATGTAGTCGAGTCCCGACATCTGGAGGCCGACGAGCGCGGTCGGCCGCGGGTCGTGCCAGCTGACCGTGCGCGAGCGCTCGGGCCCCCACGAGGCGGGGTCGCCGACCTCCGGGGGGACGTCGGACGAGGCGGGCGGGGACAAGGACATCGGGAGCTCCGGCGATCGGGGAGGACGGAAACTCCTACCGACGGTACCAGATCGTATGTTCTAGAACTTTTGGGCTAGAATCGTCGAATGGGCCGCCGCCGCGTCCACGACCCCGACGCGATCCTCGACGCCGCCGAGGAGCTGTTCGCGACCGGCGGAGCGGCGGCGATCACCGTGCGCGCGCTGGCCGAGCGCACCGGAGCGCCGAGCGGGTCGCTGTACCACCTCTTCGGGTCGCGGCCGGAGCTGCTCGCGCGCCTCTGGATCCGCGCGGCCGAGCGGTTCCTGGCCGTCCAGGCGGCCGCGGTCGACGCCGCGCTCGGCGCCACGAGCCGCCCGTCGCGCGCGGCCGCGGTCGAGGCGACCGTCGCCGCCTCGACGACCCTCTCCGACCTGGAGCAGCTCGCGCCCCACACCGCCCTGGTGCTGTTCGGTCGCGGACGCGACGAGCTGCTGACCCGCGACCTGCCCGTCGCGCTGGCGACCGACGTCGCCCGGCTCGAGGGCCGCCTGACGGCCCTGATGCGCCGGCTGGCCGAAGCGCTCTGGCGCCGCGGCGACCGGGCCGCGGTCGAGACGATCGCCGCCTGCGTCGTCGACATCGCCGGCGCGATCCTGCTCAACCCCCGTCCGCGGGTGATCGACACGCGCGCGGTCGTCCGCGCCGCGGTCGAGGGCGTGCTGCGCGACGAGCCGCCGCGACCGTGACCCTCCGCCGCGCCGCCATCGGGCCGCGGCGGTAGGTTGGCTGCGTGGCCGTGCCGACCGACGACGACGTTCCTGACGTCACCGAGGATCCCGTCGCCGTGCTCGCCGAGCTGCTGGCCCGGGCCGCCCGCGCGATCCACGTCGAGTCGCGGGCGCTGCTGGCCCCGATGGGCCTGACGCCGGCGGCCGCACGCACGCTGCGCGCGCTGGCCCGCAGCGAGCAGCCGCTGCGGATGGTCGACCTGGCCGAGCGGCTGCACGTCGTGCCGCGCACGGTGACGACGGTCGTCGACGCGCTGGAGGCGGAGCAGCTGGTCGAGCGCCGGGCCGCCCCGCACGACCGGCGATCGACGTACGTCCACCTGACCCCGCTCGCGCACGAGCGCCTGCGGCAGATGCGCGCCGCCCGCAGCCACGCCGCGAGCCAACTGCTGTCCGGGCTCGACGGCAACGAGCAGACGGAGCTGCGGCGCCTGCTCGAGCGGATCGCCGCGACCGTCGGCGACGAGGACGACGCCGACGGCGAGCTGGACGACGGCCGCTGATCCCGCCCGTCAGCCGCCGGCCAGCGCCCGCCCCGCGAGCAGGCCGAGCACGCCGCCGACCACGCTGACCAGCAGGTTGGCGACCGCCGCGCGGCCCTGCCGCTGCTCGACCAGCGCCCGGGTCTCGAGCATCCAGGTGGAGAACGTCGAGTAGCCCCCGAGCAGGCCGGAGCCGACGATCGTGCGGGCGGTTCCCTCCGCGGTCGCCCCGACGAGCACACCCAGCAGCAGCGACGCCGACAGGTTGACGACCAACGTGCCGAGCGGGAACGACCGGGGCAACCGCCGCATCACCGCGCCGTCGACGGCGAACCGCAGCAGCGCGCCGAGCGCGCCGGCGGCGCCGGTCGCCAGGGTCAGCCCCAGCGTCACCGGCGCTCGCCCTCCGTTCCGCCGACGACGATCGCCGGCGGTCGCGGCAGGCGGTCGCCCAGCCGCAGGCCCGCCACCACCGCCGCCAGCCCGAGCGCGATGCTGACCGCCAGGTAGGCCCCCGCGAGCACCGACGCGCCGTGCTCGGCCATCCGCACCAGCTCGAGCTGCAGCGCGGAGAAGGTCGTCAGGCCGCCGCAGAGCCCGGTCCCGAGCAGCGGCCGCCAGTAGAGCGATGCGGTCGGGCGGTCGCGCAGCTGCGCGACCACGACGCCCAGCAGCAGGCAGCCGACCAGATTGACGACGAAGGTCGCCCACGGCCACGCGGCCGGATCGTGGGGCCACGCGTCGGCCAGCAGCGCGCGCAGCACCGCGCCGACGAAGCCGCCGGCCAGCAGCGCCGCGACCATCCGCGGATCCCGCATCGGCCAAGCGTACGGGCCCGGTCGGGCGGTCAGCCGGCCCGCAGCCCCGCGGCCAGCCGCGGCAGGGCGCCGCTGCGCACGACCGCCACCGCCGTCCGCGCCGCCACCACGCACCAGGCGGCGACCAGCAGCGCCAGCAGCAGATCGGCTGCGACGGTCAGCGCCGGTCCGGCCACCCGGTGGGCGAGCAGCGCCGTCCCGGTCACGCAGGTGCCGACGGGGAAGGTGAAGCTCCACCAGGTCAGTGCGAACGGCAGGCCGCGCCGGGCCGCCCGCGCCACGACCGCCACCGCGAGCAGCCCCCACGCCGCGGCCATCGTGATCGCCACCACGCCGTAGCCGGTCGCGATCCCGTCGACCGCCGACCCGAGCGGCGCCGGCAGGACCGTCGGCGCGATCGCCCCCAGCAGGCAGGCCGCGGTCACCGACTGGCCGAGCGGCCCGAGCACCACGAAGACCGTCGGCGCCGCGGCGGTCGGGCCGCTGCCGTGCACGATCAGCCGGGCCACGACCAGCGACCCGACGGCCAGGCACGCCACCAGCGACCCACCGAAGAGGACCGCCCCGACGACCAGCGCCGCGACGCTCGGCGGCCCATCGGGCAGCCGGTCGGCGACCCCGCCGATCGCCGCCGCCGAGACCATCGGCGGGACGACCGCCAGCAGCCAGACCGGCGCGACGTCGGCCAGCCGGCGCTCCGGCGACCGCCACCACGCCCGCGGCACGCCGATCGCGACCACCACGCCGAGCACGGCGCCGACGGCGATCAGCCCCAGCCCGACGACCAGCGCCGGGGTCCGGCCGAGCAGCGGATCAGCGGCCAGCAGCGCTCCCGATCCGACCGTCGTCACCGCCATCGGCACGGTTCCCCAGAAGGCCAGCGATCCCGGCGCGGGCGGCGCCGGCACGCTCCCGTGGCGGCGGCGCTCGACGACGGTGACCACCGTCGCCAGGAGCAGGAACAGCAGCGCCAGCAACCAGGCGCCGAGCGCCAGTCCGCGCGCGACCGGTCCGTCGAGCGGCGACAGCGCGGTCGCGGTGGCGACGATGCCCGTGCCCATCACGGTCACGAACCAGGTCGGCCCGGCCGTCCGCAGCGGGCCCGCGAACCTGCCGCGCGCCACGGAGCTCCGCCGATCGGCGGTCGGCACGGGGAGGTCGACGACGGGGGGCATGGTCCGAACGATGGGGGCTCGGCGCCCGATCCACCAGTCAGATCCGGCGGCCACGATTCCCGAAGGGAATCGACCGATCGGAATCGACGAGGGCGCGGTGGACTAGGCTATCGCCGTGGCCCCCGCCCCGCCCGCAGGCGATCCCGTGTCCGGAGCCGAGCTCGCGGCGTTCGTCGCCGCGGTCGAGGCCCACAGCGTCCACGGCGCCGCCGACGCGCTCGCCCTGACCCAGTCGGCGGTCACCAAGCGGTTGCAGCGCCTGGAGCAGCGGCTGGCCGTACGGCTGCTCGACCGGTCGCGGGCCGGCGTCCGGCCGACCGCCGCCGGCGAGGCGCTCTACCCCGACGCCAAGCAGGCGCTGCGGGCGCTGCAGCGGGTCGAGGCGACGGCGCTCGACCACCAGCGCGGCGCCCACCGCGAGCTGCGCCTGGCTTCCAGCTACACCAACGGCGAGTTCCTGGTGCCCGACTGGCTCGCGCGCTTCGGCCACGAGCACCCCGGCTTCCGGACCCAGCTCCAGGTCGTCAACTCGACGGAGGTGCTCGACCGGCTGCGCAGCGGCGAGGCCGAGCTCGGCTTCGTCGAGGGGCTCGACCCGCTCGACGACATGGAGTCGCGGATCGTCGCGCGCGACCAGATCGTGGCGGTGGTCGGCAGCCAGCACCGCTGGGCCCGTCGCCGCTCGGTGCGCGCGGGCGAGCTGCCCAGCGAGCCGTACGTCACGCGGGAGGTCGGCTCGGGCACCCGCTCGATCGGCGACACCGCGCTGGCAGGCGTCGGCGTCACGCTCGTTCCGACGTCGGAGGCGGCCAGCACCCAGGCGGTCAAGCGGGCGCTGCTGTCGGGCGGATTCTCGCTGCTCTCCGCGGTCGCAATCGCGGACGAGGTCCACGCCGGCAGCCTCGTGGCGCTGCCGGTCCGCGACGTCCATCTGGAGCGCGAGCTGCGCGTCGTGTACCCCCGTGGAGCCGCCCCGCGCGGCGCCGCGCGGGACTTCTGGCGGTGGCTCGACCGGGTCGTCGCGCCGACCGCCGACCGGCGTTCGGAGGAGCCGGAACTGCGACCATGATCGGGTGACCGCTCGCCGCTCCCGGTCCCCGCGACCGCGCCGCCGTCGAACGTCGTCCCGATCCGATTCCGCGGTCCCCGCCCACCACGTCGGGCTGGGCGGCGGCCGTCGTGAGCCGCCGTGGCTGGTGATCGCCGGCCTCCTGGCGGTGATCCTGGTCGCCGCGCTGCTGTTCGCGGTGCTGCGGGGCGACGGCGAGGCCCCGACGCCGGCCGAGCAGGCGGCCGACCCGGGAACCACCACCCCGCTCGGCCGGATCGCGCTCGACGTCGTGCGCCCCGACCCGAAGCAGGACGCGGACGAGCTGACCGCGCGCGCCGAGGCGGGGTTCGCCAATCCGCTCTACCGGATGGTGCCCGGCGGCGCCGTCGCCTCAGCCGCCCGGGTCACCCGCTTCCGGGCGCTGATCGAGCAGGTCGCGGCCGCCCACGACGAGGACCCCGACACGCTGGAGGCGCTGGTCTACCTGGAGAGCGCGGGCCGGCCGGAGGCGATGGCCTCCGACGACGTCGAGGGCGCGGTCGGACTGACCCAGATCCTGGCGGAGACCGGAACCAGCCTGCTCGGCATGCGGATCGACGTCAAGCGCTCGCAGACGCTGACCCGGCTGATCAACCGCGGCGGCCGACACGAGGCCCGTCGCCGCGCGGAGCGGGTCCGGGTCGATCCGCGCTTCGACCCGCGCGAGGCGCTCGAGGGAACCGCCCGCTACCTGGCGTTCGCCCGCGAGCAGCTCGGGGACCGCGACGATCTGGCCGTCGCCAGCTACCACATGGGCGTCGGCAACCTCCAGAACGCCCTGCGCGCCTACGGCCAGGGCAACGTGCCGTACGTCGAGCTGTACTTCGGCACCGATCCGCTGCGCACGCCGGCCGCGACCACCCTGCTGATGGAGCTCAACGACGACTCGTCGTCGTACCTCTGGCGGATCGGTGCCGCGGCGCGGATCATGCGCCAGTACCGCGACGACCGGGCGACGCTCGAGCGCGAGGCCGACCTGCAGACCCGCAAGGCGTCCAGCGAGGACCTGCTGCACCCGAAGGAGTCGACGGCGACCTTCGCCGATCCGCAGGCGATCGAGGCCGCGGTCGAGAACGGCGAGCTGCTGGCCCTGCCCCGCGCCGCGATGAGCGCCAACGGCCTGGCGATCGACCCGGCGATGGGCGAGCTGGCCCCGCGGATGGATCAGCCCCGGTCGCGCTACCGCGCCCTCCGGCCCGGGGCCCTCGGCGGCGTGCTGACGATCGGTGCCACCGTCCAGGCGCTCAACGGCGACACCGAGCCGGCGACGCTGCTGACGGTGACCAGCACCGTCCGCGACGAGCGGTACCAGGCGCTGCTCGGCAGCGAGAACATCCAGGCGACCAAGGCGCTCTCCCAGCACACCACCGGCTGGGCGGTCGACTTCAGCCGCAGCTACCGGACCGGGGCCCAGGCCCAGCTGTTCCAGTGGACGCTGACGCGCCTGCAGGCGCTCAACCTGATCGCCTGGGTCCGGGAGCCCACCGCGATCCACATGACGTTCAGCTCGGAGGCGACGGAGACGTTCGCTCCGGTGCTGCGTGAGGCTCTCGACCCATAGCTCCGCGGCTCGGGGTCGCGGGGACCCGGTCGGTGGCGGGCTCGACCACGACGGACGGGACCGAAGGCGGTACCGGGTCGCGGGCCGACCCCAGCACGTACGTCGCGCCGGCGACGAGCAGCATCACCGCCAGCGCCAGCAGCTGCCGCAGGCGACGGCGACCGCCGGTCGACCACCCGGCGGCGGGCGTCGGCGGCTCCGGCGCGGACCGGCGCGCCAGGCGCGCGGAGACGGCGTCGTCGGCGACCGGCACCGGACGGCGCGCGATCCGCTCCTGGCGGCGCTCGAGCAGCAGGCCGCGCGTCTCGCCCGGGCTCATCCGAGCCCTCCCCGCGCCACCACGACCTGCAGCGCGAAGCACGCGATCAGGGCGAGGGCACCAGCGACCGCCCAGAACCTCGGGACCGGTCCGACCGGCCGACGCATCTGCACGATCGCCGCGCCCAGCCACGCCGAGCAGGCGACGTAGGCGGCCACGAACGACGGGACGAAGGGGAGCACCCCGGGCGCGTCGCGCAGCGCCAGCGTCGCGACCACCGAGAGCAGCAGCGCGACCACGAAGACGGCGACGCAGATCTCCTGGACGCGCCGCCGATCGGCCTCGACGTCCGGACGCGTCCGGACGTCCGAGCGGCGACGGGCCGGCCGCGACGGACGGGCGGGGCGGGCCCGCGCGGCGCGCGCGCGATCGGTGGGAGCGACGGTGGGCACGACCTGTAGTCGGAGGAGTGACGGTCTCTCCCCCCCTTCACTTGGCGCCCGACCCGCGAAGGCCGGGAGCGCGCGCTACTCCCCCAGCAGCTGCTGCGCCCGGGCGGCGACGTTCTGCGGCGTGATGCCCAGCTTCTCGAGGACCTCGCCGCCGGGCGCCGACGCGCCGAAGCGGTCGATCCCGACCGCCGCGTCGACGTAGCGCTCCCAGCCGAAGGTGACGCCGGCCTCGACCGAGACCTTCGGCACGTCGATCGGCAGCACCGACTGCTGGTACTCCAGGTCCTGGACGTCGAACAGCTCCCACGAGGGCAGCGACACGACCCGCGCCTTGATCCCCTGCTCGCCGAGCAGGGCCGCGGCGTCGACCGCGACGCCGACCTCGGCGCCGGTGCCGACCACGATCACGTCGGCGCCGCCCTCCGGGTCGGAGACGACGTAGCCGCCGCGCGGCACGCCGGCCCAGGCCGCGTCGTCGCCCCCGTCGCGCGGCAGCGGGGCCATCCCCTGGCGGCTGAGGGCGAAGACGGCGGGACCGTCGAGGTCCTCCAGCACCGTCGCCCAGGCGACCGCGGTCTCGACGCTGTCGCCGGGGCGGAGCACCGTCAGGTTGGGCATCGCGCGCAGCGACGCCAGGTGCTCGACCGGCTGGTGCGTCGGACCGTCCTCGCCGACCGCGACCGAGTCGTGGGTGTAGACCCAGGCGACGTGCAGGTTCTGCAGCGCCGACAGGCGGACCGCGCCGCGCATGTAGTCGACGAACTGCATGAAGGTGGAGCCGTACGGACGGACGATGCCGCCGTGCGCGGCGAGTCCGTTGACGATCGCGCCCATGCCGTGCTCGCGCACGCCGAAGTGAACGTTCTGGCCGCTCTCGTCCTGGGTGAAGTAGCCGGCGTCCGGCAGCACCGTGTTGGTCGAGGACGCCAGGTCGGCGGCGCCGCCGATCAGCGTCGGCACGAACGGCGCGAAGGCCGCCATCGCGCGCTTGCCCGA
>CAZFIQ010000034.1:0-13379 GCA_964519185.1 uncultured Patulibacter sp.
GCGCGAGGCCCGAGAGTCAGACTGGTTGTCTGACTGAGGGTTCGGGTGGTGATCCGGCGATGCGTCAGCGGCCGCCACGGGCGGCCGATCATTTTGAGACGACGTCTTAGCGGTTGCCCGGCGCCCGCTCCCAGATCAGCGCGTCGACGTCGGGCGGGCGGGCGACGATCCCGGCCTCGGCCTCCCACGCCGCCCAGGTACGCATCGGCGCGCGATCGAGCACCATCGCCCGGCCGTCGTCGGTCACCAGGGCCGGCTTGACCGCCCGCAGCTGCTCGGTCGCGGTCTCCGGATCGATCGTCGCGTCGCCCGAGCCGGCGGTCAGGGCCGCGATCGTCTGCTCGTCCTGTTCATGGGGGCTCTCGGCGACCGTGCGGTAGGCGCCGGCCAGCGCCTCGTTCAGGCGCGCGATCGCGTCGCCGTGCTCGGTCAGCGTGTCCGGCGTCGACATCAGCAGCAGCTCCGGGTAGCGGGGCGCGCCGAACTCGTCGAGCCGGAAGACCTCGGTCCGGGGCCGGCGGGCCTGCAGCGCGACGCCCTCGGCGTTCCAGAAGCCGATCGCCGCGGCGACCCGGTCGCTGAGCACCGCCGGCACCGCCTCGAAGCCGATCTCGACCCGGCGGACCCGCTCCGGGTCGCCGCCGTCGCCGCGAACGATCTGGTCGAGCGCGGCGTCGTCGCTGGGCAGGCCGGTGACGCCGACCCGCTTGCCCTCGAGGTCGCGCGGGCGGCTGATTCCCGGGGAGGCCAGGACGGCCGCCAGCGGGCGCTGCACGATCGCGCCGACGGCGACCAGCTCGGCGCCCTTCTCGCGGGCGATCGCGACGTCGTGGATGTCCATGATCGCCAGGTCGGTGCGGCCGGCCGCCAGCAGCTTGGCGCCGTCGGCGCCGGAGCCGGGCACGCGGACCCGCAGGTCGACGCCGGCCGCCTCGATCGCGCCGTCCTGCTGGGCGACGTAGAGGCCGCTGTGGACGGCGTTGGGCGCGAAGTCGAGGGTCAGGTCGAGGGTGGTCGGGGTCGTGGCCTCCCCGGGCGGGGAGGCGGTGGTCGTGGTGGCTCCGCCGTCGGAGCCCCCGCAGCCCGCCAGCAACGCGGCGCTCGCGGAGAGCGCCGCCAGCCGGGAAGCCACCGGGAACCGCCGTCGTCGGCGGAGCGTCCGACGGTGGTGGGTGGCCGAGCTTCGGGGGTCCTGCGATCCAGTCATGCCGACATGGTCGCGGAGGTCGACCTCCGGATGCCGCTACGGTGTCGTGATGGAGACCGCTGGCGAGTCGATCACCCCGGAGGGCCTGGAGGCTCTGAAGGCCGAGCTGGCCGAGCTGGAGGGCCCGGCCCGACGGGAGATCGCCGCGCGGATCCAGCGGGCGCGCGAGCTCGGCGACCTCAAGGAGAACGCCGAGTACCACCAGGCCAAGGACGACCAGGCGCACCTGGAGACCCGGATCGCCGCCCTTGCCGAGCGTCGCCGCAACGCGGTCGTCACCGAGGTCTCGACCGACGACAACCAGGTCGGCTTCGGCGCGACGGTCACGCTGGTCGACGTCGACACCGAGCGGACGCAGAGCTGGACGCTGGTCGGCGCGGCCGAGGCCGACGCCGCGGCGGGCAAGATCTCGATCGAGTCCCCGGTCGCGCAGGCCGTGATGGGGCACCGCGTCGGCGAGGTCGTGACCGTCTCGACGCCGCGCGGCGACCGCCGTCTGCGGGTCGACTCGATCGCCTGACCCTCAGCGCGCCCCGAACAGATCCTCGTCGGCGGACCGCACCAAGGCCTGGGCGATGGGTGGGGTTGGGGACGGGGTCTGGGGCCCGGCGCCGCGCCCCCTCAGCGCGCCCCGAACAGATCCTCGTCGGCGGACCGGACGAGCGCCGCGGCGCCGGGGCCGTCGTCGTCGGTGACCGCGCTCCCCAGGCCGGAGACCACCACGGCGGGCTGACCGGACGTCTTGTGCCGCACCAGGTCGGCGGCGGAGGCGACGTGGTCCGCGGTGGCGATCACGGTGGCGCGCAGCTCGCGGCCCTCGCGGTCCAGGTCGCCGCGCTGGTCGTCGACCACCGCCAGGCCGGCCGCGCCGATCGCGATCTCCGCCTGCCCGTGCCGCCAGGCGCGACCGAAGCTGTCGGCGATCACCACCGCCGGCCGGCCGGGCAGCGCGGCCCGGAGCCGCTGGGCCGAGCGGTCGGGGTCGGCCGGCAGCGTCACGCACCAGCCGTCGCGCACGTTGGACTGGTCGACACCGGCGTTGGCCGAGACGAAGCCGTGGACGCTGCGGCAGATCAGCACGCCGCGCTCGGCGCGGACGATCTCCGCGGTCTGCCCGAGGATCACCTCGATCAGCGCGGGATCCTTGTCCTGGGCGGTCGCGATCGCGACCGCGCGCTCCGACGGCACGACGGTCGCCAGCTCGACCAGCGCGCCCTCGGCCTTCGACACGACCTTGTGCGAGACCGCGACCGCGTCGTCGGCGGCGAACGGGACCCCGCCGTTGGCCGTCAGGATCAGGGCCGCCAGGTCGTCGCCGGGCGCGATCTCGGCGGGCAGCGGCGCGAGCGCGCGGACGCGCAGCTCGCTGGAGGCGGCGGCCATCGCGGTCAGAGGATCCGGGGGAGCAGGCCGCGGGTGTGCGACGCCCCGCCGCGGACCTCGTCGAGCCGCGCCTGGAGCGCGCTCAGGTCCTCGCCGGTGTCGACGTCGAGCACGATCGTCGCGGGCTCGGCCTCGTAGACGGCGGCGCCGGCGGCCTTCGCCTCGGCGGCGTGGCGGGCGCGGCTGCCCTCACCGAAGGAGGCGGTCATCACGTCGGGCGGGGAGAGCACCAGCGCGTTGGTTCCGGTTCCGTGCCGGTCCGGCACGATCGTCACCTCCGGGCCCTCCGGCGGCGTGGTCAGCAGCCCGTCGATCTCCAGCGGATCGATCGCCGGGCAGTCGCCGGCCAGCAGGATCACGCGGGTGGCCCCGCGCGAGACCGCGAACCGCACGCCGAGCTCGGCGGCTTCGCTGTGGCCGAGGTCGCGGTGATCCGGCAGGACCTCCGCGTTGTAGTTGACCGCGATCTGCTCCGCCGCTGGCTCGCCGGTGACGACGATCACCCCGTCGACGAGCGTGGCGCGCCGGAGGGCGATCAGCACGTCGGTGACCATCGCCTGCATCAAGGCGATCCGCGAGCGGGCCGGCAGCGTGTCGGACAGTCGCTGCTTGGCCTGGGCGAACCGCTTGACCGGAACGATCGCGTAGGTCCTCACAGGGGTGCCTCGCCCTCGACGGCGGAGGTGCCCCCGCGCAGCTCGGCGCAGAAACGGAGGACGTCACCGGCGATCCGGCGACGAGCAGCAGGATCGCTCAGCATCGTGTCCATGGTACGGGTCGGGAGTTGCAAGGCCGTATCCGGCTCGTCGGTGACGATCCCGTCGAGCAGTCCGTCGTAGAGGCGGGCGATGCCGGCGGCGGAGGCGTCGACGCCGGCCCAGTCCATGAAGGCCCGGGTCGGGCCCTTGATCACCTCGCCGCGGACGAACGGCGCCACCGCGACGACCGGCGCCGTCGTGGCGGCGAGCGCCTGGCGGATCGCGTCGACGGCCAGGATCGGTCCGATCGAGATCACCGGGTTGGAGGGGCCGATCACGATCGTCCGGGCGGTCCGCAGCGCTTCCAGCGCCTCGGGCGTGGCCGCGGCGCGTTCGGCGCCCTCGAAGCGGACGTCCTGCACCGGACCCTCGCCGCGACGCTGGATCATGAACGGCTGGAAGTCCCACCAGCGGTCGCCGGCGCGGACCTTGGTGCGGATCGGATCGTCGCTGGGCGGCAGCACCCGCGCGGTCACGTCGTAGGCGGCGGCGGCCTCGGCCAGCGTCTCGGTCAGCCGGGCGCCCTCGGCCAACCGGCGGGCACGGCGGATGCAGAGCGCCAGGTCGCGGTCGCCGAGGTTGAACCAGATCTCGTCGCCGAGCGCACGCAGGGCGTCCATCACCACGAAGCTGTCGTCGGCCAGGCCCCAGCCGCGCTCGTCGATCCGGTCGGCGAGCCAGAACGTCACCAGGTCGGGGTCGGGCGCGACGTACGCGCCGTAGGTCTCGCTGTCGTCCCCGGTGTTGGCGATCACGACCAGGTCGTCGCCGACCTGGTCGAGCAGGCCGCGGGCGAGCTTGGCACCGCCCGTGCCTCCGGCCAGGACGACGACCGGGCCCGTATCGGACGCCGGTCGGGGGACGCTCCCGGTCGGCGCGGGAGCGGGCTCAGCGTCGTCCGGCGTCACGCAATGCCCGTGATCCGCAGACCCGAGTGGGTCTTGAAGCGGATGTTCATGCCGATCAGCAGGGAGGTCAGGCTCTCGACGGTGCGGCTCTGGTCGAGGCGGCCGGCGTCGACGACCCGCAGGCCGTCGATCTGGCCGAGCAGCTCGCTGATCACGGCCTTGTCGGCCTTGCGGTCGCCGCAGATCAGGGTGTCCTGGTCGAGGTCGTGGTCGACGTCCTCGAGCAGGTCGGCGGCCAGCGTGTGCAGGCCGGAGACGACGCGCACGCCCTCGGGTACGAGCGACTGCGTCTGCTGCGCGGCGGAGCCCTGCCAGACGCCCAGCATCTGGGTCGGCTTGCCGCCCACGGCCGGCGCCAGCGGCACCGTCGCGTCGAGCACGATCTGGCCCTCGCTGAAGCTGTCCTTGATGCCCTTGAGCGTGGCGGCCGAGCTGGCGAACGGCACCGCCAGCACAACGACCTGCCCGGCGGCCGCGGTGGCCTCCGCGTTGCCCGCGCCGCTGAAGCTGCCGCTCGGGACCTTGGCGGCGGCGCGCTCGGCGGCCTCCTGGGCGCGGCCGGCGTCGCGCGAGCCGATCACGACGGGCACGCCGGCCTTGCCGAGCCGGACGGCCAGCCCGAAGCCGAGCTGACCGGTACCGCCGAGAATCGCCACAGGGGTAGACATGGCCGGAAAAGATAACGGGCGGCGGCCTCGCCTTGAGCTGCCGTTAAGCCAGTCTCTACGCCGGACGGCGGTGAACCATCGTGGCCGTCGCCTGGTCCCGTGGCCGGATGACCATTTGGTCGATGTTGACGTGCGGCGGGCGTGTAACAGCGAAGGCGACCACGTCCGCGACGTCGTCCGCGACCAGCGGTGTCATGCCCGCGTAGACCTGCGCGGCGCGCTCCGCGTCGCCACCGAAGCGGACCGTCGAGAAGTCCGTGTCGACCATTCCCGGCTGGATCTCGGTGACCCGGACCGGCCGACCGAGCAGCTCCTTGCGGAGGATCTCGGTGATCGCGGAGACCGCGTGCTTGGCGGCGACGTAGCCGCCTCCGCCGGGGTAGCGCTCGAAGCCGGCGATCGCGCCGATCTCGACGATCCGCCCGTCGCCCGAAGCCTCCAGCGCGGGCAGCAGCCCGGCGATCATCCGCTGGACTCCGAGCACGTTCGCGTCGAACATCGCTTGCCAGTCGCCGAGGTCGGCGGTCGCGACCGGGTCGACGCCGAGCGCGCCCCCGGCGTTGTTGACGAGCACTTCGCAGGCGGGGACCTGGGCGACGAAGTCCGCGACCGACGCGTCGTCGGTGACGTCGAGCGGCAGCGCGCGACCGTCGATCTCCGCGGCGATCGCCTGGAGCCGATCGATCCGCCGGGCGCCGAGCACGACCTCGAAGCCCGCGGCGGCCAGCCGGCGGGCCGTCGCCTCGCCGATCCCGCCGCTGGCCCCGGTGACCACCGCGATCGGACGGGTCATGCGACGGCGGGGAGGGGCGAGGGACGATCGATCATGGTCCCGTTCTATCAGCCGTCGCTCGGACGGTCGCGGCTGCGGACCGCGCGTCGGGTCGGTCGCCGCCGACGCCAGCGCGCCGGGTGAGACGACGTCTTAGGGACCGACACGACGGGGCGGGACGCCGCCGAACCCGCGAGGATGCACGGCATGACCGCGCCGCGCGACGGGAACGACCTCGACGAGCTGCTGGCGGTGGCGGAGGCCGCCGCCCGTGCGGCCGCCGCCGAGCTGGTCGCCCGCAGCGGCGACCTGGCGGCCCTGCGGATCGACACCAAGTCGACCGCCACCGACCCGGTCAGCGAGGCCGACGTCGCGGCCGAGCAGGCGATCCGCGCCGTGCTGGCCGCGCGCGTGCCCGACGACGGGATCGTCGGCGAGGAGGGCGACGACGTGCTGGGCCGCACCGGGCGCCGCTGGATCGTCGACCCGCTCGACGGCACGGTGAACTACCTCTACGGGATCCCGCAGTGGTGCGTCAGCGTCGCCTGCGAGGGACTGGTCGGCGTGATCTACGACCCGAGCCGCGAGGAGCTGTTCGCCGGGGCGGCCGACGGCCGGGCGACGCTCAACGGCCGGCCGCTGGCGCGGGCCGCGGCGCCGGACGCGGGCCTCGGCCATGCGCTGGTGGCGACGGGGTTCGGCTACGACCCGGAGGTACGGCGGGCGCAGGCGGCGATCGTTGCGACGCTGCTGCCGCAGGTGCGCGACATCCGCCGGGCCGGCAGCGCGGCGCTCGACATCGCCTGGCTGGCGGCGGGGCGCAGCGACGCGTACTACGAGTACGGCGTGCGGGCCTGGGACACCGCGGCCGGCGAGGTGATCGCGGCGGCCGTCGGCCTCGAGGTCCACCGCCTGGAGGCCTTCGCCCCGGTCGACCCCGGGATCCTCGTCGCCCCGCCCGCGCTGGTCGCGCCGCTCCGGGCGATCGTGGTGCCGCAGCGGTCGTAGACTCCGGCGGCGACGGTACGACGCCGGGGAGGCGACGGATGGGTGACGCCGGGAAGCAGCAGAGCGCGCAGGAGGCGGCCTGGAACGGTCCCGCTGGCCGCACGTGGACGGCGGGGCAGGCCCTGCTCGACGAGGCGTTCGCCGGCTTCGTGCCGCTGCTGGCCGAGGCGGTGGATCCCGGCGCCGCGGTGCTCGACGTCGGCTGCGGGACGGGCGCGACCACCCTCGCGCTGGCCGAGCGGGCGGGCGCGACCGGTCGCGCCGTGGGGATCGACGTCTCCGCGCCGATGCTGGAGCGGGCCCGCGAGCGCGCCACCGCGGCCGGGTCGTCGGCGAGCTTCGTGCGGGCCGACGCGGAGGCGGAGCCCTTCGCCGCGGCGTCCTTCGACCGGATCGCCTCGCGCTTCGGCGTGATGTTCTTCGCCGACCCCACGGCGGCCTTCGCCAACCTGCGGAGGGCGACCCGGCCGGGCGGCCGGCTGCGCTGGGTCGTCTGGCGCGACCGCGGCGACAACCCGTTCATGACGCTGGCCGAGCGGGTCGCCGCGCCGTGGATCGGCCCGCCGGCACCGGTCGACCCGACCGCGCCGGGACAGTTCGGCCTGGCGGATCCGGTGCGCATGCACGCGCTGCTCGAGGCGGCGGGCTGGAGCGACGTCGCGATCGCCCCGGTCGACGTGCCGTGCGGCTTCCCGGCGGACGGCCTGCCCTTCTACAGCTCCCGGATCGGCGGGGTCGCCCGCCAGATCGCCGACCGCGACGACGTCGACCGCGACGCCGTTCACGCCGCGTTGCTGCGCGCCTACGCCGACGAGTACGGCGACGGCGACCGCGTCCGCTTCACCGCCGCCTGCTGGCTGGTGCAGGCGACGGCTCCGTCGTAGTACCCGGGGTGGGATTCGAACCCACACTCTGTTGCCAGAAGCGGATTTTGAGTCCGCCGCGTCTACCGTTCCGCCACCCGGGCAGGTGAGCGCTCAAGCATGGTACGGGGCGCGCCGTCTCGGCGACCCGCGGGCGCCGGCTCAGGCGCTGGCGGTGCCCTGCTCGAACGAGGGGCGGCGGCGCGGGGCCGGGTCCTCGTCGTCGTGCCGGTGGCTCTCCACTTCGATCTGCCAGTTCTGGGTGAACGCGACGATCGCCACCACGATCACCACCACCTGCACGATCACGAGCAGCAGCGTCAGCGTGCCGAGCAGCCCGGAGAGCGACGCGTTGTCGTAGCCCGGCGCGTCACGCGCCCACCAGCTGGAGACGGAGACGCCGCCGAAGATCCCGACGATCGTGGCGATCCCGGCGGCCATCGGCAGCACGCCGCGGCTCCAGCGGATCAGCTGGACGATCAGGATCACGTTGACCAGCGCGAACAGCAGCTGGAAGATCCGCGCCTGCTGGAACATGTCCCAGCCCAGCACGGAGATCAGGACCATCAGCGCGGTGGAGACCATCAGCATGGTGACCACGACGATCCGCATGGTCTTGCTCGAGGCCTTTTCGCGGTTTGGCCATTCGATCTCCGTGGTGCGCGCCATTCCGCCCGGCAGCCTACACTTCGGTGACGTCGACTGCACGGAATTGCTACCGGCAGTCGCGTCGTCGGTCCCGGCGGACGTGGTGGAATTGGTAGACACGCGGGCTTTAGGTGCCCGTGGCGCAAGCCGTGGGGGTTCGAGTCCCTTCGTCCGCATCGTCGCTGCTCGCGGCCGGGCTTCGTCGGCTGGCGGAGCCCGGCGCGCGGTAGCTTGGCGGGCGTGACGAACGACGGCCGGAGCGCGCGGCGATGAGCACGATCTGGTGGGCGCTCGCGGCGCTCGCGCTGATCCTCGGGGTGCGCCTGCTGGCCGAGCGGCTGCGGCTGGCGGCGGCGGTGCTGCTGGTCCTGGCCGGGCTGGCGGTCGCCGTGCTGCCGGTGCCGACCGCGACGCTGCACCCGGAGCTGATCCTGCACGGCGTGATCCCGCCGCTGCTGTTCGTCGCGGCCCGCGACGCCAGCCTGCTCGAGCTGCGCGGCAACATCCGGATCGTCGTCTCGCTGTCGGTCGCGCTGGTGGCGGTCACGGCGCTGGTCGCGGGGATCGGGTTGGCGCTGGTGGTCGGCGGACTCGGCGTGGCGGCGGCGCTCGCGATCGGCGCGGCGATGGCCCCGCCCGATCCGGTCGCCGCGCTGGCGATCGGCCGTCGCGCCGGGTTGCCCCGCCGCCTGACCACCGTGATCGAGGGCGAGGGCCTGCTGAACGACGCGACGGCTCTGACGATCTACGGGCTGGCGGTGACCGCCGCGCTCGGTGGCGGGTTCTCGCTCGGTGAGGGGATCGGCCGGTTCGTCCTGGCGGTGGTGGTGGGGATCGGCGTCGGACTGCTGGTCGCCCGGCTGGTCGGCTGGTCGCAGCGGATCGACGACGACCTGGTGGAGAACGCGATCTCGCTGGCCACGCCGTTCCTGGCGTTTGCGTTGGCCGAGGCGATCCACGGGTCGGGCGTGCTGGCGGTCGTCGTCGCCGGGTTGCTGATCGGCCACCGGCGCGGACGCGACAGCACCGGGGCCGCGCGGATCCAGACGGGCGCGGTCTGGCGGATCGTCGAGTACCTGCTGGAGGGCTACGTCTTCCTGCTGATCGGCGAACAGGTGCCGGAGATCGTCGACGGCCTCGGGGCCTACTCGACCGGGACCATCGTCGCGGCCGCCGGCGTCTCGCTCGCCGCGGTGCTGCTGGTGCGCCCGCTGTGGCTGCTGGTCTTCGGCCGTCTGCTGCGCTCCGATGCGGTCGGCTCGGCCCGCGACGTCGCCGCGCTCTCGTGGGCCGGCACGCGCGGGGTGATCACGTTGGCGACGGCGTTCGCGCTGCCGCTGGACTTCCCCGGCCGCGATCTGCTGATCTTCTGCGCCCTGGTCGTCGTGCTCGTGACGCTGGTCGGCCAGGGCCTGACCTTCGGGCCGCTGCTGCGGGCGCTCGGCCTGGCCGGTACGGACGACGCGGGAGCGGGGGAGCGGATGGCGGCCCGGGTCGCGGCGTTCTCGGCGGCGCTCGACCGGCTCGACGAGCTGCACGCGGTCGGCACGCTGCCGGCGAAGGCCCACTCGCGGATGCGGGTCGAGCTCTCCCGCCAGCGCGACCGGTCGCAGCTGCTGCTCGACCGGCACGAGGAGGAGCCCGAGCAGCTGGCGTCCGACCGCGATCGGCTGGTGGAGTTGCGCCGGGAGCTGCTCGACGCCCAGCGCGAGGAGCTGGTGCGCTGGCGCGACGCGGGCCGGCTGTCCGACCACGACCTGCGGATCCTGCTGCGCCGCCTGGACCTCCAGGAGCTGCACGAGGGGTGGTAGCGGCGACGGCGCGGCCGTCGGCGCCCGGGCACGTCACCTTCTGTACCGCATGGGTACAGAAGGTGACGTGGGCGCGCGGTCCGGGCGGTCGGCGGCGCTGCGTGCGATTCGGGCGCAGAGGGGGACCGAAGCGCACGCGGTCGGTCAACCGCAGCCGCCCGCCGCCCGCAGGCGGGCGCGGTAGCGCTTCATCGCCGCCGGCTGGAAGTCGCCGTGCGTCTGCTTGCGCAGGCGTTCGACCCGCTCGCGGTGGTACGGGGACGACAGGCTCTCGGCGTGCCCGATCACCCGCTCGACCGGGATCGACGACCGGCAGCGCAGCCAGCGGGTGAGCCGCAGCGAGGCGCGCATCTGGGCCTCCGTGCCGAGCACCTGGCGGTCGCTGAAGCCGACGTGCTCGATGCCGATCGCCGCCCAGTTGAGCCCGACCGTGTGCCGGCACATGAACGCGATCGGCGTCAGCTGGTGGATCCGGCCGTCGCGGCCGATCACGAACTGCGTGCAGACCCCCGGCCGCTCACCCAGCTCGCGGTCGGCCGTGTTCGGCGCGAAGGTGTTCCAGGTCGCGGAGACGGAGTCGTTCGCCGTCCAGTGCTGGACGATCGTCCGCGGCATGATCGTCGACGTCGTCAGGCCGTAGTGGCGCTGGGCGTAGGCGACGGTGTCGCGCTTGCGCTGGGCGGTCAGCGGGATCGGGCGCGCGATGATCGTCGGCTTGGGGACGGTGGTCGCGGCGCGGGAGACGACGGCCGGGCGCGGCGGCGGGTCGGTGGGCGCGACCGCGGACGACGCCGCCGGCGCGAGCAGCCCGAGGCCGCCGAGGGTCAGCGCGGTGAGCACGCCGCCGATGCTGCCAGGTCGGGACCCCGGGCGTGTCGCATGCAGTACCCGGCTCGCACGTCACCTTCTGTACCCATGCGGTACGCAGGGTGACGGGGAACGCCAGCCTGCCGACGCGGACGGCGCGCTTGAAACAGGTTCTTAGGCGCTGGTTCCCGCTCGGGCGCGCGCCAGGCTCTCCTCCAGCGCCTTGACCAGGTCGGCCGGGGCCTTCTGGGGCGCCGGCTCCGGCTCGGGCTCCGGCTGCGTGACCGCTCCGGTCCGGCGCTTCTCGTCGATCAGCGCCAGCAGCCGCTTGCGGTGCTCGTCCTCGTACTGGTCGGGGTCGAAGTCGTCCGTCAGCTCGCCGATCAGCGCCACCGCGTCGTCGATCGCCTGTTCGTCGGGCGCGGAGTCCTCGTCGCGCGGGATCGCCGGGACGTCGTCGGGGTCGCGGATCTCGTCGGCGAACCGCATCGTCGTGAGCGACAGCAGGCCGTCCTGCTCGCGCAGCGCCACCAGGTGCTGCTTGGCCCGCATCACGACCGTGCCGATCGCGACCTTGCCGGCGTCGGCCATCGTGTCGACGAGCAGCCGGTAGGCGCGGCCCGGTCCGGCGCCCTTGCCCGTCGGCAGCAGCCAGTACGGGTGGTCGAAGAAGATCGGGTCGATCTCGTCCAGCTCGACGAACTGCTCGATGTCGATCGTGCCGGTGGCCTCGGGTGCCGCCGCCTTCAGGTCGTCGGCGGTCAGCACGACCATCGCGCCGTCGTCGGTCTCCCAGCCCTTCGCGACGTCCTCCCAGGCGACGCGCTCGCCGTCGGCGACGGCGACCCGCTGCACCTCGATCCGCTCGCCGCCGTCGCGGCGGACCTGGTGGAAGCGGACGTCGCGGTCGCGGACGGCGGAGACCATCTCGACCGGCACGTTGACCAGGCCGAAGCTCAGCGATCCGGTCCAGAGCGGGCGTGGCATCAGCTCTTCGCCTTGGGCGTGGTGGTCCGGCTCGCGGCGGGCTTGCGGGCGGCCGGCTTCTTCGCGGGCCGCTTCCCGGCCGGGCTCCGGGTGCCCGGCTGCTTCGCCTTTGCCTTCGAGCTCGCCGAGCCACCGGCCGGCTTGGCCTTCGTGCCCGCGGTCGCGGCCTTGCTCTTGGCGGACCCGCTCGACCCGACGCCGCCGCGCTTGCCGCCGGCCCGCGATCCGGGGCGCTTCCGGGGCTGCTTGCTGCCGAGGCTGGCCTCGAGCGCGGTCAGCAGGTCGTCGTCGGGCTCGGCCGGGGGCGTCGGCGGCGCGACCTGCTTGCCCTCGCGCTTGCGCTCGATCAGCGCCATCACGGCGGCGCGGTACTCGTCCTCGTGGGCGTCGGGGTCCCACGGCTCGGTCAGCATGCCGACCAGCCGGCCGGCCATCTTCAGCTCGCGCTCGGCGGGCTTCTTGCGCAGGGACGGCAGCTCCAGGTCGTCCTTCTCCACCAGCTCGTCGGCGTGGCGCATCGTCTGCAGGCCGAGCGCGCCGCCGCGCAGCGGGCGGACGGCCACCAGCTGCTCGCGGGTCCGCAGCACGAACCGGCCGATCCCGACGCGGTCGCAGCGCTCCAGCGCCGCGAGCAGAACCCGGTAGGCGTGCTCGCCGCCGGACTGGGCGCCGACGATGTACGGCTTGTCGTAGAAGACCGGATCGATCTGGTGGGCGTCGACGAACCGCTCGATCGCGATCACCTTGGGCCGGGGGCCCTCCGCGGCGGCGATCTCCTCCTTGGTCAGCACGACGATTCCGTCGCCGGTGTCGTGGGCCTTCTCCAGCTCGGCGTAGGCGACCTCGTCGCCGCTCTCGGCGCCGATCCGGCGGTGCTCGATCGGCGATCCGTCGTCGACCCGGACCTCGCGGAAGCGGATCGCGTGCGGGGTCACGGCGGCGAACAGCTTGACCGGGATCGCGACCGACCCGAAGGTGATGGTGCCGTTCCAGAGCGAGCGGGCAGGCATGGGCGGTCCCTGTACCCGCTCCCGGCCCGGCCATGCGGAGCGGTCGCCGGCCGCAACGGGAATTGCGTCGACCGGAGGGTCAGGGCGCGTCGAGCGCCGGCAGCGTCTGCCGCTCGTCGAGCACGGGGGAGAGCAGGTCGCCGTGGCGGCGGACGCGCGCCACGACCTGGTCGGCGGTGAAGCGCAGCAGGTCGGGGTCGCCGGCGGCCCGGCAGCGCTCGACCTCGTCCCACGTCACCGGCGTCGATACCGTGGGCTGCTCGCGCGCCCGCAGCGAGTACGCGGCGACGGTGGTCTTGTGGGCCGAGTTCTGGCTCCAGTCGATCAGCACCTTGCCCTCGCGCAGCGACTTCCGCATCCGCGCGACGATCCGCTCGGGGTGACGTTCCTCCAGCAGCGCCGCGACGGCGTGGGCGAACGGCTTGGCCTGGTCGTAGGACGTTCCGTCGGCGAGCCCGGCGTAGAGCTGCAGGCCCTTGGATCCCGACGTCTTGGGGTGGACCGCGACGCCCAGCTCGGCGAGCAGTCCGCGGACGTCGGCCGCCACCG
>CAZFIQ010000034.1:13389-19480 GCA_964519185.1 uncultured Patulibacter sp.
GTCGACGATCGACGTGCCCGGGCCGGGGTCGAGGTCGAAGACCAGTGCGGCCGGGCCGGCCGCGCCGCTGCGCTCCCGCTCGTCCACCCGCGAGAGCGAGGCGTGCAGTTCGATCGCCGCCGACTGGGCCGCCCACAGCAGCGTCGCCCGGTCCTGGATCAGCACGAACTCGACGGGATCGTTGTCCTGCCCGTGGCGGACGGTGGCGGTCGCGACCCACGCGGGCCGGCCGCGCGGAGCGTGCTTCTGGAAGAACGACGACCCGGCGACGCCGTCCGGGTAGCGCTTGAGCGTCATCGGACGGTCGCGCAGGTGCGGCAGGATCGCCGGCGCGACCGTCGCGTAGTAGCGCAGCACGTCGGCCTTGGTCCAGCCGCCCGGGTAATAGGGCTTGTCGAGGTTGGACAGCTTCAGCGTGCGGCCGTCGACGTCGACCTCGGCGTCGCCGCGGGAGGGGAGAGTCTCGGCAAGGTCGGAGGTCGCTCCCGAGGCCACCTTGGTGGAGCGTCGATCCGCTGACCCGGAGCGCCCTTCACTCGTAATGAAGGGGTCACGGTCCTCCCCGGCGCAGTCGGGGACCGCGGCCGCCGGAGCGTCCTCCCGCACGACCTCGGCCGGGTCGCGGTCGTCACGCACCCCGAGGAAGCTGGCCTGGCGGATCGACCCGTCGTCGGTCCAGTCGGAGAAGCGGACCTCGACGACCATCGTGGGCGCGACGAAGCGGGTGCCGCGCGGCGGCTGGCGTCCCGCGAACGGCGAGTCGTCGCGGGCGATCGCGGTCAGCTGCGCGTGCAGCCGGTCGAGCGTCGCGTGGTCGAACCCGGTGCCGACCCCGCCGGCCCAGCACAGCCGCCCGCCCGCGTCGTGAACGCCGACCTGCAGCGATCCGATCGTGCCGCGGCGGTTGCCCTTGCCCGGCCACCAGCCGCCGACGACCAGCTCCTGGCGGCGGTGGTGCTTGACCTTGATCCATGCGTCGCTGCGGTGGCCCGCGGCGTAGCGCGCGTCGCGGCGCTTGGCGATCACGCCCTCCAGGCGCTGCTCGGCGGTCGCGGCCAGCAGCTCGTCCCCGCGACCCGGGTGGGCGGCCGGCGTCTGCCAGTGGGCTCCGTCGAGGGCCAGCCGCTCCAGCGCGGCTCGCCGCTCGTCGTACGGCCGGTCGGTCAGCGGATCGCCGTCCAGCCACAGCAGGTCGAACAGCATCAGCGTCACCGGCCGCCGCGCGACCAGCCGCCGCAGCTCGGGTCCACGCACGTGCATCCGCTCCTGGAGCGCCTGGAAGCTCGGCCGCCCGCGGTCGTCGAAGGCGACGATCTCGCCGTCGAGCACCGCTCGGTGGGCGCCGAGCGCCGCCTGCAGGCCGGCCAGCTCCGGGTAGCCGGCGGTGATCGGGTTGTCGGCGCAGCTGCGCAGCTCGAACCCGTCCGGCGACGACCGGACGATCGCCCGCACGCCGTCCCACTTGACCTCGAACGTCCAGGTCCGCTGGTCGGCCGGCATCCGGCCGCTGCGGGCCAGCATCGGGGCGATCTCGGGGGGAAGGCCGTCCGCGGGCACGGACGTCGAGTACCCCGATCGGGCCGGCCGGCATCGAAGCCCGGCGGGAGGACGGATCCTCACCACCGGCCGTCGACCTGGCGTGAGCCCAACGACGAGGGGCCCGCGGATCGCGGGCCCCTCGTCTGCGGTGCCTCGGAGTCGGGGAGACAGGATTTGAACCTGCGACCGCCCGGCCCCCAGCCGGGTGCGCTACCAGACTGCGCCACTCCCCGAAGCCGGTGGATCGTAGCGCAGCGGGGTCGACGAAGCTCACGCGCCTCGCCGGCCCCGTCCGGCGGGGCCGTGAGATCCGCGCCTGCACGCGACGCGGTCCGTCGTGCGCCTCGCCTCGTACGCGGTCGTGCGGGTCGCGCGGGCCCTGCGCGACGACGCGCTCCGACGCTCCACCTGGTGGCGCGAACGTCCCCGGTTCACGACGACGATCGCTCGACGACGTCCCCCGCGCTTGTTAGGGTTGCGTCAGTGCCGGTTGTCGCCGGACCGTCGTACGGCGTCACTGCTCCAGCTGGGGCGGATGCGCCGACGGGGGACCACAGACCGCCTTGACGGGCGGTTCGGCAGCGGGCATGACACCAGAGTCATTTCGATCGGCGGTCGCCCCGTTCAGTGGGCGTTCGTTGCGGAGGGCTCGTCGTCATGTTCCCGCTCGGAAGGACTCCCCCGATGAACACCACCGCGCACCGTGACCTGGCGCTCCTGCGCCGCTACCACCGGCACGGGGACCATGAGGCTCGAACAGCGCTGGTCGAGTCGACGATGCCGCTGGTGCGCTCGATCGCCGGCCGCTACGCCGGCCGCGGCGAGCAGCTGGAGGACCTGGTGCAGGTCGGCACGGTCGGCCTGCTGAAGGCGATCGACCGCTTCGACGTGGAGTCGAGCCACCGCTTCGTGAGCTTCGCGGTGCCCAACATCAGCGGCGAGATCAAGCGCCACTTCCGCGACCACTCGTGGGCGGCGCACGTCCCGCGCAGCGTCCAGGAGCTCGACCTGAAGGTCCGCCGGGCCCGCGACGAGCTGGCGGCGACCCGGACCCGGGCCGGGCGGTCGCCGTCGGGCGAGCCGACCACGGCGGAGATCGCCCGCCACCTGGGCGAGCCGCTGTCCGACGTCGAGCAGGCGATCCAGGCCGGACGCTGCCGGCAGTCGGTCTCGATCGACGTCGGAGACCGCGACGACAGCTCGCCGCTCGACCGCGCGGGCGGCCTCGACCGGCGCTACGAGCAGGTCGAGGCGCGCCGGCTGCTCCAGCAGTGCTCGCCGGTGCTCGATGCGCGTGAGCGTCGCGTGGTCTGGATGCGCTACTACGCCGACATGCTGCAGCGGGAGATCGCCGAGGAGATCGGGGTCTCGCAGATGCAGGTCTCGCGGGTACTGACGCGCGCCGTCGACCGGATGCGCTGGGCCGCCGAGCGCGATGCTCGCAGCAGCCCGCCGCCGTCGATGGCCGCCTAGCCGGCCCTTCCCCGTTCGTTCGTCACACCCCGGCGGGCGCGTCAGGTCCGACGCGCCGGCCCACCTCCGGAGCACCGTGCCGCAATTCCAGATCGCCAACGAGATCGCCCAGATCTACAAGAGCACCTACGGGCGCGGCCCGACGCGGGTCGTCGCGCACCTGCTGCGGGACACCGTGGTCTGCGTGCTCGAGGACGTTCTGACCCAGGAGCAGGCGGCGCTGGTGGAGCTCGGGGAGTTCGAGCTGGTCGACACGGTGCACGGGCGGATCCGCCGTGCGCTCGCGCCGGAGTTCGTCGGGGTGGTCGAGTCGGTCACCGGACGTCAGGTGCGGTGCTACGTGCCGGGCTTCGACGCGCGCCAGGCGACCGCCACCGACACCTTCCTGCTGCGCCCGGAAGACGGGCGGGAGGCGGCGTCGCCGTCGGTCGCGCTGCTCGCCGAGTCGGAGTAGGCCCCACTCACCCGGACGGCGCGTCGCGGCGCGGGGAACGGTCGCTAGGACCTATCCCTGTAGGAGCGTGGAGTCGTGGTGGTCGATGGCCAAGGAGGTCGTCTCCGGGGTCTGAGAACCAGGCTGGTTGCCTGATTGAAGGGCCCGGGGGCGAGATTCGCCGGTCAGCGGCCGCCACGGACTACGCACCTATAGGGATAGGTCCTTAGAGGTCGGAGTTGTCCGTCCCCGGCACGACCTCCTCCAGGTCGGTGACGGGCACGTCGTCCGTGATCAGCGGCCCGCCGAGCAGGAAGACCTCCACCGCATAGTCGGGATCGCTGTGGTTGGCGCTCATGAACGCCTCCACGTGACGGCCGGTCAGCTGCTGGATCGCGCCGACGAGCGTCTCCTTCATCGTGTCCTGGAAGGTCTTGCGGATCCGCAGCACCTCCTCCGACCGGCCGTGCTCGACGAGCACGCGCTCGCCCTTCGACAGCACGTCCTCGAGCACGACGACGATCGTGTCGTGGTCGACGATCGTCCGGGCTCGGGTCGCCCCGCGGCCGGTGTAGTCCTGGAGGGTGCGGACGACCACGTCGGCGATCGTCGACTTCAGGTTCTGTCCGTCGTACGTGCGCGTGTTGGACATCGCTGCTCCTCGTGGTCGGGGATTCTGGCGGCTGCCTGCGGCGGGCGCCCGTGAAACGAAGGGGATCGTACCCTGCCGACCGGGTCGTCAATACCGGTCGCGGCCTCCCACCCGGGATCGCAGCTCGGCGCTCCGGCCGCCCGCGCGCAGGGGCGGGGTCGGACCGCCGACGCGGTCGCGCAGGCCGACCAGCAGCTCGCGCACGGTCTCCGCCGCCGAGTGGCGCGGGCGCCAGCCGAGGGCAGCCAGTCGCGAGCCGTCCATCAGCGGCGACCGCATGGCCAGGTCGATCCAGCCCGGCGGTGCCGGCTGCAGGCGCGCGCGCCAGCTGACGTCGGCGATCGCGCGGAGCGCGCCCGGCGGGATCGGCAGCGGACGCCCGCCGAGCACCTCGGAGACCAGCTCCAGGGTGACCGTCTCCGGTGCGGCCACGTTGTAGGCCCCGACAGCCTGGGGGGAGACGATCGCCAGCCGGTAGGCCTCGGCGACGTCGGCCGCGTGAACGACCTGGGTGCGGAGCCCGCGGGGCAGCGGCACGAGCGGCAGGCGTCCGGGGCGCACGAGCGGGCTCGGCCAGAACGGGCCCAGGAAGTAGCGGCGGATCTGCTCGGAGGCCGACCGCTGGAAGATCATCCCGGGCCGCAGCCGCACGACGCGCAGCTCGGGCCGCTCCGCCTCCAACGCGTCGAGCATCCGCTCGGCCGCCGCCTTGTCGCGCGCGTAGAAGGACGTCGGGATGCCGTCGGTCGGCCAGGTCTCGTCGACGGGCCGGTCCGGATCGTCCGGACCGGGGGAGTAGGCGGCCAGCGACGACGCGTGGACCAGCAGCGGCACGCGGCGGCGACGCACCGCGTCGAGCACGCGCTCGGTGCCGCCCAGGTTGACGCTGCGGGTCTCGTCGCGGTCGTGCGACGGCTGGATCTTCCAGACCAGGTGCACCACGGCGGCAGCACCGTCGCAGAGCGCGCCCAGGTCGGCGGTGCGGACGTCGCCCGTGACCCAGCGGACCTTCGGCACCGCGATCCCGGGATCGCGTCGCGCGAATCCGACGATCTCCGTGATCCGCTCGTCCCGGGCGAGCGTGGCGACGAGCGGCGTTCCGACGTTGCCGGTGGCTCCGAGCACGACGATGCGCATTGTTGGCCCCTACCCTGAATCGGCGGGGCGATGCGCGGGCGGATCGGTCGCGGTCGGGGGCTACGGCGCCGGGAGGATCCCTCGTGACCGGGTGCCCGAAGCGCCTGACCCGCACGCGCCGCCGGCGGGCTCCGGTTCCCTTCCGGGTCTGCTTAACGTCCGTGCCCGAAGTCCTTAGCTCATCGTGAGGTGGGCGCTCAGGAACGCCAAGGGTCGGGTGGTTCCATGGTTCTTGCAAGCCAGCGAATCCCCCGAACGGAGGCCCGCATGACCCACCCGCTGCTGACGACTTCTTCGATCTTCCCGGTCTGATGGAACCGCCAAGACCCACCGCGTCCGCAGCAGCCGGGCGGGCGCGGTGCCGAGCACGCTTCCTCTTCTCCGACCCCCGGTGGGGACCGTACCCCCGAGCCCCACCACCGCGAAGGCCCCGCAGACTGCGGGGCCTTCGTCGTTCCTGCGGAGGAGCGGGCGACGGGAATCGAACCCGCCCTAAGAGCTTGGAAGGCTCCTGTGCAACCACAACACTTCGCCCGCGTATGCGGGCTCTGCGCCCGCGCGTGGCGACAAGTTTACGCGTCGTCCTCGAAGATCCGCTTGAAGCCGTCCGGCTTGCCGCGGCGGTGGCTGGCCATCGTCTCGCCGGTATCCGGGTAGACGACGACGTCCGTGTCCTCGCCCGCGCTGAGCGCGATGAAGCGAGCGGGGGCATCACTCTCATTGATCAGCTGGTGGGCGCCTTCAGGTCCGACCGGAAAGCTCACCAGATCTCCGGGGTCCAACCGCCGCGTGCCTTCCGGCGTGCGCAGTGTGGGCGTGCCTTCGAGCACGATCAGCAGCTCTTCCTCGCCGTAGTG
>CAZFIQ010000035.1:0-449 GCA_964519185.1 uncultured Patulibacter sp.
GCGTCGCCCGCCGCGTGGGCCTCGACGTCGCTCTTCAGCACGCGCCCGCGCGGGCCGCTGCCCGCGACGGCGCCGAGGTCGATCCCGAGCTGTCGTGCGGCACGCCGGGCCACGGGGGAGGCCGCGATGCCGGACGCCGCGGCCGTTCCGGAGCCGTTGCGGACAGCGCTCCCGCCGGTCGACGGGCCCGTCGTCCCGCTACCGGCCGACCCGGCGTCCGTCGATCCCACGTCCGCCGAGGCGCCCGGCGCCCCGGCCCCGCCGCCCGTCACCCCGGCCTCCGGCGCTCCCGCGCCGATCCAGGCGATCGGCGCCCCGACGGCGACCGCCGCGCCCTCGTCGGCGAGCACCGTCAACGGGCCCTCCAGCTCGGCCTGGACGGTCATCGTGGCCTTGTCGGACTCGAGCTCGACGAGCTCGTCGCCGACCGCCACCGGCGCCCCGGGCCG
>CAZFIQ010000035.1:459-8849 GCA_964519185.1 uncultured Patulibacter sp.
CAGGCGACGATCGTGCCCTCCTCCATCGTGTCCGAGAGGCGGGGCATGGCGAGGACGGGCATGGGGCTCCGGGGTCGGACGGCGGGCGGGTCGGGGACCCGTTCGAAGGGATGATCGATCGCGCGGGGCGCCCTGGATACCTCCGTTCGGACGGCGCCGGCCTCCGTTCGGACGGACCGCCCGGAACGGCCCGAACAACCTCCGTTCGGATGGACCGGAGGCCCCGGAGCGGCGGCTAGCGTCGGCCAGGCCGGTGGCAGGCACCGGCGGGAACCACCACCAGGCGCCGCCCCCGCGGCGCCGAGATCGAGGGAGCAGATCGACGTGCGACGCGACGTGGAGTTCGCCAGCGGCGAGGACACGATCCGGGGCTGGCTGTACACGCCAGACGACCGGGACGGGCCGTACCCGACGATCGTGATGGCCGGCGGCTGGTGCTACGTCAAGGAGCTGGTCCAGCCCGCCTACGCCGAGATGTACGCCGCGGCGGGCTTCGCGGCCCTGCTCTTCGACTACCGCAACTTCGGCGCCAGCGGCGGCACGCGGCGTCAGCACATCGACCCGCACTGGCAGGTCGAGGACTACCGCAACGCGATCTCGTTCGCGGAGACGCTCGACGAGGTCGACGCCGACCGGATCGGCGTCTGGGGCCTGTCCTACAGCGGCGGCCACGCGCTGATCGTCGGCGCCACCGATCCGCGGGTGAAGTGCATCGCGTCGCAGATCCCGGTGGTCGACGGCTACCGCAACATGCGCCGCGTCCACGGCACGATCGGCTTCCGCACGTTCGAGGACGCGATCATCGCCGACCGTCGCCGCCGGTTCGCGACCGGCGAGGACGGGTTCATGCCGCACGCGGCCCCCGACCCGACCGTCGAGGTCTCGGCCTGGCCGTTCCCCGAGACCTACGAGACGTTCAAGGAGCTCAAGGTCCGGGAGGCGCCCGCCTACGAGAACCGCTCGACGATCCAGTCGGCGGAGCTGCTGATGGACTACAGCGTCGATCCGTTCCTGCCGCGGATCCTCGACGTCCCGACGCTGGTCGTCGTCGCCGAGCGCGACGACCTGACGCTCTGGGACCTGGAGATCGAGGCGTACAACAAGATCCCGACGCCGCGCAAGAAGCTCGTGGTCGTCGGCGACTCGACCCACATGACGCTCTACAGCGACCGCACGCTGCTGGCGCAGGCCGCGCAGGCGGCGACCGACTGGTTCCTCGAGCACCTGGCGGCGCCGGTCGAGTCGGCCGTCGCCTGACCCGTGCGCGATCGCACCCCGATCGCCGCACCGGACCGGCGCCCGGACGACGCGCGGCGGTACCGCGAGAGCGGGGCCTGGGACGGCTCGCTCGTCGACCAGCCGCTGCGCGCCGCGGCCCGTCGCCACCCCGAGCGGCTGGCGGTGGTCGACGGCGAGCGCCGTTGGAGCTTCGCGACGCTCGACGCGGCCGTCGACCGGTTCGCCGGCGGGCTGGCGGAGCTCGGGGTGGGGCGCGGCGACGTCGTCTCGTTCCAGCTGCCGAACCGGATCGAGGCGCTGATCGTCCACCACGCGGCCCAGCGCCGCGGGGCGGTCAGCAACCCGATCGTGCCGATCTACCGCGAGCGGGAGGTCGGCTTCATCCTGCGCCAGGCGCGGAGCCGGGTGCTGGTCGTGCCGGACACGTTCCGGCGCTTCGACCACCGGGCGATGGCCGAGGCGCTGCGGGCCGGATCGCCGGACCTGGAGCACGTGGTGGTGGTCGGCGAGCCCGGGCGGGCGAGCGTCGCCTTCGACCGGGTCGCGGCCGCGCCGCCGCCGGAGGTCGAGCGGGCGTCGAGCGACGTCGCGCTGCTGCTCTACACGTCCGGCACGGAAGCCGAGCCGAAGGGCGTGCTGCACACCCACGACACGCTGGGCTACGAGTGCCGCAGCGTGATCGACCTGTACGGGCTGGACGAGCGCGACGTGGTCTTCATGGCGTCTCCGGTGACCCACATCACCGGCCTGCTCTACGGGATGCAGCTGCCGATGATGCTCGGCGTGCCGGTCGTGCTCCAGGACGTCTGGGACGTGCCCCGCGCGCTGCGGCTGATCGAGGCCGAGCGCTGCACGTTCACCGTCGGGGCGACGCCGTTCCTGCACGGGATCGTCCACGCCCCGGAGCGGGCGGACCACGACCTCTCGTCGCTGCGGACGTTCGTCTGCGGCGGGGCCGACATCCCGCCGTCGCTGGTGCGCGAGGCGCGCGAGCGGACCGGGATGGTCGCCACCCGGGTCTACGGCTCGACCGAGGCGCCGATCGTCAGTGGCAGCGCGCCCGCCGCGCCGATCGACCAGCACGCCGACTGCGACGGGGTCGCGATCCCGCCGTCCGAGCTGCGGCTGGTCGACGACGACGGCCGGCCGGCGCGGTCCGGCGAGCCCGGTGCGCTCGAGCTCCGCGGGCCGGACCTCTGCGCCGGCTACCTCGACCCGGCGCTCGACGTCCGGGCCTTCACCGCCGACGGCTGGTTCCGGACCGGCGACCTGGCGGAGATCGACGCCGCGGGGCGGATGCGGATCGTCGGGCGGGCCAAGGACATCATCGTCCGCGGCGGCGAGAACCTCAGCGTCAAGGAGATCGAGGACCTGCTGATCGAGCACCCGTCGATCGAGGACGTGGCGGTGGTCGGCGCCCCCGATCCGGTGCTCGGCGAGCGCGCCTGCGCGTTCGTCGTCGGCTGGTCGGAGCTGGAGCTCGGCGACGTCGTCGACTTCCTGCGGGCGCGGCGGGTCGCGACGCAGAAGCTGCCGGAGCGGCTGGAGGTCGTGGCGAGCCTGCCGCGGACCGCCAGCGGCAAGGTCCAGAAGCACCGGCTCCGCGCGCTGCTGCGGAGCGACGAGCACGAGGAGTCGCGATGAGCGATGACGGAACGACCGCGACGCCGGACGTCCGGCTCGACGACCTGCGGACGATGGCCCGGATCCGGGCGTTCGAGGAGCGGGTCGCGCGGCGCTTCCGCGAGAGCCTGATCCCCGGATTCGTCCACGTCTCGATCGGCCAGGAGGCGGTCGCGGCCGGCGTCTGCGGCGCGCTCGACGACCGCGACTACATCACCACCACCCACCGCGGGCACGGCCACTGCCTGGCCAAGGGCGCCGATCCGGAGGCGATGATGGCCGAGCTGTTCGGCCGCGCCACCGGCACCTGCGGCGGCAAGGGCGGGTCGATGCACATCGCCGACCCGGCGATCGGGATCCTCGGCGCCAACGGGATCGTCGCGGCCGGCCTGCCGATCGCGGTCGGCGCGGGGCTCGCGGCGCGGACCCGCGGCAGCGACGCGGTCGCGGTCGCCTTCGCGGGGGAGGGCACCGTCCACTCCGGCGCGTTCCACGAGGCGCTGACGCTCGCGGTGCTGTGGGAGCTGCCGGTGCTGTTCGTGATCGAGAACAACCGGTTCGCCGAGTTCACCGACACCGAGGCGATGTGGCGCGGGGCGCCGCTGGTCGAGCGCGCGCTCGGCTACGGCCTGCGCCACGCCGAGCGGGTCGACGGCAACGACGTGGTCGCGGTGCGGGCGGCCGTCGAGCCGCTGGTCGCGGCGGCCCGCGCGGGCGGCGGACCGGCGCTGATCGAGGCGATGACGTACCGGATCCACGGCCACTACGAGGGCGACGCGACGCCCTACCGCGACGAGGACGAGCTGCTCGCGTGGCAGCAGCGCGATCCGATCGCGACGTTCGTCGAGACGCTGACCGCGGACGGGCTCGGCGACGCCGCGGCGGAGATCGTCGCCGCCGCCGAGGCCGAGATGGAACGCGCGGTCGATCGCGGGCTCGACGCGCCCTACCCGACCGCCGACGCCCTGCTGGAGGACGTGCATGCCTGAGTCGCGACCGCCCCGCTACATCGACGGGGTCCGGGCGGCGATCGCCGCCGAGATGGAGGCCGACCCGGACGTGGTCCTGATCGGCGTCGACGTCGGGGCCGGCGGGGGCGTCTTCGGCGCCACCCGCGGACTGCACGAGCGGTTCGGCGACGCGCGCGTGCTGGACACGCCGATCGCCGAGGCCGGCGTGCTCGGCGCGGCGGTCGGCGCGGCGATGGCCGGGCTGCGGCCGATCGCGGAGGTGATGTACATGGACTTCGTCACCGTCTGCCTGGACCCGATCGTCAACCAGGCGGCCAAGCTGCGCTACATGACCGGCGGCGGCGCGCGGATCCCGGTGGTCTTCCGGACGCAGACCGGCGGCGGGCGCAGCAGTGGCGCCCAGCACTCGCAGAGCCTGGAGGGCATGCTCGCCCACGTGCCGGGCCTGAAGGTCTTCCTGCCCGCCGACCCGCGCGACGTCGAGCCGTTGCTGCGCGACGCGATCCGCGACGACGGGCCGGTGGTCTTCGTCGAGAACCGCCGGCTCTACAACCGCCGCGCGGGCGACGCGCCGTGGGCGCCTTTGCCGCCCGGGCGGGCCCGAACCGTGCGGGCGGGCGACGACCTGACGATCATCGCCTGGGGGCGGATGGTCGAGGACGTCGCCCGCGCGTGCGACGAGCACCTGGAGGACGTCGGGGTCGAGCTGCTCGACCTGCGGACGCTGGCGCCGTGGGACGTCGAGGGGGTGGTGCAGAGCGTGCGCCGGACCGGCCGCGCGCTCGTCGTGCACGAGGCGGTCGAGGCGTTCGGGCCCGGCGCCGAGATCGTGACCACGCTCCACGAGCGGCTGCACTTCGCGGTCGAGGGACCGATCCGTCGCTTCGGCGCGGTCGCCGCGCCGACCCCGTACAGCCCGCCGCTCGAGGAGCTGGCGCTGCCCGGTCCCGCGTCGATCGCCGCCGCGGTCCGCGCGCTGCTCGACGAGTAGCCCCTGGTCGTACCCGCACCGGCCCGGTCCGTCCGATCGGCGGTGGCCGGGTCGGGACCCCGCCCCTAGCGTCGGGGCATGAGCGAGACACGGGAACGGGCACGGCGATTCGCGGACCGCGTGGCGATCGTCACGGGGGCGGGATCGGGGATGGGCGCGGCGATCGCCCGCGGACTGGCGGCCGAGGGCGCGCAGGTCGTCGCGGTCGACATCGACGGGGACGCCGTGGCGGCCGTCGCGGAGCCGTCCGCCGGGGCGATCCGCGCGGAGGCGCTCGACGTCTCCGACCCCGACGCGGTCGCCGCGCTGGTCGAGGCGCTCGCCGCCCGCGGCCGGATCGACGTGCTCTGCAACAACGCGGGCGTGCTCGACGACTACCGGCCCGCCCACGAGACCTCGTGGGAGCAGTGGCGGCGGACGCTGGCGGTCAACCTGGACGGGCCGTTCCTGCTGTCGCGGGCGGTCGCGCCGACGATGGTCGCGCAGGGCAAGGGCGCGATCGTCAACACCTGCTCGATCGCCGCCTACGTGGCCGGCGGCGGCGGGGCCGCCTACACCACGTCCAAGCACGCGCTGCTCGGGCTGACCCGCCAGCTGGCCTTCGACTACGGGCCGCACGGCGTCCGCGTCAACGCGGTCTGCCCGGGCGCGGTGGCGACCGGGATGACGACCGCGCTGCGGACGCCGGAGCAGGCCAACGCGCACGTCGACCGCGCGATCTCGGCGACCGCCGCGGGGCGCTGGGGCGAGCCGGAGGAGATCGCCGCGGTGGCGCTGTTCCTGGCCAGCGACGAGGCCTCGTTCGTGCACGGCACGCCGGTCCTCGCCGACGGCGGCTGGACCCTCTCCTGAGCCCGGCCGGGAGCCGCGATCGGCCCGTCCGGACGGAGGTTCGAGACAACCTCCGTTCGGACGATGCCGGCGCCCACGGGGCGATCTAGCCTGCTCCCACGATGTCCCGCCGCCGTGCGAGCACCGCCGGTGCCGCGGCGCCCCGAACGTCGGAGCCCACCTGATGAACGACTCCACCACCACCGCCGGTCCGCCGCCGGAGCGCCCGGCCCGCGAGCGCCGGCTCGGCGTCGCCCGGCCCGCCTGGCTGGCGATCGCCGTGGCCACGGCCGGCATCTTCCTGATGAGCTTCCTGCTCGAGCCGGACAGCGTCCGCGGCAGCGTGCTCCAGGGGATGCTGCCGTTCGCGGCGGTGCTGGCGATCGCCGCGATGGGCCAGACGCTGGTGATCCAGCAGCGCGGGATCGACCTCTCGGTGCCGGGCATTATGTCGCTGGTCGTCGTGCTGGTCACCAACGGCCCGAACGGCGACGACGGCAAGCTGCTCGGCGCGATCGTGCTGGCGCTCGTCGTCGCGGCCGGGATCGGCCTGCTCTCGGGCCTGCTGATCACCCTGCTCGGGATCACCCCGATCGTCGCGACGCTCGGCGTCAACGCGCTGCTGCTCGGTGTGATCATGCAGATCACCAACGGCTCTCCGACGTCGACGACCGCGGCGCTGCAGGGGTTCGCCAACGGCCACGTGCTGGGGATCCCGACCACCATCGTGATCGCCGTCGTGGTGATGCTGGGCGTCGGGTTCCTGATCAAGCGGACCCCGGTCGGCCGCCGCTACGAGGCGGTCGGCGCCAGCGCTCCGACCGCCCGGGCGGCGGGGATCGAGCCGCGCCGGCTGCAGATCGCCGCGTACGTCGGGGCGGCGCTGCTCTACGCCTGCGCCGCGATCCTGCTGGCCGGGATCGTGACGCGGCCGAGCATCACCTCCGGCGACGCCTACCTGCTGCCGACGGTCGCGGCCGTCGTGCTCGGCGGGACGTCGCTGCTCGGCGGCGTCGGCAACGTCGCGGCGACCGCGATCGCGGCGCTGTTCCTGACCCAGCTCGACCAGTTCGTGCTGGCGACCGGCGCCACCAGCGCCGTGCAGAACCTGGTCCAGGCCGTCGCGCTGGCGGTCGGCCTCGGCATCTACAGCGTGAACTGGGCCGCCGTCCGACGACGGCTCGGCGGGGCCGGCTCCCGGGCCGCCCCCGCCTCCGGCTGACCGGCGGGGGCCCCGGCCCCCATCCGACCGCCCACCGACGGGCAGACCACGACCCCAGCACCCAGCAGCACCCGCTCGACGAGGGCCATCGGTGGCCCCTGCGCGAGCAGCGACCCACCAACGAGGGAGAGATCAATGGATACAACGGTTCGATCGTGGCGCCGCTTCGTCGCGGGAGCCACCGCCGTGATCGCGGCGACCGCGCTGGCCGCCTGCGGCGGCGACGACGAGAACGACGGCGGCACGACCGCCGCCGCCGACGCCGGGGGCGACGTCCCCGCGTGGTGCGGCACCAAGGACGTCAAGGTCTCGCTGTCCGACGGCAACGGCGCCGACACCTGGCGACGGATCACGCGGCGGATCGCGGAGCTCGAGGCGGCCAAGTGCCCCAACGTCTCCGAGCTGGTCTACACCGACGGGCAGGGCAACACCCAGAAGGCGATCTCCGACATCCAGGGCCTCGTCGCCCAGGGCGTCAACGCGATGGTGATCTTCCCCGACGCCGGCAAGGCGCTGCTGCCCGCGATGCGCAGCGCGGTCCAGGCCGGTGCGGCCGTGGTCCCGTACCGCTCGCCGCCCGGCGGCAAGGAGGGCACGGACTACACGGCCTACGTCGGCACCGACTCCGACCAGTACGGCGTGCTGTGGGGCGAGTGGCTGACCGAGCTGCTGCCCGAGGGCGGCAAGATCCTCTACCTCGGCGGTCCGGCCGGCGTTCAGCAGAGCCTCGACCGGCTCTCCGGGCTGAAGCAGGTGCTCGACGAGGCGGGCGGCTTCGAGCTGGTCGGCCAGCAGCCGTTCAACGTCACCAACTGGGACCCGGCGAAGACGCAGCAGGTCGTCACCGCGGCGCTGGCCCGCTTCCCGGAGATCGACGCGATCGCCGCCGACTACGGCGCGGCGATGGTCAGCGCGCTGCCCGCGTTCAAGCAGGCCGGCCGCAAGATCCCGCCGATCGCGACCGAGGACTCCAACCAGCTCGCCTGCGAGTGGGAGAAGCTGCAGGAGGACAACCCGGACTTCGCGCTCTACACCAACTCGTCGCAGAACTGGATGGTCAAGACGGCGATCCAGGCCGCGGTCGCGAAGGCGGCGGACGGCACCATGCCCGAGCCGATGAACGTGAAGAACGAGACCGCCGAGGACTCGGTGTCGGGTGATCCGAAGAAGCCGGAGTGCGACACCTCGCTGCCGGGCGACGCGATCCTCTCGTCCGGCCTCGACAAGTCCGAGCTGACGGCGCTCTTCAAGTAGCCGGAAGCCGCAGACGACGGGGCGGCTCCGGCCGCCCCGTCCCGCCGAGGAGACCACGTGAGCAATCGAACCACTCCGTCGGGCACGGTCGACCGCCCCGATGCCCCCGCCCGGACCGCGGCGCTGCGGATCCGGTCGGTCAGCAAGCGCTTCGGCGCCGTCCAGGCGATCGGCGACGTGTCGCTCGAGGTCGCCCCCGGCGCCGAACCGCTTGCTGACCTACTGGACCCGCAGTGCGGTGTTCCGGCCGGGTGCGTCG
>CAZFIQ010000035.1:8859-18582 GCA_964519185.1 uncultured Patulibacter sp.
GTCGCCCCGGGCGAGGTCCACGCGCTGCTCGGCGAGAACGGCGCCGGCAAGTCGACGCTGATGAACGTCGCCGCCGGGTCGATCGACCCGGACGAGGGCACGATCGAGGTCGACGGCGCGCCGCTGACGCTCGGATCGCCGGTCGCGTCGCAGGGTGCCGGGCTGGCGATCGTCCGCCAGCACCCGGCGCTGATGCCGGACCTGACCGTCGCGGAGAACATGGCCGTCGCGCTGCCCGACCGGCTCGGCGGGGGCGGTCGCGAGGCGCGCCAGCGGATGCGCGGCTACCTCGAGCGGGCCGGCAGCACGGCCGACCTGGACGACCGGGTCGAGCACCTCAACGTCGCCCAGCGCCAGCTGGTCGAGCTGGCCAAGGGCCTGGCGCTGGAGCCGACGGTGCTGGTGCTCGACGAGCCGACCGCCCCGCTCGGACGCGACGCCGCCGAGCGGCTGCTCGACCTGGTGCGGGAGCTGGCCGCGCAGGGCACGGCGATCGTCTACATCTCCCACCGGCTCCCGGAGGTCCGCGCGATCGCCGACCGGGCGACCGTGATGCGCGACGGGCGCGTGCGCGGCAGCGGGCCGATGGACGAGCTCAGCGACGACCGGATCCTGGAGCTGATCGTCGGTCGCTCGATCGACGCGACCTTCCCCGACAAGCGCCCGGCCGACGCGACCGGGGCCGCGGTGCTGGAGATCGAGGGCCTGACCGGCGACGCGTTCGGCGACGTCGCGCTGAGCATCGCCCCCGGAGAGATCGTCGGCCTGGCCGGGATCGCCGGCAACGGCCAGACCGAGGTCCTGCGCGCGCTGGCCGGCCTCGAGCGCGCCTCCGGCGTCGTCCGTCTGCACGGCGAGCCGCTGCGGCTCGGCAGCGAGCGCCGTTCGCGCGCGGCCGGGATCGCGTACCTGCCGTCGGACCGCCACCACGAGGGGCTGATGCTCAACCTCTCGGTGCGCGAGAATGCGAGCCTCTCGTCGCTCGGGCGCTTCGCTCGCGGCGGGATCATGCGCTCCGGGCCGGAGCGCGACGCGGTCGCGGCGCAGCGCGACGAGCTGAACATCCGCACGGCGTCGCTCGAGACGCCCGTCTCGTCGCTCTCCGGCGGCAACCAGCAGAAGGTCGTGCTGGCCCGCGCGATGCTCTCCGAGCCGCGGCTGATCCTGGCCGAGGAGCCGACCCAGGGGGTCGACGCCGGCGCGCGGATGGAGATCTACCGGATCCTCCGCGAGGCCGCCGGACGCGGGATCCCGGTGCTGGTCGTGTCGTCCGACAGCCTGGAGCTGGAGGGCCTCTGCGACCGGATCGTCGTCTTCTCGCGTGGGCACGCGGTCAGCGAGCTGGCCGGCGACGACGTCACCGAGGAGCAGATGGCGCGGGCGATCGTGACCGCCACGTCGGTCCGGCGCGACGACGACGAGCGCCCCGGATCGCGGATGCTGACCGCGCTGCGACGGTTCGCCGGGACCGACTACGGGCCCGCCGCGATCCTGATCGCGGTGATCCTGCTGCTCGGGATCTACACCTACGCCGAGAACGAGCGGGTGATCTCCAGCTTCAACGTGACGTCGATGCTGACGCTGCTGTCGGTGCTGGTCTTCATCAGCTACGGCCAGCTGCTGGTGGTGATGACCGGCGGGATCGACCTCTCGGTCGGGCCGCTGGCCGGGCTGCTGGCGGTCGTCGCGTCGTTCTTCTTCGTCGACGGCAAGGGCGTGGTCGGCGGGGTCCTGCTGGGGCTGGTGGTGATGATCGCGATCGCGATCGTCGTCGGCCTGGCCAACGGCGGGCTGGTGCGGTTCGGCGGCTTCACGCCGATCGCCGCGACGCTGGCGACCTACATCGCGCTCCAGGGCATCGCCCAGATGCTGCGGCCCGAGCAGGGCGGCTACGTCAGCGAGAGCATCGTCTCCGTGGTCCAGGCGAAGATCGGCGGGATCCCGGTGGCGTTCCTGGCGGCCGTCGTGGTCGCGATCGTGATGGAGCGCGGCCTGCGACGCGCCCGCTGGGGCCTGCGGCTGCGGGCGGCGGGATCGCGCGAGGAGGCGGCCCACGCCGTCGGCGTGCCGGTCCGCCGGACCGTCATGCTGGCCTACGTCGGCGCCGCGCTGATGACCTGCGTCGCCGCGGTCCTGCTGATCGCGCAGCTGGGGATCGGCGACGCCTCCCAGGGAACCTCCTACACGCTGACCGCGATCACCGCGGTGGTGCTGGGCGGGGCCAGCCTGTTCGGCGGACGCGGCTCGTTCGTCGGCGTGCTGCTCGGCGCCTTCCTGATCCAGCAGATCACGAACGCGACGACGTTCCTCGGACTGTCCCAGGCCTGGCAATACTGGGCCGTCGGCCTGCTCGCCCTGGTGGCGGCCGGGCTCTACACCCAGGTGCAGCGTCGGGGGCGGGCCGCGTGACGCGATCCGCCCATCCGGCCCGGCGGGTGCTCACGCACCCGTGCGATCACGACGACCACGACCAACGCCCGTCGACCGCGGCGGGCCCGTAGAGGAGAGCACGATGCGCGCAGCACGGTTTCACGGTGTCCGGGACATCCGGATCGACGACGTCCCCGAGCCCGAGGGGGAGCTCGGGGCGACGCAGGTCCTGATCGAGCCCACGTGGTGCGGGATCTGCGGCACCGACCTGCACGAGTACGTCGCCGGGCCGATCGTGACGCCGGCCAGCCCGCACCCGCTGACCGGGGCGACGCTGCCGCAGATCCTCGGCCACGAGCTGTCGGCGGCGGTCGTCGCGACCGGCGACGCGGTCGAGGGCCTGGCGGCCGGCGACCGCGTGTCGATCATGCCGCTGACCTACTGCGGTACGTGCGCCTTCTGCGTCCGCGGGATGAACCACCTGTGCGTGCGGATGGGCTGCTTCGGCCTCAGCGACACGTGGGGCGGCTTCGCGCGGCGCGCGGTCGTCCACGACTACCAGGCGTGGAAGCTGCCCGACGGCGTGACCGACGAGCAGGGCGCGCTGATCGAGCCGGCCGCGGTCGCCGCCTACGGGGCGCAGCGCGGCAACGTCGCCCCGGGCGACCGGGTGCTGGTCACCGGCGCCGGGCCGATCGGCGCGCTCAGCGTGCTCGCCGCCTACGCCGCGGGCGCCGGCGAGGTCTACCTGTCCGAGCCGAACGCCAAGCGCCGCGACCGGGCCGAGCCGCTCGGCGCGACCGCGATCCTCGACCCGGCGGCGGAGGACGTCGCGGCGGCGCTGCAGGACGCCACCGACGGCCTCGGCGTCGACGTCGTGCTCGAGTGCTCGGGCAGCGAGCCGGCGCTGCAGACGGCGATCTCGTCGGTCCGCACCCGCGGCACCGTGGCCCAGGTCGGGCTGCACGTGAAGGACGCCGCGATCGACCCGATGCGGCTGGCCGAGCGCGAGATCTCGCTGGTCGGCGTCTGGGCCTACGACGTCCACGAGTGGCCGCGGATCATGGCCCAGATCGCCAGCGGCCGGTTCCCGGTCGAGCGGGCGGTCAGCGACCGCGTCGGGCTCGACGAGGTCGTCTCCGGCGGCTTCGAGGTGCTGGCCGACCCGGCCGGCGCGCACACCAAGATCCTCGTCGACCCGCGCTGAGCGCCGACGAGCGCAGCTGTCCTGCGGGGCCCGCCGACGGGCCCCGTTCCCCCACCACCAACCAGGAGGAGCACCGATGGGAAGGCTCGACGAGAGGACCGCGCTGATCACCGGCGCCGGCCGCGGGATCGGACGCGCGATCGCGGAGCGGCTGGTCGCCGAGGGCGCCCACGTCGTGATCGCCGACATCGACGAGGCCAGCGCGCAGCAGGCGGCCGCGGAGATCGGCGAGCGCGCGCACGGGGTGGCGGTCGACGTCGCCGACCGGGCCAGCTTCCGCGCGGCGATCGCGGCCACCGTCGAGCGGTTCGGCCGGCTCGACGTGCTCTTCAACAACGCCGGGATCTCGAAGACCGTGCGCTTCCTCGACACCACCGAGGAGGACTTCGACCGGATCATGGCCGTCAACGCGCGCGGGGTGCTGATCGGCACCCAGGAGGCCGCCGAGCAGTTCCGGCGCCAGGGCGGGGGCGGCAAGATCGTCAACACCGCCTCGATCGCGGGCAAGAGCGGGTTCCCGCTGTTCGCGGCCTACTCGGCCAGCAAGTTCGCGGTGATCGGCCTGACCCAGGCGGCGGCCAACGCGCTCGGCGCGGACGGGATCACCGTCAACGCATTCTGCCCCGGCGTGGTGGCGACCGAGCTCTGGCAGCAGCTGGACGGCGAGTTCATCGAGATCGGCGAGACGAAGGCCCCGGGCGAGGCGCTCGAGGGCTTCGGCGCCGGGATCCTGCTCGGCCGGCTCTCTAGCGCCGACGACCTGACCGGCGTGGCGACCTTCCTGGCCTCCGGCGACTCGGACTACATGACGGGGCAGTCCGTCAACGTGGACGGCGGGATGGTCTTCCACTAAGAGGGCCTCTCCCTGCAGGGGCGCGGTCCGTGGCGGCCGCTGACACGTCGAATCTCGCCACCGGGTTCCTCGGTCAGGCAACCAGCCTGGCTCTCGGAACCCGTCGGCGACCTTCTCGGTCATCGACCACCACGACTCCGCGCCCCTACAGGGACAGACCCTCTGGGGCGCCGCGCACAAGGGCACGGCGCCGGTGGCGACGCTCAGCGCAGCAGCACCCCACCATTGACATCCAAGGACGCGCCGGTCATGTAGCGCGACTGCTCGGACCCCAGGAAGACGATCGCGTCGGCGATGTCCTCGGGCGGGCAGGCGTGGCCGAGCGGGATCTTCGCCCACTCGATGTCCTGCATCTCCTGCGTGGTGATCCCGCGCTTCTCGGCCTCCTCGCGGAGCGCGCGGCGGTGCATCTCGGTGTCGACGTTGCCCGGCGACACGCAGTTGGCGGTGATGCCGTTCTCCGCCTCCTCCTCGGCGATCGCCTGGGTGATCGCGCGGACGGCGAACTTCGACGCGCAGTAGGCGCCGAAGTAGGCGTGGCCGTTGTAGGCGAACCACGACGCCACGTTGACGATCCGCCCCGCCTGCTGCTCGCGCATCTGCGGGAGGACGGCCTGCGCCATGTGCAGCGGACCCTTGGCGTTGACGGCCATCACCCGGTCGAACTCCTCGACCGGCAGCTCGGCGACCTTCTGGGCCTCCTGCAGCACGCCGGAGACGACCGCGAGCACGTCGATCCGGCCGTGGGCGGCGACGGTCGCGTCGGCCAGCGCCCGGCACTGGGCCAGGTCGGTGATGTCGACGCGCCGCGCGAGCAGGCGGTCGGGGTCGACGTCACCGAGCTGCTCGCCGACCCGCTCGATCGCGGGGTCGACGTCGGCGACGGCGAGCGACGCGCCCTCGCGCGCGAACGCCTGGGCGGTGGCCAGGCCGACGCCGCGGGCGGCGCCGACGATCAGGACGACCTTGCCGGCGAACCGGCCGGTCTCGATAGAAGACATGTGCTCCTCCGGGTGGACGTCCGCCAGCCTCGCGGCTGCGGCGGACGGGTGCAGCCTCCGATCGGAGGTTCTCCGCCGCGAGGCTTAGGACCTGTTTCAGAATGATCGGCCGTCCGTGGCGGCCGCTGACACATCGCCGGATCGCCACCCGAACCCTCAGTCAGACAACCAGTCTGACTCTCGGGCCTCGGGCGGCGCCCTGCTCGGTCATCGACCACCACGGCCGACCACTGATTTTGAAACAGGTCCTTAGAGGTGGCGGGGGGCGTCGCGGCCGATCACGACCACGATCGCGACGGCCGGCTCGTCGCCGATCGTCCACAGTCGGTGGGGGACCGGGGCGTCGAAGGCGATCGTGTCGCCGGGGCCGAGCTCGTGCAGGTCGAAGCCGACGCGGACGCCGAGCCGGCCCTCGAGCAGGGTGACGTAGTCGCGACCGGGGTGGCGGTGGAGCGCGTCCTCCGGGCACGACTCGCCGCCGACCTCGTAGCGGACGTGCATGAAGCTGACGCCGGCCTCCTCGGTCGGCGTCAGGCGCTCCCACTGGACGCCGCGGGCGAGCGCGATCGTCGGCCGCTCGTCGGCGCGGACGAGCCCGGTGACCGGCGGCGCGGGCTCGGTGCCGTCGACCGGGAGCGCCTCCGGCGACGACCAGAAGAGCGAGTCGAGCGAGGTGCCGAGCGCGTTGACGATCGCGATCAGGGTGCCGACCGACGGGTTGGTGCGACCGTTCTCGATCATCGAGATCATGCTCGGCGAGACGCCGATCGCCGCGGCCAGCTGGCGGGCCGAGAGGTCCTTGGCCCGCCGCCGCTCGCGCAGTCGAGCCCCCACCTGCTCGGTGAGCGCGGCGTCCTCGCCGGCCGCGGTCCGCTCGTCGCGCGTCATCCGGAGGAGATTACGAGACGGGGAGCGGACGGCGTCCGGGACGCGGAGCGAAGACGACACGGACCGATGGTCGGGCCCGCCGCGAGCGACGGCCACCTCCGATCGGACGGAGTTGTCGGATTCAGTGTTGCTGTTGTTGCGTCGCCGAGATACAGTCACACTGAATTCGGAGAGGAGTAGCGATGCTGGACCACACCGTAACCCCCGTGGTGGCGCCCCCTCCGCCGCGACCCCTGCAGCGTGCCCGGCCGATTGGCGTGCTGGTCGTCGACGCCCATCCGGTGATCCACCTGGGGCTGGCGATGCTCGTCGGGCCCGAGAGCCGGATCCGGATCATCGGCTCCGCGCACTCCGGTCAGGACGGCGTCGACGCCGCCCGTCGCGAGCGTCCCGACGTGGTGCTGGTCGACCCGAGCCTGCCGGACATGCTGCTGGCGGACGCCGTGCAGCGCCTGCGCGCGGTGTCCCCGGGCGCCCGGATCGTGCTCTTCCCCGAGCGGGTGACGCCGACCCTGCGGGACGACGCCGCCGTGCTCGACGTCGACGGCTGCGTGGGCAAGGACGCCGGCGAGGAGCGCCTGGTCGGCGCGCTGATGCGCGCGGCCTCGGGCGAGCCGGTCGGCGGTCCGCGGATGGACGAGGCGCTCCAGGCCGCGGCTTCGAAGCTGCGTCGCCCACCGCTGACGCGCCGCGAGCACGAGATCCTGCGGCGCGTGGCGCGCGGCGAGAGCAACGCGGAGATCGCCGCGGTCGTGTTCCTGGCGCCGACAACCGTGAAGTCGTACCTCCAGAGCGCGCTCCGCAAGCTCGGCGCGCGGAACCGCGTGGAGGCGGTGTTCAAGCTCGGCGAGCTCGGGCTGCTGTGAGCGACGGCGCCACCTCGCCGCGGCCGCCGGCGACGGACGGGAGCGAGGCGATCGACCCGGGACCCGGGCTCGACCCGTCGCGGATCGGCGCGGCCGTCCGTGCCCACCGCCGGGCCGGAGACCTCAGCGCGCGCGAGCTGGCCCGCGCGGCCGGCGTCTCGCCGAGCCTGATCTCGCAGATCGAGCGCAACCGCACGAGCCCGTCGGTGGCCAGCCTGTACGCGATCGCCACCGCGCTCGGGGTCTCGCTCGACGAGCTGCTGCGGGGCACCCGGACGGACCCGCTGCCGACGCGCCCGCCGGTGCCGTTCGGGGTCGCCGGAGGGCCGGTCGCGGTCGAGGGCACCGCCGGGGCGGTGCGCCGCGCGTGCGAGCGGCCGACGCTCTCGGTCGCCTCGGGCACGCGCTGGGAGCGGCTGACCGCGGACGACGATCGGGGCGTCGAGCTGATGGAGATCGCCTACGCCGGCGACAGCCCGCCCGGCGACGACGCGCCGATGCGCTCGCGCGGCCGCGAGTACCTGGTGGTCGTCGCGGGCCGGCTGGCGGTCGAGGTCGCCGGTGCGCACCACGACCTGGGGCCCGGGGACTCGTTCGTCTTCGACGCCGAGCAGCCGCACCGGCTGTGGGCGACCGACCCCGCGGGCGCCCGCGTGATCACCGCGATCGTCACGCGCACCGGCTGACCGTCCGTCGCGCCGTCGGCCACCTGCCCGAGCGGACTCGCCGGCCACCCGCCACCGGGGCGAACGTGGAGGGCCCCGGCTCGTACAACGGGACGGTGGGCGCGGTCGCGACGCGGGCGATGCTCTGTGCGTGACCGAACGCCCCCGTCGCATCGTCGCCCTCGGAGGGGGTGGGTTCTCGATGGAGCCCACCAACCCGCTGATGGACGACCACGTGCTCGCGCTGACCGGCGTCGAGCGTCCCCGGGTCTGCTTCCTGCCGACGGCGTCCGGCGACGCCGACCACTACGTGGTGCGCTTCTACCGCCGGTTCGGCGCGGTGGCGGAGACGTCCCACGTCTCGCTGTTCCGCCGCGACCGGTCGCCCGGGTCGGTCGAGGGCGACATCGAGGACCACCTGCTGCGCCAGGACCTGATCTACGTCGGCGGCGGATCGCTGAAGAGCCTGCTCGGCGCCTGGCGGGCCCACGGCCTGGACCGCACGCTGGAGCGGGCGTGGGAGGCGGGAGTCTTGCTGTGCGGCCTGTCCGCCGGCTCGCTCTGCTGGTTCTCCGACGCGGTGACCGCCTTCCACGGGCCGTCGGAGCGCGTCAAGGGGCTGGGCTTCCTGCCGTTCAGCAACTGCGTCCACTACGACGGCGAGCCCGAGCGACGGGAGGCGTTCCAGCGGATGGTGACCGGCGGCCTGCCGTCCGGCTACGGGGTCGACGACGGCGCGGCGCTGATCTTCCGCGGCACCGAGCTGGAGGAGATCGTCACCTCCAAGCCGATCGCGAGCGCCTACCTGGTGCGGCGCGGCGACGCCGGCGAGGTCTACGAACGACGGCTCGAGGCGCGGTACCTCGGATCCTCGGGCGTGCCCTCCCCGCCGTCGGCCGACGACCACACGCCCGCCTCCGACGTCGCCGGGGCCGGGCGATGAGCGAGGCGGGCCCGGTCTTCTGCATGGGCGGGGGCGGCTTCACGATGGAGCTCGGGATGCCGGCGCTCGACGCGTACATCCTGGCGCTGGCCTCCGTCGAGCGGCCGCGGGTGCTGTTCCTGCCGACCGCCAGCGGCGACCCGCGTGAGGACATCGGCCGCTTCACCCGGGTCTTCGGCGCCTGGGACTGCCGGCCGCAGATCCTCTCGCTGTTCCGGATCGAGGCGGACGACGAGCCGCTCGAGTCGCTGATCCTGAGCCAGGACGTGATCTACGTCGGCGGCGGCTCGATGCGCAACCTGCTGGCGCTCTGGCGGGCGCACGGCGTGGCCGAGCTGATGCTGGAGGCGAACGCCCGCGGAACCGTGCTGGCGGGGCTCAGCGCGGGCGCGATGTGCTGGATGGAGGGCGGCGTCACGCGCTCGGTCGGCGACCCGTCGCCGATCGACGGCCTGGGGCTGATCCGCGGATCGCTGACCGTCCACGCCCGCCAGGACCCCGAGCGGGGCCGGGTCTACCGCGAGGCCGTGCGCAGCGGACGGCTGCCCGCCGGTTGGACCGCCGACGACGGCTGCGGCCTGCTCTTCCGCGACGGGCGGTTGGAGGAGGTGGTCTCCAGCCGCCCGGACGCGGAGGCGGTCCACGTGGCGCGCCACGACGACGGGAGGCTGAGCGAGACGCTGGTGCCGGCGCGCCGGCTGGAGCCGGTCCCGCAGGCGGTCGGCGACGAGCTGCTGGCGCGGCGCCGGGCGGGCGGGCTGGACGGGGCGGACGGGCTCACGCCCCGCGACGAGCGCCGACTGGTCCGGCAGATCCGCGACCGGACACGGCCGCGGGGCGGCCGTCGCCTGCGCTGAGCGGCGACCCGGGGTCGGCCGGGTCGCCGCGCGCGCCGACCCGGGGTGGGGCCGCCCGGGTGGTCAGCGGCGG
>CAZFIQ010000035.1:18592-18881 GCA_964519185.1 uncultured Patulibacter sp.
CGCCGCGGACCAGCTCGACCGCGGCGGCGATCCGCTCGGCGATCACCGCGGGCGAGACCGCGGGGACGGCCGGCGCGGCCGGCGCCGGCGCCTGCTTGGCGCGGGAGCGGCCGCGGCGCTTGGGCTTCTCGGCGGGGGCGTCGTCGGCCTTCGCCTCGTCGGCCGTCGTCTCCTCGACGGGCGCGGCCGGCTCGGCCGCCTGCTTGGCGCGGGAACGGCTGCGACGCTTGGGCTTCTCCGCCGGCGCCTCGGCGGCCGGCGCGGCCTCGGTGGCCTCGGGCTCCGCGGG
>CAZFIQ010000036.1:0-18842 GCA_964519185.1 uncultured Patulibacter sp.
CGCGCAAGATCCGCGAGACCGAGCTGGACAAGCAGCCGCTGATGGCGGTGATCGGCGACCGCGAGGCGGGGGACCGGGTGCTGACGCTGCGCCACCACGGCGGGGCGGAGGACGACCCGGCGCCGCTGGGCGAGATCGCCGCGCGGCTGGCGCAGGCGGTCCGCGAGCATCGGTCGCTGGACGCGCGCGAGCACCGCGCTCCGTAGCACCGCGCGTCCGGCCGAACCGTGACGTTCGGTCGGGCGACTCGCCGCGGGGTGGTGCTCCTGGCCGTATCCCGCTAGTATCGGACCCTTGTTTGCACGCAATGACTCGCCGTCGCGGCCGCGACGCGCGAATAGCTCTCACTAGTGCCGGTTCCGCGTAGGTTCGACAGGCGCCCGCCCGAACGGGACACGACCCGTGTCAACGAACGGATTCGGGTTCCGGAAGTTCGCGTCATCGACGAGAACGGCAACCAGATCGGCGTCATGCAGACGCCGGACGCGCTTCGGTACGCGCAGAACCGCGATCTCGACCTGGTCGAGGTGGCGGCGGAGGCCCGACCGCCGGTCTGTCGCGTCCTGGACTACTCGAAGTACAAGTACGAGCAGGCCCAGAAGAAGAAGGTCGCGAAGAAGCACCAGACGCAGGTCATCACCCGCGAGATCAAGTTCCGCCCGAAGATCGCCGATCACGACTACGCCACCAAGAAGGGGCACGTGATCCGGTTCCTCAAGGGCAAGGACAAGGTCAAGGTGACGATCATGTTCCGCGGTCGCGAGGTCACGCACCCGGAGCGCGGTCGCGATCTGTTGGAACGCCTGGTCATCGATCTCGGCGACATCTGCCAGGTCGATCAGCGGCCCTCGCTGGAGGGGCGCAACATGACGATGATGCTGAGCCCGTCCAAGGAGGTCCTGAACGGGACCTGGACGCCGAAGGTCGCCGGTGAGGGCGACGAGGAGGCGGCCGACGAGGACGAGGGCGGCATCGTGGTCGGGGGCGACGAGGACGAGACGTCCGAGACGCCCGCGACCGGCGACGACGCGGCCGGTTCCGGCACCGAGGACGCTCCGGCGGCCGACGGTGCCGCGGACGACGAGGCGACGGCCGAGGCCGACGACGGATCGGCCGCTCCGGCCGACGACAACGCATCGGCCGACGCGACCGCGTCATAATCCGATTCTCCGGCCGGTGCCGGGCGGGGTGCGGCGCACCCCGACTCGGCGTCCGGCCCGTCCTCGTGCCTCCGCGCGTCGGCGCACCGCACGTTCACCCGCAATCTGGCACAATTTTCGATCCGCATGCCCAAGCAGAAGACCCACTCGGGCGCCAAGAAGCGCTTCAAGACCACCGGCACCGGCAAGGTGAAGGCGCGTCACGCGATGTCCTCGCACATCCTTGGCAAGAAGTCGCCGAAGCGGAAGCGTGACTTCGCGAACGCCGTGATCCTCACCGACGCCGACACGCCGCGCGTGAAGCGTCTCCTCGGAGGGAGCAGCAAGTGACCCGCGTCAAGCGTTCCGTCCACGGGCGGAAGAAGCGTCGCTCGACCCTGGCCCGTTCCAAGGGCTACGTCGGTCGCGCCAACAACACGTACAAGCAGGCCAAGGAAGCGCAGCTCAAGGCGGGCGTCTACACCTACCGCGACCGGCGCAACCGCAAGCGCGACTTCCGCCGCCTGTGGATCACCCGGATCAACGCCGCGGCCCGGATCAACGGCCTGACCTACGGCAACCTGATCCACGGCCTGTCGCTGGCGGGCCTGGAGATCGACCGCAAGAGCCTGGCCGACCTGGCCGTGCGTGACGCCGAGGCGTTCACCGCGATCACCGTCGCCGCCAAGGACGCGCTCGCCGCCAAGGCCTGAGCGTTCGGAGGCACCGCCTCCACTCGCGTCTTCCAAGGGCGTCCTCCGGGGCGCCCTTGCGCGTTCTCTCGTACCTCCGGTCCCGCCATCCATGCTGATCAGCTCGTTCCAGAACCCCCGTCTGAAGGCGGTCCGCAACCTGCTGTCGCGTCGTCGTGAGCGACAGCGCACGGGACTGTTCGTGGCGGAGGGGGAGGACCTGGCCGTCGCCGCGGCGAGCCACGGCTGGACCCCGCACGACCTGCTGGTGGCCGATCCCCCGCCGCGCCCGTCCGACGGCCGACCGGACGACGAGGCACGCCGGCGGGCGATCGAGGTCGCGCCCGGAGTCGAGGGAACCCTGGTCACCGCCGACCTGATCAACCAGACGTCGACGCTCGGCTCCGGGACTCGCGTGATCGGGGTCTACGAGCAGCGCTGGGAGCCCCGGCCGCGGGGACCCCGCTGCGTCCACCTGCACGGCGTGCGCGACCCCGGCAACGTCGGCACCGTGATCCGCGCCGCTCACGCGCTGGGCGCGTCGTCGGTCTCGATCGGCCCGGGGACGGCCGACCCGTACGCCCCGAAGGCGGTGCGGGCCAGTATGGGCTCGGTCTTCGCGGTGCCGCTGGCGCGGGCCGAGAGCCCGGCCGAGCTGCCCGGCAGCACGGTCGCGCTGGTGCTGCGGGACGGCGACGAGCTGCGCGCCGACGGGGCGGGGATGGCCGACGTCACGCTGCTGATCGGCGGCGAGCGCGACGGCCTGCCCGACGACGTCGTCGCCGCCTGCGACCGGCTCGCGCACCTGCCGATCAGCGGCGCCGAGTCGCTGAACGCGGCGATGGCCGCCACGGTCGCGCTGTACGAGCTGGGCCGGCGCGCCCACTGAAACGCTCGCCGGACCCTCATCTCATACCATCGACGGCGATGAACGACCGGATCGCCGAACTTCGCGCCGCGGGCGAGGCGGCGGTGGCGGCAGCCACCACCACCGACGAGCTCGAGGCGCTACGGGTCCACCACCTGGGCCGCAAGGCCGAGCTGCCCAACCTGCTGCGCAACGTCAGCGACCTGCCGCCCGAGCAGCGCGGCGTGGTCGGCAAGGCCGCCAACCAGGCGCGCCAGGCGATCCAGGCGGCGCTCGACGCACGCCTCGACGCGCTGCGCGAGCAGGAGCTCGACGCCCGGCTGACGGCCGATCGGGTCGACATGACCCTGCCCGGCACGGCCGAGCCGGTCGGTGGGCTGCACCTGCTGACGCGCACCCGCCGCGACATCGAGGACATCTTCCTGGGCCTCGGCTTCGACATCGTCGAGGGTCCGGAGACGGAGACGGTCCACTACAACTTCGACGCGCTCAACCACGCGTCCAACCACCCGGCTCGCGATCGGGCCGACACCTTCTACCTGGCACCGTCGCCGAACGTGCCGGGGGACGAGCTGCAGCGGGTGCTGCGGACGCACACCTCGCCGATGCAGGTGCGGACGATGGAGCAGGCGGCTCCGCCGGTGGCGGTGATCGTCCCCGGACGCGTCTACCGGCCGGACAGCGACGCCACCCACACGCCGCAGTTCCACCAGGTCGAGGGGCTCTGGATCGACGTCGACGTGACGCTCGCCGACCTCAAGGGCGTGCTGCTGAGCTTCGCCCGGTCGATCTTCGGCGACGAGCGGGAGATCCGCCTGCGCCCGCACTTCTTCCCGTTCACCGAGCCGAGCGTGGAGATCGACGTCAGCTGCTTCCAGTGCTCCGGCACGGGCAAGCTCCGCGACGCCTCGCGCTGTGGGCTCTGCAAGGGCACCGGCTGGATCGAGATCCTCGGGTCGGGGATGGTCGACCCCAACGTCCTGCTGGCGGTCGGTGCGGCACGCGGGGACGACGCCTACGACCCGGAGCGGGTCCAGGGCTTCGCCTTCGGGATGGGGATCGAGCGGATCGCGATGCTCCGCTACGGGGTGCCCGACCTGCGGTTGCTGTACGAGAACGACGTCCGTCTGCTGGAGCAGTTCGCATGAGGGTTCCGCTGAGCTGGCTGGCCGAGCTGGTCACCATCGACGGCGGCGACGCGCCGCTCGACGCGGCCACGATCGCCGCGCGCCTGAACGTCACCGGGACCGAGTTGGACCATCTGATCCACCACGGGGTCGAGACGCCCGACACGGTCGTGGTCGGCCGCGTCCTGGCGGCTGAGCAACATCCCGACGCCGACCGGCTGCGCGTCTGCCGGGTCGACGTCGGCGGCGACGAGCCGAGCCAGATCGTCTGCGGCGCGCCGAACGTCGCCGCCGGCCTGACCGTCGCGGTCGCGCTGGTCGGCACGGTGATGCCCGGCGGCATGAAGATCAAGAAGGCGAAGCTCCGTGGGCAGGCGTCCCACGGGATGATCTGCTCGGCCCGCGAACTGGGGATCGGCGACGCCCACGAGGGCATCCTGGCGCTGAACGAGCACCTGCCCGGCGTCGCCGAGGTCGCCCCGGGAACGCCGCTGTCGGAGGTGCTGCCGCACGCCGACGAGGTGCTGGAGTTCGAGATCACGCCGAACCGCCCCGACTGCCTGGGGATGTATGGGATCGCCCGCGAGGTCGCCGCGGCGACCGGCGCGACCCTGCGGCCGGCGCCGTGGGCGCCGGAGGGCGCGCTGCCCGACGAGCGCTCGGACGAGAACCGCCACCCGGCGGTCGCCTTCGAGTCCATCGAGGACGTCGCCCACGACCCGGCCGGACCGCAGATCGAGGGCTTCCGGATCGACGTCGACGCGGACGTCGGCTGCGGGCGCTTCACCGCGCGGCTGTTCGACGACTTCGCCGTCGCGCCGTCGCCGCTCTGGCTCCAGGCGCGGCTGTCCGCCGCCGGCTACCGGCCGATCAACAACGTGGTCGACATCACCAACTACGTGATGCACCTGACCGGCCAGCCGCTGCACGCGTTCGACGCCGACCGGATCGCCGGCGGAACCCTGCACGTGCGGGCCGCGCAGGACGGCGAGACGTTCGTCACGCTCGACGACCAGACCCGGACCCTGACGTCCGACGACGTCGTGATCGCCGACGCCGACGGTCCGACGTCGCTCGCTGGCGTGATGGGCGGTCAGCGCTCGGAGGTCTCCGACACGACCACCCGGGTGCTGCTCGAGGTGGCGTCGTGGGACGGTCCCACGATCCACAAGACCGCGCAGCGCTACGGGCTGTTCAGCGAGGCGGCCGGGCGCAACGCCAAGGGCCTGGCGCCCGAGCAGGTCGCCTGGGCCCAGGTCGTGGCGACCCGGCTGATGTACGAGGTCGCCGGTGCGCAGCGGACCGGCGGGACGATCGACATCGGCAGCGGGGACCACGCCAGTGGCCTGGTCCTGACCCTGCGCGAGGCGCGCGTCGAGCGGCTGCTCGGCATCGCCGTCTCCCGGCCGCGGCAGCGCGAGCTGCTGGAGGCGCTGGGCTTCGGCGTCGACGATCCCGACCCGCGGGCCGCCGTCGGCGACGGCACGCTGCGGGTCGCGGTCCCCGCCGAGCGGCGCGCCGACGTCACGCGCGAGATCGACCTGATCGAGGAGATCGCCCGGCTCGGCGTCGTCGCCGACCTGGAGCCGACGCTGCCCGTGCGCCGGAGGCTGACCGCGGCGCGGCTGACCCCGCGCCAGAAGGCCCGCCGGCGGGTGGAGGACGTGCTGGTCGGCCGCGGCCTGCAGGAGGTCGCCGGCTGGTCGTTCACCGACGCCGGGGCCGTCGAGCGGCTCGGTCTGGCGGCGGACGACCCGCGGGCCGCCGCCGTGCGGCTCGACAACCCGCTGAGCGAGGACCACGCCGTGCTGCGGCCGACGATCCTCGTGTCACTGCTCGACGTCGCGCGCCACAACCGCACGCGCGGGCTCGACGCGATCCGGATCTTCGAGACCGGGACCGTCTTCCGCGACGCCCCGGACGCGGTCCGCGGCGACATGCCGTTCGAGCACCTGGCCGTCGCCGCGCTGGTCCAGGACGACGTGTTCGCCGCCAAGGGCCTGCTCGAGGCGCTGTTCGGGGCGCTGCGGATCGCCGACTGGGGCGTCGAGGCGACCTCCGACGTGGCCTTCCTCCACCCGGGTCGGGCGGCCCGCGTGACGGTCGGCGACGCCACGGTCGGGCTGCTCGGCGAGGTCCACCCGCGGGTCGCCGAGCAGTGGGACCTGCCCACCGTGTCGGCCTTCCTGATCGACCTCGACCAGGTGCTGCCGCTGGTCCGCGAGGAGGTCGACTTCCGGCCCGTCGGGCAGTTCCCCGACGCGCGCTTCGACCTGGCCGTGGTGGTGGCCGACGACGTCACGTCGGCCCGCGTCGTCGCGGCGGTGCGGAAGGCCGGCGGCGCCCTGCTCGAGGACGTGCGGGTGTTCGACGCCTACCGCGGCAAGGGCGTCGAGGACGGTCACGTGTCGCTGGCGCTGCACGTGCGCCTGCGGGCGACCGACCGGACGCTGACCGACGAGGAGATCGGCGGCTCCCGCGAGAAGATCGTCGCTGCGCTGGCGACGCAGGTCGGCGGGGTGCTCCGGTGACCGATCCGGGGACCCCGAGGGTCGCCGTGCTCGGCGCGGCGGGCTTCGCCGGCGCGCTGGTCGCGCGGCTGGTCGACGCCCACCCGTACTTCCGGCTCGGGGCGATCACCGCCCGGGCGGAGGCGGGGATGCGGCTCGACGAGCTCTACCCGCACCACCGGGTCTCGGCCGTGCTCAGCGAACCGAACGTCGAGGCGATCGCCGACGCCCACGAGGTGGCCGTCGTGGCCTACCCGCACGGCGCGTCGAGCCAGGCCGTGGCCGCCCTGCACGCCCGCGGGCTGCTGGTGCTCGACCTGTCGGCGGACTTCCGGCTGGGCGACGCCGACGTCTACCGCGAGTGGTACGGCGACGTGCACGTCGCGCCGGAGCTGTTCGGCACCGCCGTCTACGGCCTGCCGGAGCTCCACCGTGGGGCCCTGGCCGGCGTCGGCGACGGCGGTCGGCTGATCGCCGGGCCGGGCTGCTTCCCGACCGCCGCGATCCTCGCGCTGGCACCGCTCGCGCGGGCCGGCGTGATCGCCGACGCGATCATCGACGCCAAGACCGGCGTCTCGGGTGCGGGCCGCAAGCTGGCGCGCACGACCCACTACGTCGACGTGTCGGAGAACGTCCACGCCTACGGCGTCGCCGGCCACCGGCACCAGCCGGAGATCCGCCAGGAGCTGGTGGGCGTGGGGATGGACGGCGCGGTCCAGCCGGTCTTCGTCCCGCACCTGGTGCCGGTCGACCAGGGCGAGCTAGTCTCCTGCTACGTGCGGCCGACCCGTGAGGTCGGCGCCGACGAGCTGACCGAGCTGTACGCCGACGCCTACGCGGACGAGCGGTTCGTCGAGGTCACCACGGCCGAGCCGGGCATGCGCGACGTCCAGGCGACCAACTTCGCCCGGTTGCGCGTCCACGTCGACCCGCGTTCCGGGCACGTGCTGGTCTTCGGCGCGATCGACAACCTCTGGAAGGGCACCTCCAGCCAGGCCGTCCAGTGCCTCAACGTCGCCTACGGACGCGACGAGGACGAGGGCCTGCGGTAGCGACGATCCGGCGACCGCCGCCGCGCACCGCGTGCCGCGCTCGCCGTAGAATCCCCGGAATGCCCGACCCCGGACCACCTGCCGTCGAACCCGTCGCCGCGGGGTTCTTCCGCTCGCGATGGGTCGAGGTTCCGGAGAGCATCGTCGAGGTCCGCGAGCGCGGCCTGCCGCAGGGGTTCCGCGCCGCCGGCGTGGCCGCGGGGATCAAGCCGTCCGGCGCCCGCGACGTCGCGCTGCTGGTCTGCGACGCGCCCGACGCGGTCAGCGCCGCCCGCTTCACCCGCTCCGGCGCCGCGGCGCCGCCGGTCCTGGTCAGCCTGCAGGAGTCGCGCTGCGACGCGCTGCGCGCCGTGGTGATCACCAGCGGCAACGCCAACGCCGGCACCGGACGGGACGGCTTCGAGACCGCCCGCCAGGTCCGCCACGCGGCGGCGGTCGCGGCCGGGCTCGACGACGATCAGGTCGCGGTCTGTGCGACCGGCGTGATCGGCGTGCCGCTGCCGATGGACGTCGTGCCGCGGGGCGTGGCCGCGGCCGGGACGGAGCTGCGCGCCGACGGCGACGACGACTTCCGCCAGGGCATCGAGACCACCGACCTGTTCCCCAAGACGGTCACCGTGACCGTTCAGCTGGAGGGCGGCCCGGTCACGCTCTCGGCGGTCTGCAAGGGCGCGGGGATGATCCAGCCGAGCTTCGCCACGATGCTCTGCTTCGTGACGACCGACGCGGCGCTCGACGCCGCCACCGCCGACCTGCTGCTCGGCGTCTGCGTCCAGCGCAGCTTCGACCGGATCAGCGTCGACGGGCAGCTCTCGACCTCCGACACCGCGGTCCTGATCGCCTCCGGCGCCAGCGGCGTGCGGGTCGAGCCGCAGTCGGCCGACGAGCAGCGGTTCGGCCTGGCGCTCGACGCGGTGCTGCGCCAGCTGGCGCTGCTGATCGTCCAGGACGGCGAGGGCGCGCGCCGCGTCGGACGGGTGACCGTGCGCGGCAGCGACGGTCCGAGCTGCGAGCGGGTCGCCCGCAACGTCGCCAACAGCCCGCTGGTCAAGACCGCGCTCTACGGCGGCGACCCCAACTGGGGCCGGATCGTCCAGGCCGCCGGCGCCGCCCTGCCCGGGCCCGCGCTGACGCCGCTGCAGATCCGGATCGAGGGCGTCGAGGTCTGCCGCGACGGCCAGGAGACGGTCTTCGACCGGGACGCGCTGACCGCGCTGGTCCAGGGACGCGAGATCGACTACGACGTGACGATCGGCCCGGCGGCCGACGCCAACGGCCAGCCCCTGGCCTACGCCAACGAGACCGAGGTCTGGTTCAGCGACCTCGGCCACGAGTACGTGACCTTCAACGGGGAGTACACCACGTGAGCGATCCGATCCTCAGCACGCTCGCCGAGGGGGCCGGCGTGCGCGACGTCTCGACCCTGCTCGAGGCGCTGCCGTACATCCGCCAGTTCCGCGAGCGCACGGTGGTGATCAAGTACGGCGGCGCGGCGATGACCGATCCCGCGCTGCGCGAGGACTTCGCCCGGGACGTGGCGCTGCTCAAGTACGTCGGCATCAACGTCGTGGTCGTCCACGGCGGCGGTCCGGCGATCACCGAGTACATGGAGCGGCTCGGCCTGCCGGTCGAGTTCCGCGGCGGCCTGCGCGTCTCCGACGCGGCCACCGTCGAGGTCGCCAAGATGGTGCTCGTCGGCAAGGTCAACAAGGACATCGTGGTCCGGATCGGCCGTCACGGGCACGCCGCGGTCGGCCTCTCCGGGGACGACGGCGGGCTCTTCCAGGTCGAGACGACCGCCGGGCCGAAGGGCGAGGACGTCGGCTTCGTCGGCCGCGTGACCCGCGTCGACACCGGCGTGATCGACCACGTCGCGGCGGACTTCGTGCCGGTGATCGCGTCGGTCGGCTCGGACGAGCAGGGCCAGTCGCACAACATCAACGCCGACGAGGCCGCCGCCGCCGTGGCCCGCGCGCTCGGCGCGACCCGGCTGATCTTCCTGACCGACGTCGCCGGCTGGCTGCGCGACGTGGCCGACCCCGACAGCCTGATCGTCCAGGCCGCCACCGACGAGGTGGAGGAGGCGCTGGAGGCGATCGACGGCGGCATGCGCCCGAAGCTGCAGGCCTGCGTCGATGCGGTCCACAGCGGCGTCGGCGCGGCGAGCATCGTCGATGGCCGCCGTCCGCACTCCGTCCTGCTGGAGCTGTTCACCGACGACGGCTGCGGCACCCAGATCCGACCCGCCCGGTGAGCGCGATGAACGACCTCTCCCTGTCCGAGCTCGAGACGATCGAGCGGCGCCACGTGCTGCCGAACTACGCGCGCCTGCCGGTGTCCGTCGCCTCCGGTGCCGACGTCTGGCTGCACACCGTCGACGGCCGCCGGATCCTCGACCTGCTCTGCGGGCTCGGCGTGACGTCGCTCGGCCACGCGCACCCCGCGGTGACCGAGGCGATCAGCGCGCAGGCCGGCCGGCTGCTGCACACCAGCAACCTGATGCACCTGACCGGGCCGACGAAGCTGGCCCAGCGGCTGGCGGAGTCGTCGCTCGGCGGCGGGGTGCTCTTCGCCAACTCCGGGGCGGAGGCCAACGAGGCGGCGATCAAGCTGGCGCGACGCAACAAGCGCGGCGGCGAGATCCTGAGCGTCCACGAGGGGTTCCACGGCCGCACCTACGGCGCCCTGTCGGCGACGCCCCAGGAGGCCAAGCAGGAGCCGTTCGCGCCCCTGGTCCCGGGCTTCCGCGCGGTGCCGAACACGACCGAGGCGATCGTCGGGGGAATCCACGACGGCACCGCCGCGGTGCTGCTGGAGGTGATCAAGGGCGAGAGCGGCGTGCTGCCGCTGCCGGTCGAGCTGCTGCAGGCGGTCCGCGACGCCTGCGACGCCCACGGCGCGCTGCTGATCTTCGACGAGGTCCAGACCGGGGTGGGGCGGACGGGCACCCTCTGGAGCTACCAGGCGACCGGCGTCACCCCCGACGCGATCACCGTCGCCAAGGCCCTCGCCAACGGCCTGCCGATCGGCGCGCTGATCACGGCGCCGCACCTCTACGAGGTCTTCCAGGCCGGCGACCACGGATCGACCTTCGCCGGCGGTCCGGTCCAGGCCGCGGCCGCGCACGCGGTGCTCGACATCGTCGACGATCCGGCGTTCCTGGCGCGCGTGACGGAGGCGGGGGAGCGGTTCCGCGCCGGCCTGGCCGCGCTTCCCGGCGTCGAGAGCGTCCGCGGCAGCGGCCTGATGATCGGCGTCGAGATCGACGCGGCGACGATCGCCCGCCACGGCTCGACCGCGGCGATCGCCGGCAAGCTGCTCGACGAGCACGACGTCTGGGTCAACGCCCCGCGTCCGACGTCGCTGCGCCTGCTGCCGCCGCTGACGATCCTCGACGAGCAGATCGACGAGGGCGTCGCGCGGATCGGCGCGGGCCTGGCGGGCTGATCCGCGTCGCGTCCCACGGCGACCGGTCGTGGTTGGGCGTCTCCGAAGGGCGACCGGTCGTCGTTCGACGTCCTGGGGGCGTCCAATGCCGACCGGTCGTCGTTGGGCGGCGTCCGGCGACGGGCGTCGTTGGGGCGGCCGGGGGTCGAGCGGCGCTCAGCCGGCGGTAACCGGTGGCAGGTGGCCGATTCGCCGGGCGACGATCTGCGCCGTCACCGCCACGATGCCGTCGAGCAGGTCCAGCACCGGCACGATCGCCTCGGCGCCGAAGGCGGTCCGCGCCAGGTGGACCGCCTCGCCCCGTCGGCGGATCGCGTCGTCCAGCACGTCCGCGCCGGGGTGACCGTCGACGTCCGGCCAGCGGGGGGAGATCGGCGGGATCCCGGCGACCAGCTCCGCCAACCGGTCGACGCCGGCCCCGCTCGGCGTGTTCCAGTGGCGGAACCGGTACTCCAGCGCACCTCCGAGGTGGCGGACCGCCATCCGGTGCCAGTTGCCGGCCAGCCGGTCGCGGACGTGGTCCCAGGGCTCGCCCGGCTCGCCGTGGACGTGGACCAGCTGCTCACGCATCGCGCGGGGCAGGTCGTCGGGACGCCGGGTGGCGCCGACCACGGCCACGGCCGCCGCGCGCAGCACCTCCTCGCAGAAGGTCTCCCAGGCTCCGAGCGCGAAGACCAGCGCTCCGGCCGGGACCAGCGCCGCGCGGGGATCGTCGGCGTCGTAGAGCTCGAGCAGTCCGCGCGGCGCGGCGATCAGCTCCGCGTAGCGGGCGCGGGCCTGCTGGATCGGGATCGGTTCCACGGCAGGCACGGTAGCGGCTGACGTGGGACGCCCGGGGGCCACGGAGCGGCCGATCGCGAATCGTTCACCGTGCCCTCCGACCGGTGTGAGAGCGTACGGGCCACTCGGCGGCGGCCTGGGCCGCGGCACACGATCGGAGGAGAGCACCGTGCTTCCACCCAACACGACCACCTTCGCGGTGGCGTACACCGAGCGGCGCAGCCGCCTGACCACCTTCTTCCGCTGGCTCCTGGCGATCCCACACATGATCGTGCTGTGGTTCTACGGCCTCTTCGCCGGGATCGCGGTGATCATCGCCTGGTTCGCGATCGTCATCACGGCGCGCTACCCGCAGGGCCTCTACGACTTCGTCGCCGGCTACCACCGCTACTACGGACGGTTCTCGGGCTACTTCTGGCTGCTCTCCGATCCGTACCCGCCGTTCTCGGGCAGCGAGGAGCACGAGTATCCGGCGGTGCTGGCGATCGGCCCGCGGATGGAGAAGTACAGCCGCCTGCTGACCTTCTTCCGGCTGATCCTGATGATCCCGGTCTGGATCATCGTCTACGTGCTCGGGATCGTCGCCAGCGTGCTGGTCTTCTTCGCCTGGATCGTGATCGTGATCCTCGGGCGGATGCCGCAGGGCCTGCAGAACGTGATCGAGTACTGCCTCTCGTACACCCTGCGCAGTGGCGTCTACGCGTCGCTGCTGACCGAGGCGTTCCCGCCGTTCGACGGCAGCCCGGAAAGCGTGTCCGGCGCCGGTGCCGGCGTCGCCGCCGCGCCCACCAGCGGGTTCGCGGCCGGGGGCGACGACGACGTCCCGCCGCCGCCCGCGACGGTCGACGGCATCGGCGACCCGCCCCGCTGAGGTTCTCCGCGGGCGGCGGCGCGTGCCGAGACGCCCCGCTGCCCGCTGAGGCGTGCGAGAGCCGAGCAGGTCGGTGCGCGCGGCGCGAGAGCTGTGCACCCGCACTGCCGAGCGCCGAGCGTGCCGAGACGCGACGCGCTCTCGCACGCCTCAGTTGCAGGTGGCGAGGGCGGTGCCGTAGAACCGCATCCAGTCGGCCATGTGGTCGCGCCAGTAGCGACCGTCGTGGCCGCCCTCGGGGGTCGCAGCGGTGACCTGCTCGCCGTTCCGGCGCAGCGCCTCGACCACCCGGGCGTTGTCGGCGGCGAACGGGTCGCTGCGGCCGACGTCGACGTACAGCGGGACGCCGTAGCGCTGCTCGCCGCGGACGATCGGTCCGGCCGGCTCGCTGGCGCGGAACGCGCGCTCGTCGTCGTAGGCGCCGGGCATCGCGTCGTCGAGCGACGGCCAGAACGCCGCCGAGTGCCCGCCGACCGCGCAGAACGTCCGGTCGGCGCGGGCGGCGATCGAGAACGCGCCGGTGCCGCCCATCGAGATCCCGCCGATCGCGACCCGGTCGGGGTCCAGGCCGTAGCGTCGGACGGCGGCGGGGATCGCCTCGTCGAGCACGTAGGCGCGCCACCGACCGCTGCGACGGTCGTGCCAGAACGATCCGCCGTCGTTGGCCGGCAGCACGACGACCGGGGCCCGGTCGCCGAGCTGGGCGACCGCGGCCCGCAGGTGATCGCCCGCGATCACCGTCGGATCCTGGCCCTTGCCGGTCAGGAAGATCAGCAGCGGCCGGCCGGCGAGCTCGCCGCGCGGCAGCACCGCGGTCTGGACCAACCGCCGGTCGGCGGCGACGCTCTCGACCGGGTAGCGCTCGACGGTGGTCCGCTCGACGGACGCGGGGTCGCTCGGCACGGTCGCGCGGTCGTCCGACGAGGTCGCCCGCACGATGAACGCCACGACCGTCGCCGCCGCGAGCAGCAGCAGCGCCACCGCGACGACGCGGCGCAGCGCGCGGCCTCGGGCCGGGGAGGGGACGTCACCGCTCATCGTTCCCATGATCCCGGGTCGCGCGGCTCAGGGCGCCGTGCGGCCCGCGCGGCGTTCGGCCTACCCGTCACTCACGATCGGCGGATCGCCGGGTACCCTTCCTCGGCCATGACCGACCAGACCGCCACCCCCGAGCCCGCCGACGACCACACCGAAGTCCGCCGTGTGGCCGCGCCCGGGCAGACACGGGTCGCGTCCTACCTGGCGGACAAGGACTCCGTCCGCAAGGTCCTGCTGCTGTACTCCGGCGGCCTCGACACGAGCGTGATGCTCAAGTGGATCCAGGACGAGTACCAGGCCGAGGTCGTGGCGCTGACCGTCGAGCTCGGTCAGCCGGGCGAGGACTACGACGAGGTCACCGGCAAGGCGCGGCTGCTCGGCGCGGTCGAGGCGATCGTCCACGACGCCCGTCAGGAGTTCGCCGACGAGTACCTGATCCCCGCGATCAAGGCCAACGTCAACTACGGCGACGGCTACCCGGCCTTCACGTCGCTCGGGCGTCCGCTGATCGCGAAGCTCGCCTGCGAGTACGCCCGCAAGCACGGCTGCGACACGATCGCCCACGGCTGCACCGGCAAGGGCAACGACCAGGTCCGGATCGAGGCGACGATCGCGGCGCTCGGCCCGGAGCTCAAGGTGATCGCACCGGTCCGCGAATGGCAGATGGGCCGCGAGGAGGAGATCGCCTACGCGCGCGAGCACGGCATCCCGGTCAGCGGCGGCACCGAGGTGGCGCCGTACTCGATCGACGACAACCTCTGGGGGCGTTCCTCGGAGGGCCGTTCGATCGAGGATCTGGGCGCCCCCCCGCCCGACGACGTCTTCCAGCTGGTCACCAGGCCGGAGGACGCACCGGACGAGCCGGAGACGATCCGCATCGAGTTCGAGGCCGGGAGACCCGTCGCGATCGACGGCGAGCGAATGGAGCTCGTCGAGCTGATCGACCGCGCGTCCGAGGCCGGTTGCCGTCACGGCGTCGGGATCGTCGACCACATCGAGGATCGCATCGTCGGCCTCAAGGTCCGCGATCTTTACGAGGTGCCGGCGGCGACGATCCTCCTCGCCGCCCACCGCGAGCTCGAGAAGCTCGTCTCGACGATCCACCAGAACAACTTCAAGTCGTCGCTGGAGACCCATTGGGCCTACCTCTGCTACGCCGGCCTCTGGCATGAGCCGCTGCGCGAGGATCTCGACGCGTACATGGACTCCGCGAACCGGTACGTGACCGGCGAGATCGCGGTCAAGCTCTACAAGGGCTCGGCGACGGTCGTCACGCGTTCTTCGCCGTACGCGCTCTACGACCAGACGCTGGCTTCGTTCGGCGAGTCCGGCGGTGAGTTCAGCCAGCAGGCGAGCCCCGGGTTCATCGAGCTGTTCTCGCTGCAGAGCCGGATGGCGCAGCGAATCCGATTCAACGACGGCCGGTTCACCGAGGGAAAAAGGGGAAGCCAGGACGTATGAGCCTCGTCTACGAGCTGATCGGCCGCCTCGTCGTCTCGTCCGTGCGCAGCCGTTATCGGCGTCAGCTGCGGATCGCCGCCGTGGCGGGCGGCTCGGCCGTCGTGGTCGCCGCGGTTCTCGCCTACATCCTGGGCGCCGGCCGTGAGGTCGAAGAGGGCTGAGACTCAGACCATGCGGCTGGCTCTGCTTTCCCGGTCGCCAAGGCACCGGGGGAACCGGACGCGAAGCGGAGGATTTCCCCGGAGGTATCTAGGGAACCGGACGCGAAGCGGAGGATCACCTCGGAGGTATCCCTATCCCCGCGCGTTCGAGGATCGGCATGGGCTCGACGTTGAACTCCCTGCGGAGGACGATCGCGATCGTGCGTCTGCTCGCTCCGGCGGCGGCGAGTTGACGAGCGCGGAACTCCGGCCCGTCTGGATCCACGGAGCCCGTGCCGAGCGCGGGGCCCTCATGCACGCCGGTGGCTGAGATCGCCGTCGGTGAGGGTGCCGGCGGGGCCACCGCCGGAGTCGAGACCGCACGGGTCAGCGTCTCGGTCGCTCGCTTGAGCGCGTTCGCGAGCTCGTCGGAGTGAGCCCTGATCGTCGCCGCCTGGCCGATCAGCTCGTCGGTCACCGAGGCGATCGAGTGGACCCGCTCGGCGGTCAGCCGGTCGGCCTGCTCGTGCGCCGCCTGCAGATGGGCGGCCGCGCGCTCTTCCGCGTCGCGCCGGATCTCCTCGGCCGCGACCTCGGCCGCCTCGATGCTCGCGCGTATGTCGAGGCTGTCCTCGGCCTCGGGACGGACCACCTCCTGCCGCGGCGAAGGGGCCGGGATCGGTGGTCCGGGATCCTCCGGTGGCGTGGGATCGCCGTCGGTCATTCGTCGCTTCCCGATCCGGGCGGGCCGACTCGGAACTTCATCTCCCGCGTCTGCGAGAGGGTCAGCTCGATCTCACGGCGCGTGATGGGAGGGTAAGACGGGGGAGAGAAGTCAGCTTCTCGTGCCTGCCGGCCGAGCGTGCGAGCGCCGTCCAGCAGTGCTTCGGCGAGGTCCGCGTAAGCGGCCTCGACCGTGTCCACCCGTCCGTTCACGTCCGCCCCCATGTCGGCGAGCCGACGGCGGACGGTGAGAACCCGGATCTCATCTGCTGCACTCGCCATCCGAGCCGATCTTAGCTTCGATCTCCAAGCAGGCGAACCCGTTTCGATCAGGTTCCGCACAGCGAGAGCTTCCCGTGGGTCGATGCCGATGTACTGCGGGTGTGAGAGATGGATTCCGGGCGTGAGCGAGATCGGGTCCCACGGCGCCGTTCGGAGCTGCGACGATGCTCCCGTGGAGCGGACCGAAGCGAGCGAGGGGATGCAGCGTCTGATCGGCGCTCGTCGCGACATGGACGAGCTGCTGGCCGGGCTGCGGGCTCACACCGAAGCCGGCCCCGGCGGTCGCTTCCGGCGCGACGGGGAAGCTCGGTCTCCGGCGTCGCCGCCCCCGACCGGAAGCGACTGGGAGATGCTCGCGCTCGAACGCAGGCTCGCCGCGCTTGAGGAACGCGCCGAGCGCGCCGTGGTCCATCTCGAGGTGCAGTCGAGGCTGGCCGAGGAGCAGGTCGGCGCGCGGATCGAGGTGCGCGTCCAGGAAGCGCTCGCGAGGATCGAGGCCGTGGTCGCCGCTGCCGAGCTCAGGCTGGCGGCGGTCGACGCCGCACACGATCGCGAGGAGCGCATCCGCGAGCGGATCGAGAGCGCCCGGCGTGAAGCCGAGGGGCGCGTCCGCGCGGCTGAGCGGCGGCTGGTCGAGGTCCTCGCCCGCATCGACCGGCTGCCCAGCTGAACCCTCGTCGTCGCCTTCGCTCGACGCTCGCGCAGCCTTCCGCAACGTCCGTGAAAGTCGTCGGCGCCCCGCCGTTGGCATCCACCTGCCTTGCCATGATGGCCAGGTGAGCGATTCACCCCCGGCAAGCGGCACTTCGGACATCACCAGCGGCAGCTCCGGGGGATCGTCGGCGCCCACGGTTGCCCACCTCCACGTTCACAGCGAGTACTCGCAGCTGGACGGCGCGAACAAGATCGACACGATGGCGGCGCGCGCCGCGGACCTGGGGATGCCCGCCCTCGGCTTGACCGATCACGGCGTGATGAACGGCTCCGTCGAGCTCTTCAAGGCCTGCCGGGAGCAGGGGATCAAGCCGATCGTCGGCCTCGAGGCCTACCTGGTCGACAGCGTCGAGGAGATCAAGCAGAAGACCAAGTGGGAGCGCAACCACCTGACCCTGCTGGCGGCCGACGACACCGGCTACGAGAACCTGGTGAAGCTGAGCTCGGCGGGGTTCCTCGAGGGGTTCGCACGGGGCAAGGCGAACGTCGACCCGACGATGCTCGAGAAGTACTCGAAGGGCGTGATCGCGCTCACCGGCTGCCTCGCCTCGCGGTTCTGCCGGCGGCTGGTCGAGGACCGACCCGACGACGCTCGCGCCCACGCCGACGACCTGCTGCAGATCTTCGGCCGCGAGAACGTCTACTTCGAGCTCCAGGTGAACGGGATCTCCGAGCAGGACAAGGCGAACGAGGGGATCGCGCGGATCGCGCGCGAGCTCAACCAGCCCCTCGTCGGCACCGCCGACGTCCACTACCTGCGGCGGGAGGACTACAAGAACCACGCGGCGTTGCTCTGCGTGCAGACGAAGTCCACGCTCGAAGCTCCGAAGATGAGCTTCGACACGAACGAGTTCTACTTGAAGACCGCCGAGGAGATGGCGGAGGCGTTCGAACCGTGGCCGGAGGCGGTCCCGAACACGCTCGAGATCGCCGATCGCTGCAGCGTCGAGCTCGACCTCGGCCAGCTGCTGCTCCCCAAGTTCCCGACCCCGGACGGCAGCGAGCCGGAGGCGATGCTCCGCCGGATCGCGCTCGAGGGGATCGCCCGGCGATACGGCGAGCCGGCGCCCGCGGAGGCGATCGAGCGGCTCGAGCTCGAGCTCGGCGTGATCGAGGAGATGGGCTTCCCGAGCTACTTCCTGATCGTCTGGGACTTCGTTCGCTACTCGAAGGACAACGGGATCGCGGTCGGTCCCGGTCGTGGCTCGGCCGCGGGCTCGATCGTCGCCTACGCCCTCGGGATCACCGATCTCGATCCGCTCTCCAACGACCTGCTCTTCGAGCGCTTCCTCAACCCGGCCCGCAAGTCGATGCCGGATATCGACATCGACTTCTCGGTCCGCGGCCGCGAGCGGGTGATCCGCTACGTGCAGGAGAAGTACGGGCGCGAGTCGGTCGCGCAGATCGTCACCTTCGGCAAGATGGCTCCGCGCGCTGCCACCCGTGACGCCGCCCGCGTTCTCGGTTTCGATTACGGGACCGGCGACCGGGTCGCGAAGCTGATCCCGGAGCCGATCATGGGGAGGAGCCCGAGCTTCGCCGAGTGCCTGAAGGACGGCCAGGACCTGAAGAAGGCCTATGACGACGATCCCGACACGCGGCAGATCGTCGAGACCGCGAAGGGCCTCGAGGGGATCATCCGCAACACCTCGATCCACGCCGCCGCGGTCGTGATCGCCGATCGGCCCCTGCAGGAGATCGTGCCGTTGCAGCTGGCCGAGGACCGCACCGCGACCAAGGACGGCGAGCGCTCCTACAAGATCGTGACCCAGTACTCGATGGGCCCGGTCGAGGAGATCGGCCTGCTGAAGATGGACTTCCTCGGCCTCCGCAACCTCGACGTGATCGAGGACGCGGTCGAGATCGTCAAGCGCTCGCGCTCGATCGAGCTCGACGTCGAGGCGCTGCCGCTCGACGACGAGAAGACCTACGAGATGCTCCGCGCCGGCGGACTATACTCAGCGCCCCTCAGATTCACCGGAAGGCAGCTCATGAGCG
>CAZFIQ010000037.1:0-14119 GCA_964519185.1 uncultured Patulibacter sp.
CCGGTCATCCGCGTCGAGGCGACCCGAAAATCGGTGGATCCAGGCTCAGCTGCCGCGGTAGCCGGGCAGGTTCTCGTTCGGACGGCCCTCGTTGCCGGGGGTCTTGCGGCCCGATCCGGCACCCTCGCCGGGCAGGAAGTCGTTGGTCACCGCGACGTCGAGCGGCAGCCGCTGCTTCAACAGGTCGTTGTCGAGCATCCACTGGGCGTAGTCGGCCCACGTGTCGTGGCTCAGCCAGCCCCACGGGCGCTGCTGGTCGGCCGGCCAGAACGCCTCGAGCGTCCGCTCGGTGACCTTCAGCTGCAGCTCCGGATCGAGCTCCTTGTTGGCGGCCAGCAGCGGCTGGATGCCCTGCTCCGGGTCGGCCTTGACCGCGGCGTAGCCCTGGCCGACGGCGCGCACCAGGCGGCGGATCGACGACTCCTTCTCGCGCAGCGTGCTGGAGCGGGCGACCAGCACCAGCTCGTCGTAGGGCGGGATGCCCAGCTGGTCGACGGGGACGACGCGGGCGTCCCGGCCCTTCAGCTCCAGCTCGGTGCCCTCGTAGTTCCAGAACGCGCCGAGCGTGGCGTCGACCTTGCCCGACAGCAGCGCGCTCTGCAGGTTGAACCCGACCCCGACCTGCTTGACGTCGGAGGACTGGAGCCCGGCGTCCTTGAGGATCGTCTGCAGGTACGCCGTCTGGTAGGCGATCCCGGCGGTCCCGACGGTCTTGCCCTTCAGGTCCGCGGGCCCGTCGATCTTGCTCTTCTCCAGGCTGACCATCGAGGTCAGCGGACGCGTCACGATGCTGGCGATCGCGACGATGTCCTGGCCCTGGTCGCGGGCCATCAGGATCTCCGGCGTATAGCTGATCCCCAGGTCGGCCTTGCCCGCCGCGACGAGCTTCAGCACCGTGGCCGGGTCGTCGGGCGTCTGCAGGTCGACGTCCAGGCCGGCCGCCGCGAAGCTGCCGTCGCCCTGGGCGGCGAAGAACCCCGAGTGGTTGGCGTTGGGGAAGAAGTCGAGCAGCACCGACAACGACGCCTGCGGCGGTTGCGAACTGTCGACCTGCTCGCTCTTCTCGCCGCAGGCGGCGAGCGCCAGCGCGGATACGGCGGCGGTCAGCAGCAGCAGGGGTCGACGTAGGGTCATGCGGATCTTCCGGGTCGGCGGTGGGCCCACGGTGCCAGGACCCGCTGCAGGCCAGCGAGCACCCCGGTCGTCAGGACGGCGAACACCGCAAGGATGGCAACTGCGGCGAATGCGCGGGCCGTGTCCAGCTGCGCGGTCTTGATCACCGCGCCCAAACCGCCCTGGCCCTGCTCGTAGCCGGAGTACTCGGCGAAGACCGCCGCGATGCCGCCGATCGCGACCGACATCTTGGCGCCCGACAGCGCGGCCGGCAGCGCCGCGGGCAGCTCGACCCAGCGCAGCCGCTGCCAGCGGTTGGCCCCCATCGTCCGCAGCAGCCGGGGGAGGTCCGGGTCGACCCGCTCGAGCGCGTCGAGCGTGGCGATTGCGACGGGGAAGAAGCAGATGATCGCGACGATCAGGATCTTCGGTCCCAGGCCGAAGCCGAGCCAGAAGATCAGCACCGGCGCGAGCGCGGGGATCGGAATCGCCTGGGTGGCGATCACCAACGGCGACATCATCGCCCGGACCACCCGCGACAGGTGCATCGCGCCGGCCAGCACCAGGCCCGCGAGCAACGCCAGCGCCAGCCCGAAGACGATCTCCTGGGCGGTGCGCAGGAACGCCTCCCAGAGCAGCTCGCGGTCGTCGACCAGGGTGGCCAGCACGGTGGTCGGGGCCGGCAGCAGGATCTCGTCGACCTCCGCGATCCGCACGTAGGCCTGCCAGATCGCCAGCACCAGCAGCGGCCCGAGCACGCCGAGCGCGACCCGGGTCGGCGTCGAGAACGGGCGGGCGTCGGCGGTGCGGGGCTCGCGCAGCCTCATCGCGCGGCCTCGGCGTCGGCGGCCATCGCCCGGTGCAGCGCGTCGCGGACCGCCCCGCGGGCGGCGACGATCGCCGGGTCGGTCGGATCGCGTCGCGGTCGGGCGGCCTCGGCGGTCGATTGCGTCACCTTCCGTACCTCGGCGGTACGCAACGCGACGCGCTCGCCCGGGTCGGGGACGGAGCCGGACCCGGCGGCCGGACGCGGGGGGCCGACGACGATCGTCGCCGCGACGTGCGCCGGGCGGGGGGAGAAGACCACCACCCGGTCGCTGAGCAGGACGGCCTCCTCGACGTCGTGGGTGACCAGCAGCACCGACCGCGGCCGCTCGTCGAGCAGGTCCCCGAGCCAGCGCTGGAGCTCCTCGCGAGTGATCGCGTCGAGCGCGCCGAACGGCTCGTCCAGGCAGAGCAGCGGGCGCTCGGTGGCCAGTGCCCGCAGGAAGGAGACGCGCTGCCGCATGCCGCCCGACAGCTGGTCCGGCCGGTGCCCGGCGAAGCGCGCCAGCAGCTCGGTCGCCTGAGCCCGCGCGGCGCGCTTGTCCTGCCCGGCGATCCGCAGCGGCAGCGCCACGTTGTCGCGCGCGTTGAGCCACGGCAGCAGCAGGTCACGCTGCGGCATCAGCGCGGCCGGCGCGGCGGCCAGCGTCCCGGCGTCGGGGACCTGGAGCCCGCAGACCAGCTCGAGCAGCGTCGACTTGCCGCTGCCGGACGGGCCGACGATCGCGACCACCTCGCGGGGGACGATCTCCAGGTCGATCCCGGCGAGGATCTCCGTCGCGCCGATCCGGCGGTGGACGCGCCGGGCGGCGAGGACGACCCGCCCGCTGGCCCGGTCGTCCTGGTCCACCCCGGACGGCCCGTCTCCGCCGCTGGCGTCGAACGGCACCGTCATCGTCGCTGCGGTCGCACCGGGTCGGGCTCCCGGCCGACGCCGGTCAGGGCGGCGACGAAGCCCTCCAGCTGGTCGGCCGTCCAGCACTCGTAGACCTTGCAGTGGGCGGCGTAGCGGCTGATCACGGAATCGCCGTAGTCCCAGTAGAGGGCCGGCTCGGGGTTGAGCCAGAAGGTCCGGCCGGCGCGCTCGGCGATCTCGGCGAAGGCGGCCTCGGCGGGATCGCGGCCGTTGGTGCGCGCGTCGCCGAGCACGATCACCGTCGCCCGCGGGTGCAGGTCGTCCTCGACCCGCTCGAGGAACTCGCGCCAGACCCGTCCGTAGTCGGTGTAGCCGGTCACGTCGGCGACCCCGGCGTCGCGCCCGATCGCCTGCGACACCGCCTCGAACTCGCGCTCGCGCTCGAACAGCTCGGTGACCTCGCTGATCCGCTCGACGAAGACGAACGAGCGCATCTTGCGGAACGCGTCGTGCAGCGCGTGCAGCACGGAGAGGAAGAACAGCGACGCGCTGGAGACCGAGGTCGACACGTCGCAGAGCACGAAGATCTCCGGCCGCCGCGGGCGGATCGCCCGCTCCTTGACGACCACCGGCACGCCACCGGTCTGCAGCGAGGCGCGGATCGTCGCGCGGACGTCGACCTGGGTCCGCCGCCGCTGCCCGCGCAGCTCGTGGCCCTGGGTGTTCAGCCGCCGCTTGAGCTGACGGACCACGCGGTGGATCTCGTCGAGGCTCTGGCCCGGCGCGCTCGGCAGCGCGCGGTCCATCTGGTTCAGCGCGCGGGCCGGGGGCAGCTCGCCGAGCCGCTCGATCCGGCGTCGCTCCAGCTCGCGCCGCAGCTGCGCCTCGAACTCGCGAATGCCGTCGCGCGGCAGGCCCTGGCGCCGCGGATCGTCCTCCGGCGCGTCGGGATCGGGGTCCGACCGCAGGTCGAGCGCCCGGCGGATCCGCTGGACGTCGACGCCGACCACGCCGGTGTCGCTGACGTGCCCGCCGACCCCCGCGATCGCGAGCGCGGCCAGGTCCCGCATCCGGTCGCCGGCGCCGTCGGCGATCGCCTGGGCGATCGCCGCGCGGATCGCGTCCAGGTCGAGCTCGCCGGGATCCGCCTCGCCGTCGCCCTCGCCGTCGAGCCCCTCGCCGTCGCCGGACACCCGCTCGCCCTCGCGGTCGGCCAGATCGCGGTCGGTCGCGCCGTGGCGGACCGCCTCCAGCTCGGCGGCACGGAAGAAGAAGCGGTCGAAGACGAGGTCGAAGACGTGGCGCGCCTCCGGCGACTTGGCGAGCGTGGCCGCCAGCGTCTCGCGGAAGACGGTCCGGTCGGACCAGCCGATCCGGTCGAGCGCGGCGGTCGCGTCGAGCAGCTCGCTGGTCCCGACCGCCAGGCCCTCGCCGCGCAGCTCCTCGCAGAAGACGACCAGTTGCCCGGCCAGGCCGCCGGGCACGCCGTCGGGACCGAGCTGCGCGTGGATCGCCGCCTGGCGCATCTGCCGGGGCGACGGTCCCGGCGAGTGGTGGGAGCCCCCAGCCATCGGTGGGCCCGGATCAGCTGCCGGCCGCCGGCGCCGAGGCCTCGGGCAGCCGCAGCCCGACGCGCTCGGAGACCAGGTCGATGTCGGTCCGGTGCTTGACCAGGATCGACAGCGTGTCGCGGAAGACGTCGCGGTCGAGGTCGTCGGCCCCGAGCAGCAGCAGGGCCCGGGCCCAGTCGACCGACTCGGCGACCGACGGCGGCTTCTTCAGGTCGAGCGCCCGGATCTCGGCGACCACCTCGACCAACCGGCGCGTGATCGTCGCCGACAGCTCGGGAACGTGCTGGCGGACGATCGCCAGCTCGTGCTCCAGTTCCGGGTAGTCGAGCCACAGGTACAGGCAGCGGCGCTTGAGCGCCTCGGTCAGCTCGCGGCTGTTGTTCGACGTCAGCACCACCACCGGCTGCGAGCTGGCCTCGATCCGGCCCAGCTCGGGGATCGTGATCTGGAAGTCCGACAGCAGCTCGAGCAGCATCGCCTCGAACTCCTGGTCGGTCTTGTCGATCTCGTCGATCAGCAGGACCACCGGCCGCTCGCTGGCGATCGCCCGCATCAACGGCCGCTCGAGCAGGAAGTCCGGGCCGAAGACGTCGTCCTGGACGGCGTTCCAGCCGCCCTCGCCCTCGCCGGTCGCGGTCTGCGCCTGGATCCGCAGCAGCTGCTTGCGGTAGTTCCACTCGTAGAGCGCCTTGGCCTCGTCCAGTCCCTCGTAGCACTGCAGACGGACGAGCTCGCGGTCGAGCGTCTCGGCGAGCGCCTTGGCCAGCTGGGTCTTGCCGACGCCGGCGGGCCCCTCGACCAGCACCGGCTTGTCCAGGTGCAGCGCCAGGTGCGATACGAGCGCCGTCCGCGGGCCGGGCAGGTAGCCCGTGCGGCGCAGGCCGGAGGCGAGCTCGTCGACGGAGGAAGGCACGGAGGTCACGGTCCACGGATGATAGAGCCGCCCGCGCGGTCGGCCGCCGGCCCCGGTCGGCCCGGTCCGCCGGCCGGCGCCTGTGGGATGCTCCCGCGGTGCCCGTCCGTGCCCTGCGCCGATCGCCCGGTGCGACGTGGACCGCCGTCGCCACGCTGGTCGCCGCGGTCAGCCTGCCGTTCGGATTCGCGCTGGCCTTCGACGCCTCCGCGTGGGTGGTCTGGGGGCGCGAGCTCTGGTCCCTGAGCATCGACACGTCCGCCGGGCCGTCGTGGAAGCCGCTGCCGCTGCTGGTGACGGCACCGTTCGCGCTGCTCGGCGACGTCGGTGCCGCCGCGTGGCTGCTGGTCGCGCGGGCCGGGGCGCTGCTGGCGGTGGTCGGGGCGGCCCGGCTGGCCCACCGGGTGGGCGGTCCGGGGGCGGCGCTGGTGGCCGCGGTGGCGATCTTCGTCTCTCCGTGGTGGCTGCTCAACGGCGCGCTCGGCAACGCGGACCCGCTGCTCGGCGCGCTGGTCGTCTGGGCGGTGCTTGCGCACGCGGACGACCGGCGGCGGCTGGCGTTCGGGCTGCTTGTGGCGGGCGCGCTGATCCGCCCCGAGGTCTGGCCGTTCCTGGCCCTCTACGGGCTGTTGCTCGCCCGCCGGGGGACGCTCGGCTGGCCGGCGGTGCTGGGCAGCGGCGCCGCCCTGCTGGCGCTCTGGGTGGTGCCGGACCTGCTGTCGTCGGGGCTGGAGTCGACCCGCGGCGCGACCGGCACCCCGAGCGCCGGGTCGGCGGGGCTGACCGAGGTGCCGTTCCTGTCGGTCTGGGCCGATCTGGTGCAGCAGGCGGGCTGGCCGGTGCTGCTCGCCGCGGTGCTCGCCACCGTCTTCCTGGTCCGGGCGGGCGACCGACGGGCCCGGCCGGTCGCGCTCGGTTTGGGCCTGGTCGGGGCGTACGTGCTGCTGGTCGCGACGATGGCGCAGGTCGGCTTCGCCGGGAATCCGCGCTACCTGGTGCCCGCGCTGACCCTGCTGGCGGCGGTCGCGGGGGCGGTGACGCTGCTGGGCGGACGCTCCGACGGCGGCGGCGCGGGGTTCTCCGGGCGTCTGCAGGTCGGCGTCGTGGCGGCGGTGGTGGTGGTCGTGGTCCAGAGCGGGACGCTGGTCGAGCAGCGCGAGCTGGTGCAACAGCGGGCGGAGGCGCGCAGCGCGCTCGGGCGGGCGATCGACGCCGGCGGCGGGTCCGCGGCGATGCGGCGCTGCGGTCCGGTCCGCACCGAGCCGCAGGTGCGCAGCGTGGTCGCGGAGCTGATCGACCAGTCGATTCCCGACGCCCGCGGCAACACGCGCGCGGGCGGTGCTGGTCTGCTGCCGAGCGCCGACGGGCGGGACTGGTTCGTGGTTCCGGCCCGCTGCTGACAATGTACGTTCAGTCGCGGTGTGGAATCCTGCGGGGGTGTCCGCGATCGTGCTCGCCGCCCTGCCCGCGTCGCTGGTCGTCGGCCTGATGACGATCGCGGTGCTGGTCGCGGTGACCGGGCACCTGATCCAGCTGCGCGCCCTGGTCGTCTCCGGGATCCTGCTGCTGGTCGTGGCGACCGGCGCGATGATGATCGGCGGCCTGGACGCCTGGCGCAGCACCCCCGGTCCGGTCGGCGATCCGCTGCGCGGCGACGACCGCCAGCTGCCGCCCGACCAGACCTTCCGCGAGTCGCGGCAGACGCCCCGCTGAGCGTGCTTGGCGGGACGGGGACGAGGCGCTGGGATCGTTGGCGATCATCGTCTCCACGAGACAAAGCAGAGGCCCCCGGGATTCGTCCCCGGGGGCCTCTTTTGCTTCCTCTACGTGATCCGGTGGATCACGGCGACGAATCCCGGTCCGGGCGGCGCATCCGCGACGGCCACTCGTGGACCGGGCCGTCGGGGTCGCGCGGCGCGGGCGGGCGCGGGCGTCGGGGGGAGGCCTCGGTCGGCGCGGGCGCGGGGCGCGGCTGGCGCGGGGAGACCCTGGTCGGCGCGTCGTCGGCGGACGCCGGACGGGGCGCGACCTCGGTCGGGGGGGCGTCGAACAGCGACGGCTGGGTGACCTCGGTCGGACGATCGTCGTCGAACAGCGACGGCTGGTCGCGGTCGGCCGGTGCGGCCGGAGCGGGCCGGCGGGGGGCCACGTTCGTCGGGGCCGCGTCGGGACCGGGCTCCGGGCGACGGCCGACGACGACCGTCGCCGGGTCGACGTCGGGGACCGACGGAGCGGGCGGGCCGCCCTCCGGCGCCGGCTCGGCCTCGCCGGGACGGACGGTCCGGGGGCCGTGGCGGCGCAGGTCCCAGCCGGCCACGAAGAGCACGGCCACCGCCAGCAACGACAGCACGATCCCCCAGCTGAGGCCGAAGAACGTCCGCTCGGTCGCCGTCTCGCTTCCGCTCGGGAGGGCGAAGAAGCGGTAGACGATCAGCGCCCCCATCCAGCCGGCGGCCGCGCAGATCACCGTCCCGTCGTCGAACGGCAGCGCGAAGCGCTTCTGCCGGCCCCGGGCCCAGAGCAGGCCCAGGACGGCGACCAGCACCACCAGCAGGCTCGCCTCGATGAACCCCAGTCCGGCGTAGCCGCTGACCGAGCCGCCGGAGCTGTCGAGCGCACCCGGGCCTCGCAGGGTGGTCGTGCCCTTGGAGTACCAGGGCAGGAGCAAGGAGAGCAGCACCAGCAGGACCGCGGCGGCGGCCCGGCGACGACGGACGTCGAGCCCGGTCCAGGCCGCGCGCAGACCGGCCCAGGCCGCGGGGAGCCCGGAGCGGGGGGCGGGCGGGACGGGGGCGGGAGCGCTCGACACGGGTCAGGTGATCGGGATGTCCTCGAGCTCCGGGCCCGGGGGCGGGGCACCCCGGCCGTCGCTCGCCGCCGAGGGGGAGTCGGGCGACAGCCGCTCGACCGCCCAGCTGATGATCGCACGCGCCAGCAGCAGCAGCTGGCGGATCAGGTCGTTGAGGTTCGCGAGGAACTCCTCGGGCACCAGCTCGCGCAGCGCGGTCACCAGCTCCGCCAGTGCGCGTGCGTCCTCCGCCCGGTCGTGACGGTCCTCGGGCGTCGCCCAACCGCGCAGCGGGACCCCCGACGCGGCGGCCCGGCGGGCCCCGTCCGTCTCGCGGTGGAGGCGCTCGGCCGCGTCCTTGGCGTCCTGGATCCGGGCGCGCAGCTCGGCGAACGGATCGTCGCCGGGCGGGTCGTCGGTACGGGGCTCGTCGGTCATCGCGTCTCGGCCGGAGCGGGCGCCTGCAGGCTGATCTGGAGGACGCCGCGCTCGACGGTGGCCGCCACCGGACGATAGTCGGCGATCGCGACCGGCAGCAGGACGGTCCGGCGTCGGTCGGCGACGTCGACGATCAGCTCGCTGCCCGCGCGACGGAGCCGCACGTCCTCGCGGTCGGCGAACGGCACGGCGATCCGCACGGTCGCACGGTCGCCGTCGACGGTCAGCTCCCGGCCCGGGCCGGCGTGGAGGCGGTCGCAGACCGCGACCCCGCCGTAGAGCGCCGCCGCCAGCCGGTCGAGCGCGTCGGTGCCGACCACCTCCTGGTCGAAGTACGGCGCGCGCAGCAGCGGCAGCGGGGCGAAGGCGTCGCCGATCTCCGCCAGCTGCGCCTGCTGGCGGTCGCGCCAGGCCGCGAAGTACGGTCCGACGTCGGCCGGGAACAGCCGGTTGACGACGATCGCGTCGGTCGCCACCCCGTACAGCGACAGTGCGGTGAAGGTCCGCCGGGTCTCTGCGACCACCACGTCGTCGGCGGTGGTCACCAGCCGGACGGACACGCGCTCGTGGTCGACCAGCAGCTCGCGGATCGCCAGCAGGTTGCCCATCATCCGGTGCAGCTCGTCGGTGACGTCGCCGTCCGGCAGCGAGATCCCCAGCAGCGCCCGGGCGATCGGGCGCGCGGTGCTCAGCAGCTCGTCCTCGCGCGGGGCGATTCGCTCGAGCCACCAGTGCGCGATGTCGGGGAACGACAGCAGCCGCAGGGTCTCGCCGCTGGGCGCGCAGTCGACGATGATCGCGTCGTGGTCGCCGTCGCGCTGGAGGTCGACCAGCCGCAGCAGGCAGAGCAGCTCCTCCAGCCCCGGGGGCACCGTCAGCTCGTCGGCGGAGACCCGGTCGACGCCGCGGGCGATCAGGCTGCGGGTCGCCCAGTCGCGGACCGCGCCCCAGTGCCGGGTCAGCTCCCGTCGACCGTCGATCTGCAGCGCGTCGAGACCGGGGGCGACGGTCACCGGATCGGGCCCGAGCGGGACGTCGAGCACGTCGCCCAGGCTGTGGGCGGCGTCGGTCGAGGCGACCAGCACGCGCTGACCCTCGTCGGCGGCGCGACGGGCGGAGGCGGCCGCGACCGAGGTCTTGCCGACGCCGCCCTTGCCGGTGAAGAGGATGATCCGGGCGGACATGCCGGCGATCCTACGGCGCGCTACGGCTGGCTGAGGGCGCGGTCGCCGAGGGTCGCGGCCGGGTCGGCGGCGGGACGGTCGCCCGCGACCGCCCGGCTGCGGGCGGATCGCGCCTGGCTGCTGGTGCTCGGGCCGTTCGGCCAGCGGCGCAGCTGCTCGGTGAACTGCTCCGACGTCTGGCAGTAGAGGGTCGGGTCGGCGGGGAGCTGGCGGCCGGCGACGACCTGGCCGGCGGCGTAGAGCTCGGCGTCGGCGCTCAACGTGCGGCAGAGCCCGCGGAGCAGGTCGCGCGACAGCGTGTGGTAGCTCGGGGTCTCCAGCCGGCCGCCGATGCTGTATCGCGCCCAGTTGGCGGTCAGGTACTCGGGCAGCTCGGTCCGCAGCTGCTGCTCGGCGCGCAGGTACGAGTTGTGCGCGCTGGCGTCCTGGGAGGTCGTCGCGATCTCGTGCAGCCCGGAGACCGCCTGCGCCTGGGCGTTCAGGACGCGCATCCGGGTGTAGGTGTAGAGCAGGATGTGATCGCCGCCGGAGAGCCGCAGCCGCACGCCGGACGACGGCGTGCGGCGCAGCAGCGCCAGCGCCTTCAGGCCGGTCTCCTGGAACGCCGGGTCGCCGAGCTTGGCGCTGGTGCGGACCAGCGACTGGATGCCGGTCACCTGCGCCATCCCCGAGGACCAGGGCGGGGCCCCGCCGCCGAAGTCGAAGAGGTAGGCCCAGGTCGGCCCGCCGGCCCGGCTCGACGCCAGCCGCAGCGCCTCGGCCTGGATCGCGCGCAGCTGCTCGAGCTTCTCCGGCGTGGTGGTGGTCGCCAGCGCGTTGGCGGTGCCGAAGGTCGCCAGCCACTGGATCTGCAGTCCCTCGCCGCGGTAGTACTGCCACGTCAGCGGGCTGCCGAGGACCGCCGGGCGGCTGCCCGCCGGCGGGATCGGCAGGGTCGGCCACCAGTCGCGGTTGACGCGCAGCGTCAGGAAGACGCTGGGGGCCAGCGACCCCGTCAGCTTGCGCCGCTCGGCGATCTGCTCGGTGTTGCGGATCACGCCCTCGAGCTCGGTCCGTCGGACGCCACGCGGGAGCCGCTTGGCGACGCGGACGCTGTCGCGGTAGAGGTCGCGGTAGTCCCGGTAGTCGCGGGAGCTCAGGTCCTTCGAGCGCTGGAGCTTGCGCAGCTCGCCCTCGAGCGTGTACTTGGGCTTCTTCGGCTTGGCCGGGCGCTGCTTGTCGGAGCCGGACTTGGCGGCCGCCGGGGCGGGCGCCAGCGGGCTGCCGGAAGGCCCGGCGAGCAGCGCGGCGGGGGCCAGCGCGACGACGGCTAGCGCGACCAGGACGGGACGGCGGACGGAACGGACCGGGAGGGGCACCCGACCGATGGTAGGCTCGCCCCCCGGTTCACCGCGCAGGTTCTGTTTCGCCCTCCGCCCGACCGGTGCTCCGCCGCCCATGACCGACCGTCCGTCCCGTGCTCCGCGCCGACCCCGCCGCCTTCCGACGGCGGCCGTCCGGCGCCGTCGACTAGCGGCGCTCGCCGTGCTCGTCGGGGTGCTCGTCGTGGTCGTGGTGGTGCTGCTCGCCCGGGGCGGCGGCGACGAGACGCCGGCGGACACGGTCGCGCGGGCCTTCGCCTCCGACGGCGCGGTCGAGACGGCGGAGGTCGAGCTGAAGCTCGGGCTCGACGGCAGCGCGGCCGCCGAGGGCGAGCCGCTGCTGCTGATCTTCCGCGGGCCCTACAGCGCGGGCGACGCGAAGACCGCGCGCTTCCGCTTCGACGTGTCGCTGAGCGAGGACGGGGATCCGGTCGGCACGCTCAGCGGGGTCGACGGACGCAACTACGTCACGCTCGGCGGGCAGGCCTACGCGATGCAGGCCGGGGCGCTCGACGACCTCAAGGCCGACGGCAAGGCCGACGAGAGCATCACCTGGGCGTCGCTCGGCATCGATCCGCGTCGCTGGCTGCGCGATCCCCAGCGGGTCGGCGACGAGCAGTGGGACGGCGAGGACGTGGTCCACGTGTCGGCCGACGTCGACGTCGACAAGCTGGTCGCCGACCTGAAGAAGGTCTTCCGCCGGGCGGACGGCTCGAAGGTGGTCGGCGACGAGGCGAAGGCGGCCGGTGAGGCGCTCGACGGGATCGCGAAGGACGTGAAGTCGGCGCGGACCGACCTCTGGGTCGCCGACGGCGACGGGGCGCTGCGGCGGATGCAGGTCGACCTCCAGCTGGAGGACGGGCGGATGGCGATCGAGTTCGCGTTGCGGGCGGTCGGCAAGCCGGTCGAGATCGAGGCGCCGAAGGACACCCGGCCGTTCGAGGAGCTGATGACCGTCGTCGCGGCGGTCGCGGGGCAGCGCGGCGGAACGGGCACGACGACCGGGCCGACGCCGACGACGACCACGCCGGCCCCCGAGGCGTCCGGCGACGGCTACGCGGCCTGCGTCGAGGCCGCCGCTGGCGACGTCGCCAAGCTCCAGGACTGCGCCGCGCTGGCGGACTGACGGCGCCGGAGCGGCTCGCCCGCCGCCCGCGTCAGCGCAGCTCGTCCTCGAGACCCCGCAGGATCTCCGCGGCCTCGACGTCGGGGTCGAGCTCGGGCTCGCCCCGGCGCCGGCGCCGGGCGTTGCGGGCGGCGACCACCGCCTGCGCCTCGTGCCAGGCGTCGTCGATCAGCGGCGCGGGGAGCTCCTCCCGCTCGCCGCCGCCGGTCGGCGTCGCGCCGCGGGGGCGGCTCGACCCCTTCCCGGAGACGGAGATCAGGGCGACGACGCAGACGATCGCGGAGAGCGCGACGACGCCGAAGACGAGGATCGTGATCACGGTGTCCACGGGTGCAGTCTTGCGCATTCGCGGACAGGCGCTACCCTGCGTAGTGATCGAGATTGACTGACCAGTCAATCGAACACTCTCGTCCCGCCGTTCGAAGGAGTCACCGTGGTCGATTTCACCCTCACCGACGAGCAGAAGGCCATCCGCGACATGGCCCACGACTTCGCGGCGGACGTCATGCGTCCGGTCGCCTGGGAGTACGACGTGGACGGCACCTGGCCGGACGAGATCCTCCGGCGGGCGTGGGAGCTGGGGATCATGAACTCGCACGTGCCCGAGCAGTACGGCGGGCCGGGCATGGGCTACTTCGAGGGTGCGCTGATCGAGGAGGAGCTGGGCTGGGGCTGCTCCGGCATCGGCACCTCGATCGCCGCCAACGGCCTCGCGACCGCGCCGATCGCGCTCGGCGGCAGCGAGGACTTCAAGCGCGAGTTCTTCGGCGACATCACCAGCAACTACCGGCTGGTCTCGTTCTGCCTGACCGAGCCGGGCGCCGGCTCCGACGTCGCCGGCATGCGCACCACGGCGACCCGCGTCGGCGACGAGTACGTGCTCAACGGCTCGAAGTGCTTCATCACCAACGGCGGCTACGCCGACTACTTCACGGTCTACGCGAAGACCGATCCGGAGGCGGGCCACCGCGGGATCTCCGCCTTCGTCGTCCCCAAGGACGACACGGTCACGGTCGACAAGAAGGAGGACAAGATGGGTCAGCGCGCCTCGAACACCGCGACCATCACCTTCAACGAGACCCGGGTCCCCGCCGCCAACCTGCTGGGCGAGGAGAACAAGGGCTTCAAGCTCGCGATGATGACCCTCGACCGCACGCGGCCGGGCGTGGCGGCGATGGCGACCGGCATCGCGCGGGCGGCCTTCGAGGCGGCGACCGAGTACTCCAAGGAGCGCGTCCAGTTCGGCGTGCCGATCGCGATGCACCAGGCGATCCAGTTCCTGATCGCCGACATGGCGACGAAGATCGAGGCCTCGCGCCTGCTGACCTGGCAGAGCGCGGCGCTGCTCGACGCGGGGCTGCGCAACACGCTCCAGAGCTCGCACGCCAAGCGCTTCGCCGCGGACACCGCGATGGAGGTCGCGACCGACGCGGTCCAGGTGCACGGCGGCTACGGCTTCATCAAGGAGTACAAGGTCGAGAAGTACATGCGCGACGCCAAGATCATGCAGCTCTACGAGGGCACGGCGCAGATCCAGCGCCTGGTGATCGCCAAGGAGATCCTGCTCGGTCGCAACGTCGAGGCGGCCGCGACGACGGCCGTCTGACGCGGGGTCGGCGTCGCGGCGGGACCGTCGCTCGCCCGGCCGGCCGCTGCGGCCGGCCGGGTCCGCGGTTGACGTTCGTCAACGAACCGTCGCGCGGGCGTTCCTACCCGGTGTAGGCTCGCGCCCCATGATGCGATGGCGGAGGACCAGGAGCGTCGTGGCGGCCGGGCTCGCCGTGGTGGTCGCCGGTGGCCTGGCGGTCGGCGTCGGACCGACGCTGGTGGGGGCGGAGACGCTCAGCAGCAAGGTCGAGATCGTCGCCAACATGCCGGCGAACGCGCAACCGACCCGGCGCAACCCGGTGCCGGTCACGGTCGACGTGCTGATGGAGTGGAACC
>CAZFIQ010000037.1:14129-18807 GCA_964519185.1 uncultured Patulibacter sp.
GATCCCGGTCCGGTTCCACTCCATCAGCACGTCGACCGTGACCGGCACCGGGATCGAGGTCCCGACCACGCTGCAGCGGACGACGGTGCTGTTTCCCCGCGGCTCGCTCTACCGCGGCGCGCGCCTGCCGCGCTGCACCGTCGGCCGGCTCAGCTCGCGCGGGCTCGCCGGCTGCCCGCGGGGCTCGATCATGGGCCGGGGCCGGGCCTGGGCGTTCGCCGACACGGTGCCCACGACCGCCAACATCACGGTCGTCAACGGCGGCGCCAACCGGGTCTTCTTCTACACCACGATGACCAACCCGGCCGTCGTCCAGATGCCGGTCGAGGGGCGGATCCGCAAGCGCAGCGGGCGCTGGGCCTACGAGCTGGTGACCGAGGTCCCGCCGGAGCTGCAGGTGGTGGCGGGCACGCCGATCATCGTCCGCAAGATGGAGATCAAGATCACCAACCGCCAGTGGCTGGCGCTCGAGCGGCCGCCGGGCGGGATCAGCGTCACCAACGTGCTGGGGCCGCCGCGCGCGCTGTAGACGTCGTCGTGGGGCGCGGCCCGGTCGCGGCCGCCTCGTGGGTCGGCCACCTGCGATCCTGCGTCCGTGGCCGACCCGACCCCCGCCGACCGCCGCCGTGCCGCCCGCCGTGCGGCGCGGGCCGCGGTCGACGCGGTGGGCGCACCGGAGGCCGAGGCGCCGGCCGCCCGCACCGGCCGGCCGTCGGGCCCCGGCGACCCGCTGTCGGCGGTGCTGCGACGGGCCGGCGTGGTGCGGCTGCTGGTGCTGGTGCTGCTCGACGGCGACGAGGACGACGGCGAGCCGGCCTACGGCAGCCGGCTGATCGAGCGGATCAGCGCGGCCTCGGGCGGGCTGGTGACCGTCAACCCCAACACGATGTATCCGCTGCTGCGGGCGCTCGAGGACGAGGGCCTGGCCGAGGGGGCGTGGGAGCACCCGGTCCGCCGGTCGCGGCGCTTCTACCGGATCACCCCCGCGGGGATCGCCGAGCGCGAGCGGCTGCGGGCCGAGGCGCTGCCGGCGCTCGACGGGGTCGCGGCCGCGGTCGCGGCGCTCCGCGACGAGCTCTCCTCCTGACCCCAGCAGGGTTGGCCAGCCGGCCAGGATCGGCGGGCGGGCGATAGTCTGCGCAACGCTCGTCTCACCCGATCGCAGGAGTCCCAGAGCCCCATGACCTTCGTCTTCAAGGCCGCCGTCGTCGGCGCCGGAACGATGGGCGGCCAGATCGCCCAGACGATCGCCGCCGCCGGCATCGACGTCGTGCTCAAGGACATCAAGCAGGAGCTGGTCGACGCCGGCATCGCCGAGGCGACCAAGGTCACCGAGCGCCAGGTCAAGAAGCAGGTCGCCAAGGGCAAGCTGACCGAGGAGCAGGCCGCGGCGCACGTCGCCGAGGTGATCGGCCGGATCGACGGCACGCTGACCTACGACGGCTTCGGCGACGTCGACTTCGTGATCGAGGCGGTCCCCGAGAAGCTGGAGATCAAGCAGGCGGTCTTCGCCGAGCTCGACGCGGTCACGCCCGGCCACGCGATCCTCGCGTCGAACACGTCGGGCCTGATGATCAGCGACATCGCCGCCGCGACCGTCCGCCCCGACAAGGTGATCGGCACGCACTACTTCTTCCCCGCCGCGGTGATGCCGCTGCTGGAGATCGTCGAGGGCGAGCTGACCTCGGCCGAGACGGTCCAGACGACGTACCAGTTCGCGCAGGCGACGAAGAAGCAGCCGATCGTCGTCGGCGAGGTCCCCGGCTTCGTCGTCAACCGGATCCTGGCCGCCGGCATGTCCGAGGTCTTCCGCGCCCAGGAAGAGGGCCAGCTGTCGATCCAGAAGATCGACGACGGGCTCAAGGGCCGCGCGATGCCGATGGGCCCGTTCACGCTGATGAACTCGCTCGGCCTCGACCCGTCGCTGCACCTGCAGGAGCAGATGGTCGAGGACTACGACGAGGGCGACACCTCGCCGGGGGCCCGCTTCTACAACCACAAGCGGCAGACCGAGCTGGTCGCCCAGGGCAACCTGGGGCTGAAGACCGGCGACGGCTTCTACAAGGCCGACGGCTCGCAGAACGTGGACGGCGACAACGATCCCGACATCGACGAGATCGCCAACCTCTGGCACCTGGCGCAGGTCCGGGAGGCGGTCTACCTGATCGAGGAGGGCATCACCAGCCACCGCGACATCGACCTGGGGATGGCGGCCGGCACCGGCCTCAACCCGGCCCGTGGGATCCTGCCGCCGCTGATGCAGGCCGACCGCGACGGGCTCGACGTGATCCTCGAGCGGTTCGCGGCGGCCGAGCAGCAGCACGGCGCGCGCTTCGAGGCGCCGGTGATCCTGCGCCGGCTGGTCGCCCAGGGCCGCCTCGGCGAGAAGACCGGCCAGGGCTTCTACGTCTACCCGCAGTACGACGAGCAGCAGCCCGCCGAGAAGGTCAAGATCGAGACCCGTGACGACGGCGTGCTGATCGCCTGGCTCGACAACCCGCCGGTCAACTCGATCTCGCCCGAGGTCGTGGCCGACCTGAAGAAGGTCTGGGCCCACGCCGAGGCGACCGGGGTCCGCGCGGTGGTCTTCGCGTCGGCCTCGCCGATGTCCGCCGTCTTCTCCGCCGGTGCCGACATCCGGGCGTTCACGACGATGGGCCAGGAGGGCGGCGCCCAGCTGCTCGCCGACGCCTTCGCGCTGTTCCGCTCGTTCGAGCGGAGCCCGATCGTGACGGTCGCGGCGGTCAACGCGCTGGCCTTCGGCGGCGGCTCGGAGCTGGCGCTCGCGGCCGACTTCCGGATCGCCGCGCGCTCGGCGGTCTTCGGTCAGCCGGAGATCAAGCTGGGCCTGATCCCGGGCTTCGGCGGCACGCAGCGGATGCGCCAGCTGGTCGGCGACGCCAAGGCGCTCGAGCTGAACCTGGTCGGCGACCCGATCTTGGCCGACGAGGCCTACGCCCACGGCCTGGTCAACACCGTGGTCGACGACCACGAGCTGCTCGACGTGGCCCTCAACTGGGCCCGGCGCCTGGCCGGGCAGGCGCCGGTCGCCGCGGGTGCGGTCAAGCGGGTCGCGGCCGCGCAGGACTTCGAGGCCGGTCTGCAGGCGGAGATCGCCGCGTTCGCCGAGGTCTTCGCGACCGAGGACGCGACCGAGGGCGTCTCCGCGTTCCTGGCCAAGCGCGAGGCGCGCTGGCAGGGGAAGTAGCCGGCGCGCCGGGACCGGTGCTTCCGGCGCCGGTTCGGGCCGGGCGCTACGGTCGCCCGCTCGCGCGCTCGCCGATCCGCCGTCCGCCCGCTCGCCGCTCCAGCGCGCTGGCGAGCGTGGCGGCGATCGCGCGGACCTGCTCGACCTGGTCGTCGCTGAGGCCGCCGCGGACGGCGGCGGTCGCGACCTCCGCCACCGCGCCGCGGGCGTCCCGCAGGCGCTGCAGCTCGCCGTCGACGCGCGGCGCGGCGCGCCACGGCTCGAGCTCGGCGATCGCGGCCTCGACGGCGATCCGCAGCTGCAGCGCGGCCTCGCGGAAGCGGCCGGCGTCCAGATCGTGCGCGACGCGCAGGGCCAGCGGCTCGGCGGCCAGCACCGGGTCGCGACCGGAGAGCAGGTCGGCCAGCCGCTCCTCGCTGCCGAGCCCGCGGCCGCTCCGGCGGACCCGCTGGTGGTCGTGGGTCGGCAACAGCAGCAGGCGGTGCGCGCTCCAGCTGCCGTCCGCGCCCTCGTAGCCGGTGCCGAAGGCCAGCAGCGCGCGGCTCAGGTCGCGGCGCCGCAGCGGGCGGGGGCGGGGCTCGCCGGCGGCCACCGCGTAGACGTGGGTCAGCCGCTCCAGCACCGCCAGCGCGGCACCGAGCGCGTCGTCGTCGTCCTGCTCCGCGAGCCACCGCGTGGGGTCGTCGGCGTCGATCGGGTCGGCGTCGACGACGGTCAGCCGCGCGACGGAGACCGACGGCAGCGCGGCGATCTTGCGCTTGCGCCGGCGGCGGAAGCGCCGCGGTGGACGCTCGGTCAGCTCGACCACGACGACGGCTTCTGGGCGGTTGGCGTGGCCGCGAACCGTCCAGCGGCCCGTCGGCAGGTCGACCTCCCCCGCGACCTCGACCTGGACGATCCGGAACAGCGGGACCGCGGCTCGGGACTCCACCCGGCGGACCCTATCAGCGGACCCGGACCCGGACCCCCCGGCCGGGGGGATCGTGGCGACGCGGCGCGCTAGGCTGGGGGAGACGACGCCGCCGGTCCGTTCCGCCGCCGTCCCGCCCGCGACCCGAGGACCCCATGACCGACGACCTGTCCAACGACGCCAAGGACCTGCGGGACCGCGTGCGCGGTGCCAGCGAGGAGACGATCGGCCGGCTCGCGCAGGAGCTGCTGAGCAACCCGCTGGTGACCGGCGCGGTGCAGCGGGCGATGGAGATCCGCGAGCGGGCGACGCAGGCCCAGGAGGCCGCGTTCAGCGCGCTCAACGTCCCGTCGGCCGCCGACATCGAGCGGCTGACCCGGCGGGTGCGCAACGTGGCGCAGCGGCTGGAGTCGATCGAGGACGCGGTGGACCGCGTCGACGAGCGGCTGACGATCGCCGCCGCCAAGAGCACCGAGGACCCGGCGCTGGCGGAGATCTCGGGCCAGCTGCGCGACCTGCAGGCCGCGCTCGCCGCGCTGGCGGCCGACCGCGTGTCTAGC
>CAZFIQ010000038.1:0-7657 GCA_964519185.1 uncultured Patulibacter sp.
CGCGCATCCCGCCGCCGTAGCGCGCGGTGTTGGCGACCACCACGGTCAGCGCCCGCTCGTCCGCGACCGCTCCGTCGTGCTCCAGCCGGTAGGGGATCGGCCGCAGCTCGCGGAGCGTCCCGAGCATGCCCCAGACGTAGGCCAGCGGCCCGAGCCGCGACGGCGCGGCGTTGGCGCGGCGGTTGGCGTCGGCGTCGAACCCGCAGGCCGCGATCGTCAGGAACGGGTGGGGGACCCCGTCGGCGCCGACGGCGCGGCCGGTGTCGATCGGCACGGCGGGACCGTCGGCCAGCGCGTCGATCACCGCGTCGACCTGCTCCGGCAGCCCGACCGCGCCAACGAAGTCGTTGCCGCGGCCGGCCGGCACCGCCGCGAAGGTCGCGCCGGGGCGGCCGACGATCGCGGCCGCGACGATCCGCATCATCCCGTCGCCGCCGACCGCGCCGACCACGTCCCCGCGGTCGCAGGCGGCCTGCGCGGCTTCCACCGTGTGCTCGATGCTCCGCGACCGCACCCGCTCGACGGCGACCCCGCGGGCCGCCAGCCCGTCCGCCACCGCATCGAGCACGACGGCCGCCCCGCCGCCGGCCGACGTCGGATTGGCGATCAGCGTGACCGCCCGGCTCACGGGCGACGACTCCCGCGGCGTGGACGGCGGTGCGACGAGAACGGCATCACGCTCCGAGTATCCCGACTGGACCGGCGGCGAGGGGCGCGGCGGGCGGGGCGTCGACCGTCGGCGCAGGCCGCCGGGCGGGAGCACGTGTCCCCCGTACGCGGGGGTGACGTTCCCGCCGGCCGGAACGTCACCCGACCGTCACCCGCGACGCCGCCGGACGACTATCCTTCCGGGCGTGCCGTCTCTCGCTCCCGGGTCCCGCCGTGCGCTCGCGCGCCTACCGTTGATTCTCGTGCTCGGAGCGCTGGTTCCCGCGCTTGCCGCCTGCGGGGGAGACGACGACGCGAGCACCACCGCGTCGACCACCACCGAGGCGACCGCGACGACCACCGACGCCGAGCCGGAGGCCCCGGCCGACGAGCAGGCCGACGACGACGCGTCCTCCGTCGAGGGCTGCACCACGGTCGACGCCCCCGAGCCGAGCGGCGAGGAGCCCAGCCTGCCCAAGCCGGACCCGGCGCGGCTGAGCGGCCGCTACACGGTGACGATGACCACCAACTGCGGTCCGATCGAGATCCGCCTGGACACCAAGCGCCAGCCGAAGACCGCCGCCTCCTTCTACTCGCTGGTCCGCGCCAAGTTCTACGACGGCCTGACCTTCCACCGGCTGGCCGACGGCTTCGTGATCCAGGGCGGCGATCCGCTCGGCAGCGGCATGGGCGGCCCCGGCTACTCGATCGAGGAGACCCCGCCGGCCGACGCCGCCTACACCCGCGGCGTGGTCGCGATGGCCAAGACCGGGGCCGAGCCGCCCGGCACGTCGGGCAGCCAGTTCTTCATCGTCACCGGCGAGGACACGGGCCTGCCGCCCGACTACGCGATCGTCGGAGAGGTCACGTCGGGGATGGACACGGTCGAGCGGATCGCCGCGATCGGCTCGTCGGGACCGCCGGCCGACACGCCGCTCGAGCCGGTGGTGATCGAGCGGGCGACGGCCAAGAAGGGCTGAGACGTCGTCTCAAAATCAGTGGTCGTCTGGTGTGGTCGATGACCGAGCAGGGCGCCGTCCGATGCCCGAGAGTCAGACTGGGTGTCTGACTGAGGGTTCGCGTCGTGATCCTGCGACGTGCCAGCGGCCGCACCAGGCGGCCGATCATTTTGAGACGACGTCTAAGGACCACCGGCGGTCCGGCTTCGGGCCGCCGCGGGACCGTCAGCCGCGCTGGGACGATCCGCGGGGTCCACGCCGCGGCGTGGGCCGCTGCGATGTCGCCTCAGAAGCGCCGCGCGAAGCTCGGCGCGCTGATCCGCTCCGGACGCTCCCAGCGCAGCTCGTAGAGCTGGCGGTCTCCGTCGTCCTGGACCACGCGCAGCCCGGCGGCGGTCAGGACCCGGTGGCTGCCCTGGTTGACCAGGTCCGTGTCGGCACGCACCCCGCGGATGTCGCGGCGTCCGCGGGCCCACTGGACGACGGCACGCAGCATCTCGGTGGCGTAGCCGTTGCCGCGCTGCGGGGGCGCGATCCCGAAGGTCAGCATCGCCACGCGCCCGGCGTCCGGCGGCTCGAGGAACGTCAGGTCGCCAACGACGATCCCCGTCTCCGCCACGATCACCTGGTATTGCGTCCAGGGGTCGTCGTCGACCGACGTCGCGTCGCGCTGGCGCTCCAGCACCATCGCCGCGGAGACCAGGCTCTCGTCGAGCGGATAGCCCGTCGACCACGGCCGATCCGGGTCCTCGAGACCCTGCAGCAGGGCGTCGAAATCCCCCTCGCGCATCGGACGAACGATGAGTCGCGGGGTCCGCAGTTCGGCGTCACCGTTCACGCCCCGAGGGTATCGGGCTCGTCGCGGCGAATGTGAACCGTTTTGGTGGGAAACGACAGCTACGGCGTACGACGCCGTGACCAGGCCGGGCCCGATCAGCCGCGACGACGGGCGGCGCGGTTGGTCGGCTGGCGCTGCTGCTCGAGCATCTCCGCCCGCTTGGCCTGGGCGCGTCGCTGGCGCCGCCGCCCGAAGACGATCAGCGCGACCAGCGCGGCGACCACCACCAGCAGGCCGAGCAGGATCGTCGCGTCGGTCGCCAGCCCGCCGAACGGCAGGGCGATCAGCGCCACCAGGCCCGACCCGATCGCCAGCGCGGCGATCACGATCAACACGATCACCAGCACACCGCGAGCGCGGAGCCAGCCCGACGACCCGCGGGGCGGGGCGATCAGCCCGGACAGCCGGAGCAGGAGCATCTGCTTGCGGCTGGGGGCCTCCTGGCCCATCCGCTCGGCGGCGGCACGCAGATCGCCGGAGCGCCGGTCGGCCAGCGCCAGCGAGGCCTCGGCCATCCGGCGGATCTGCTGCCGCTCCTGGGGGCGGGCCGCGGCCAGCGCCTCCTGGAAGTACTTGCGGGCCGTCACGCCGTCGTAGCGCTCCGCCGCGCGGCTCCCGAGGATCGCCCGGGCGACCGAGCGCTGGCGGGTCTCGCGCAGCAGATCCTCGTCGGAGCGCTGCTCCAACGCCTGCATCTGCTGCATCGCGCCGCGCTGCTCGATCCGGATCTGACGCTGCTGTTGCTTGGCCATCGGCCCCGCGATCCTACTAGCGGACGCCGCCGGGAGCGGTTCCGACCGCCCGTCCGCCATGCTTGGGGGCGATGCGGACGCTGGTCATCTCCGACCTGCACCTGGGCTCACGCGGCCTGCGCGACGTGCTGCGACAGTCGGCGGCGCTCGAGCGACTGCTCGCGGCCGTCCGCCGCTGCGATCGGCTGGTGCTGCTCGGCGACGTGGTCGAGCTGCTGGAGGGCCGGCCGGCGCACGCGCTGACCGATGCGATGCCGGTGCTGCGCGAGCTGGGCCTGGCGATGGCCGGCGGCGAGGTGCTGGTGATCCCCGGCAACCACGACCACGCGCTGATCCGGCCGTGGCTGCGTCACCGTCGCGCCGAGGACCGTCCGCTCGGGGTCGCCACCCAGGTGCCGCGCAGTGCCACCGAGCTGCTCGAGGAGATCACGGCCCAACTGCACCCGCGCGACGGTCGGGTCCGGGTCCAGTACCCCGGGGCCTGGCTCGGCCCGCACGTCTTCGCCCACCACGGGCACTACCTGGACCAGCACCTCAGCTCGGCCGCGGTCGCGCGGATCACGCGGGCGGCGAGCGAGAAGGCGCTGAGTCCGGCGGACCGCTACGAGCTGCGGCGGTCCCCGTCGACCTCCGCGGCGTCGCTGGTGATCCGCGACCTGCCGGACGGGTTCGAGGAGGGGATCGAGCGGTTCGGCGGCATCGCGCGGGCGTGGGGGAAGGCCGTGCTCGGCCGCGACGGGCCGTCGACGCCGCAGTCCAAGGCGCGCAACGAGCGGATCGCGGCGGTCGGATCGGTCTGGATGGATCGGCGCCTGGAGCGCTCCGGCCTGCAGGCGATGGGGCAGGTGGCCGTCGACCTGGGCGTCGTACCGCGGGCCCGTCACGTGCTGTTCGGCCACGTCCACCGGCTCGGGCCGCTGACCGCGGAGGAGGGGCTCGGAGCGTGGCGCCCCGACCCCGAGGGGCCCTACCTGTGGAACAGCGGCTCGTGGGTCCACGAGCCGATGCTGGTCACCAGCACCGACCACCAGAGCCCGTTCTGGCCGGGCGGCGCGCTGCTGCTCGACGGGGACCGCACGCCGCAGGTGCTGCGCCTGCTGGACGACCTGCCGCTCGAGGCGCTGCTGCCCGCCGACCCCGGGCCGCCGCCGGTGACCGACCCGGCCACGCCGCCCGCCGAGTAGGCCGGCGGCGACGGGGCGCCCGCGGGCCGGGCGCCCGCAGCGATTGGGTGCTCAGGCCCGCGGACCGCGGACCAGCGCGTCGCGGATCTCCTCCAGCAGGACGACCTCCTGGGTCGGGCCGGCCGTGTCCTCCTCGACCTGGCGGCCACGGGTCGCCCGGGTGATCGCGCGGACGATGAAGAACAGCGCGGTCCCGATGATCAGGAAGTTGATCAGCACGGTCAGGAAGACGCCGATCCGGATGTCGGTGTCGCCGAGCGCGATCACGATGTCGCTGAAGTCCGGCTGGCCGACGATTGCCGCGATGATCGGCATCAGGATGTCGTCGACGAGCGACTTGACGACCAGGCCGAAGGCGGCGGCCAGGATGAAGGCCACCGCGACGTCGATCAGGCTGTCCTTGAACAGGAACTTCTTGAGGTCTTCGATCATCTGGTCTCCAGTCTCGTGGGGGATCCGACCACCGGGACCCGGAATACGGGCCCGCGTGCGGGTGTTCGCTGGCCGACGCCGCGCTCCTGCCCGCGGAGGGCGAGCCGCGACGGCTCCGCGTGCGTGCGACGATGCGGCGATGGCTGCGTCGTCCGTTCCGGACCCGCGCGAGATCCTCGGCGTGGGGCCGTCCGCGGACGCGGACGAGATCGCCGCCGCCTACCGCCGGGAGGCCAAGCGCTGGCATCCCGACCGCGGTCGGGACGAGCGATCCGGCGAGCGGATGGCGCTGGTCAACGCGGCCTACGACGAGCTGCGTGCCACCGCCCCGGCGGCCGCTTCCACGGCGGTCGCCCCGCGGCCGCCGGCGCCCGCGGAGGCCGCGGGCCCGCTGGCAACCGCCGCCCGCCGCGCGCTCGGCGGCGAGCTCGGCGCGCTGCTGGAGGCCGGCGAGCGGGTCGAGCTGGTCACCGCCACCGCCACCTGGGCCAGCCCGCAGACCTACCTGGCCGTCACCGACCGCCGGATCATGTGGCTGCTCGACGACGCTCCGGTCCACCGCGTGCGGTCGCTGCCGCGCCGTGACGTGCGGCGCGTGAGCAGCCGTCCGGCCCGCTTCTGGCGGGGGGCTTCGGTGACCATCGAGGACCGCCGGGGACGACGCTTCAGCTTCGGAGAACTGCCTGCACCGACCGCGGAAGCGCTGGTCCGGAGGGTGGGGGCGACCCCTCGGCCGACGCCCGGGGACGCGGCGGGTTAGGATCTCCGCGCTATGGACGATTGGTCTTTCTGGGTTGCGGTCCTCCTCGGCGTCGTGACGTTCGCCTACGGCATCAGCCTCGCCGTCGGCGTCGCGTAAGCCGTACGCACCGGCCGGCTGCCGCTAGGCTGCTCGTCCGTGCCGAACTCCGCCGATCCGTCCTCCGCACCGCCGCCCGGCGAGGCGCCCGCCGACGACGCGACGGTGACCCCCAGCGCACCGCCTCCGGCCCTGATGGCCGCGATCGGCGGTCCGCTGGGCCTGGCCGAGTCGTCGGTTCCGGCGGCGCTGTTCGTCGCCGTCTACACGATCGGCGGGTCGAACGCCCGCACCGCGGCGATCGTCGCGGTCGCCGTCGCGGTGGTCCTGACCGTCGCGCGGATCGTCCGCGGCCAGACGCCGCAGTTCGCGATCTCCGGCCTGGTCGGGATCGCCCTGGCCGGGTTCATCGTCTCCCGCACCGGGAAGGCCGAGGACTTCTTCCTGCCCGGGCTGCTGTTCAACCTGGGCTACGCGGGTGCCTACCTGGTGTCGATCGTCGTCCGCTGGCCGCTGATCGGCGTCGTCGTCTCGCTGCTCACGCAGGAGGGGATGGGTTGGCGCAAGGACCGCGAGAAGATGCGCGCGTTCACCCGCGCCAGCTGGGTCTGGGTCGGGCTGTTCTCGCTGCGCCTGGTGGTCCAGCTGCCGCTCTACCTGTCCGGGGCGCTGGTCGCGCTCGGGACCGCGCGGGTCGTGATGGGGATCCCGCTGTTCGTACTCGGGCTGTGGCTGACCTGGCTGCTGATCCGCAACGTCACCAGCCGCACGCTCGGCGGCGCCGAGGTCCAGGCGACCCCGCTCGTGGCCGGCCCCGTCGCCGCGCCGGCCGAGGCCGCGCACGACGACGCGGACCCGGACGCCGCCACACCCGCGTCTCCGCGCGACTGACCACCGGCCCAGCGTCGCCGCCGATCACGGCGGAGCGGGGCGAGGCCGTCGGCCGCGTCGTCTCGGACGTCGTCCTAGGACCTCAGGCCCCGGCGAGCGCGCCGTCCGGATCGGGCAACGGGCCCGCCGACGGCGTCGCCGCCAGGTAGCCCGCGGACAGCGCGGTCATCACCGCGTCGGTCAGCCGCGCGACGTCCGGCACGTCGCCCTGCTGGTCGCCGACGTCGCGCAGCGCCCCGTCGAGCAGCCGCGCCACCTGCGCCAGCAGCGGCGCCTGCGGATCGTCCGCCGGCGCCTGACAGGCGCTGCGGGCCAGCTCCAGCGCCTCGCCGAAGCTCGCGCCCGCGATCGCCAGCTGGACGGCGGTCGAGGCGTACGACGCCACGCGCTCGCCGGGCAGGAAGCGCGGGCCGAGGACCGCCGCGCCCGGCGCCGGGTCGCCCTCCGCCGGGTCCTCGCCGCGCACGATCCGGTCGAGCTGGCCGCCGACCATCAGGGCCACCGCGTCCGCCGACAGCCCGACCGCCCGCGCGCAGCGCAGCGCCGCGAACATCGAGAACAGCCCCGGCCCGTACGGCATGTCGCTGGCGTAGAGGATCCGCGCCGACGGGATCGTCGCGAACAGCTGGAGCATGTCCGCCGGGTGCCACCAGGCGGTGTCGAAGAAGAGGTTCGGCAGCCGCGCCGCCGGGCCGGCGATCGCGCCCAGGTCGCTGACCGCGGCGTGGGCCAGGATCAACCGCGCTCCGGGGTAGCGCTCGGCCAGGTCGACGGCGGCGGCACCGAGCTCCGGGATCCCGCGCCCGGCGTGGAACAGCACCGGCATCCGCCGCTCGGCCGCGAGCGCCACGACCCGCTCGACCGCGGGCTCGGTCAGCGCGAAGGCGTCGCTCCGCGGGTGCAGCTTGAACCCGCGGGCTCCGGCGTCCAGGCAGCGCTCGGCCTCGGCGATCGCGTCCGCGCTGCGCGGGGCGATCCGGGCCAGCGGCAGCAGCCGCCCGCCGGAGGCCGCGCAGGCCTCGAGCACCACGTCGTTGGCCGCCCGGTAGCCGTCGGGCTCGTGCATCGCGAAGGTCAGCGCACGGCCGTGCCCGGCGGCGTCGAGCCCGGCGACGATCTCGTCGGCGGTCGCCGTGTGACCGTCGGGATCGTTC
>CAZFIQ010000038.1:7667-18479 GCA_964519185.1 uncultured Patulibacter sp.
GGTGTGGGCGTCGAACCAGGCCTCCGGTGGGGGTGCCTGGCCGTCGCCGACCGCGATGGCGGCCCCGTGGGCGAGCGACGGGAGCAGCGAGGGGGAGGGCGACGGGGGCATGCCCGCAAGGCTAACGCTGCATACGACGACCCTCGGAGAAGGTCCCGCCGCACGCGCGCCGACGGCCTTGTTATGGTGCCCGGAGCCGAGTCGCCGGAGACCTCTTCCGGCGAGCGGGGGACCCAGTCGGTTGGGGTCGCGTTCCGGACGTCCGGGACGGGGCCCTGGGGGCTAATCCGCGATCCAGCGGAGGCGCTGCTCTTTCTGCGCCAGCCCGTCAGCTAACCCCGTAGGCCGTCGAAGGAGACCTTTGCCGTGACCCGCACTGCCTACGGCGCCGCACTGGCGCTGCTGATCACCGTCGTGCTCGCCCCGTCCGCCTCCGCGGACGTGACCACGGGAGGCACGCCGATCACCGGGGTCCCGACGGCCGCGGCTCCGGTCGCGGCTCCGACGGTCTCCGCCACGCGCACGGTGACGCTGACGCGCAGCCAGACCCGCAGCGTCCAGCGCCGGGTCAAGGTCCGGCCCGACGGCCGGATCGGCGCGAAGACCCGCACGGCGCTGCGGCGGTACCAGGCGCAGCGCAAGCTGTCGCGGACCGGGCGCCCCAACCTGCAGACGCTGCGGGCCATGCGTCTGGGCTTCGCGGACACGATCGAGCGCCGGATGACGTCGACCGCGCACGCCGCCCAGCCGTCCGCAACCCCGGCCGCGCTGGTCGGCGCGATCGCCGCGGCCCAGACCGCGATCGGCACCCCGTACCGCTACGGCGGGACCACGACGAGCGGCTTCGACTGCTCGGGCCTGACGGTCTGGGCGTTCCGCCAGGCCGGCGTGACGCTGCCGCGGACCAGCTTCCAGCAGTACCGCCTGGGCACCGCGATCAGCCAGGAGCAGATCCAGCCCGGCGACCTGGTCTTCTTCTCCTCCGCCGGCCCCGGCGCGTCGCACGTCGGCGTCGCCACCGGGCCGACGACGGTGATCTCGGCGACCAACTCGGGCGTGATGGAGCACCGGATCGACGATTCGTACTGGGGCGGCCACTACGTCGGCGCCCGTCGAATCGCCGCCGGCTGATCCCGAGTCCGCCGAAGGCCGATCGGCCGTCGGCGGTCGCCCCGAGCCCGGCCCGTCCCGCGGCGGGCCCGACACGACATCCGTCCGGGACGCCAATCCCGACCGACGACCCCGTGCGACGCTGCCGTCGCCGGGGTCGTCGCACGTGAGACCGGCCACGGACCTCGATTGTGGGGCCGCGGGCGCTCCGGTACCCTCGGAGGCGACGTTGACTGATCAGTCAATCTACCCCCGGAGCGCCGTATGAGCACCCAACCGACCAGCGCCGAGTCCCGCAAGTTCGCCGAGGAGGCGCGCGAGACCGAGTGGAAGCTCCCCAGCTTCGGGAAGGAGCTGTACCTCGGGAACTTCGACTTCGACCTGATCCACCCGCTCCCGGCGGACGATCCCGAGAAGGCCCAGAAGGGCGCGGTCTTCCTCGCGAAGCTCAAGAGCTTCCTCGAGACGAAGGTCGACGCGCTGCAGATCGAGCGCGACGCCAAGATCCCGGACTCCGTGGTCGACGGCCTGAAGGAGCTCGGCGCCTTCGGCATGAAGGTGCCGACCACGTACGGCGGCCTCGGGCTCTCGCAGGTCGACTACAACCGCGCGCTGGCGATGGTCGGCACCTGGCACGGCTCGCTCGGCGCGCTGCTGTCCGCCCACCAGTCGATCGGCGTCGCCGAGCCGCTGATGCTCTTCGGGTCGGAGGAGCAGAAGCAGCAGTGGCTGCCGAAGGTGGCCAAGGACCACATCTCGGCCTTCCTGCTGACCGAGCCCGACGTCGGGTCGGACCCGGCGCGCGTGCAGGCCGCCGCGGTGCCGACGCCGGACGGCAGCGGCTACCGGATCACCGGCCGCAAGCTGTGGGCGACCAACGGCGCGATCGCCGACATCGTCGTGATCATGGCCCGCGTGCCGAAGGGCGAGGGGCGCCGCGGCGGCGTCTCCGCGTTCGTCCTGGAGTACGACTCGCCCGGCGTGACGGTCGAGCACCGCAACCAGTTCATGGGCCTCAAGGGCATCGAGAACTCGGTCACGCTGCTGGAGGACGTCTTCGTCCCCAAGGAGAACCTGATCGGCAAGGAGGGCCAGGGCCTGAAGATCGCCCTGTCGACCCTCAACACCGGTCGCCTGGCGCTGCCCGCGATCTGCGCCGGCACCGCCAAGTGGGCGACCCGGGTGGCCCGCGAGTTCTCCAGCGAGCGCGTCCAGTGGGGCAAGCCGGTCGGCGAGCACGACCCGGTCGCCCAGAAGGTCGCGTTCATCGCCGCCACGGCGTTCGGCCTGGAGGCCCTGGTCGACGTGACCGGCCGGCTGGCCGACGCCAAGCGCAGTGACATCCGGATCGAGGCCGCCGTCGCCAAGCTGGTCGGCTCCGAGCTGGGCTGGCAGGTCACCGACGAGCTGGTCCAGATCCGCGGCGGTCGCGGCTACGAGACGGCCGAGTCGCTTCAGGCCCGCGGCGAGCGCCCGGTCCCCGTCGAGCGCGCGCTCCGCGACATGCGGATCAACCGGATCTTCGAGGGCTCGACCGAGATCATGCACCTGCAGATCGCCCGTGAAGCGGTCGACCAGCACCTGCAGATCGCCGGCGAGCTGATCGAGGGCGACGGCTCGGTAGGCGAGAAGGCCAAGCTCGCCCTCGGCGCCGGCAAGTTCTACGCCAAGTGGTTCCCGCAGCTGACGGTCGGCAAGGGCCACGACCCGCGCTCGTTCGACGAGTTCGGGCCCCTGGCCGGCGACCTCCGCTTCGTCGAGCGCAACTCGCGCAAGCTCGCCCGCCAGACCTTCTACGCGATGGGCAAGTACGGCGCCAAGCTGGAGCAGAAGGGCAACACGCTCGGCCGGATCGTCGACATCGGTGCCGAGCTGTTCTCGATCGCCGCGGTCGTCGCCTACGCCGAGGCCCAGATCAAGGCGCACCCGGAGCGCCGCAACGAGATCCACGAGCTGGCGGCGCTGTTCAACCAGCAGGCCCGCCGCCGGACGAAGGCGCTCTTCTCGGCGCTGACCAGCAACGACGACGACGACAACTACGCGCTGGCCCAGAAGGTCCTGACCGGCCGCTACGCCTTCCTCGAGGACGGCATCCCGTACAACGACGAGGACCAGGCGCTGTTCGGAGACGACTACCGCCAGCCGCCGGCCGGCGAGGCGGCGGACCCGAAGGGCGCCGGCGCGGCCACGGCCCAGGCCGGGTCGAAGGCCGCACCCGCGGCGGCGAAGGCACCGCCGGCCACGAAGGCCAAGGCCGACGAGCCGCAGGGGGCCAAGGCCGAGGCGCCGAAGAACGGCCCGTCCGCCGGCAAGAGCGCGCGGGAGAAGGATCCGAAGGCGAGCGGCAAGGACGAGGAGCCGAAGGAGACGCCGAAGCCGGCGACCGCCGCCGGCAAGGCCAAGGCCGACGCGCAGGGCGACGCCTAGGCGTCGCCGCGAGTCGCGGGCCCGCGTTCGTCGGGCCCGATCGCCTCGTCGTGGATGGGCCAGCGGCGCGGCGCGATCCGGGGTACCGGAGCACCCCGGATCGCCCCCTCGTCCCGCCGCGGCGATCGTGAGTCGATTCGGACGGGGCCCCTCGCCGCCCCGCGCGGCCGCCGTTTGCGAAGGTGACGGGGTGGAGGATCCGACCGCCCGCTACGCCGCCGCGCGCCGCGATCCGACCCGGGTCGTGCTGGAGGGCTTCCACGCGCTCAAGCACGCGCTGCGCTTCAGCGGGCAGGTCGTCGACGTCGTCGCCGCGGAGGATCACGACCTGGGCGCGCTCGCCGGGCGCCTGGCGCCGGACGTCGCCCCGCAGATCGCCGCGCTCGTCCGCACCGTGCCCGCGGAGGTCTTCGGACGGCTCGCCTCGCAGCCCCCGCCGACCCGGGTGATCGCGATCGCCCACCGCCCCCCGAACGATCCGACCGCCGTGCTGAGGGCGGCGGGGGCCGGTCCGGTCGTCCTGCTGGAGGACCCGCGGACGATGCGCAACCTGGGCGCCAGCGTCCGGGTCGCGGCCGCCGTTCCCGACGTCGCCGGGCTGCTGACCACCGGGTCGAGCGATCCGTGGCACCCCGCGGCGCTGCGGGGATCGGCGGGGCTGCACTTCGCTCTGCCCGTCGCCCACGCGACGGGAGACGAGCCGACGGACCGGCCGCTGGTCGCGATCGACCCCGACGGCGACGAGCTCGGCCCCGGCGCGATCCCACCGCGGTCGCTGATCGCCTTCGGCACCGAGCGCTACGGCCTGAGCGACCGGCTGCTCGGGAGGGCCGACGTCCGGATCCGGATCCCGATGCGCGCGGGGGTCTCCAGCCTCAACCTGGCGACCGCGGTCGCCGCGGTGCTGTTCGGCCGCGGCGCGGCCGCCTAGCGCGCCACGCTGCACGGCGGTCGAGCGTGTAGTCGCTGGGTCGGTGAGAGCGCCGGATGCTGCACGGCCACCGGTCGCGCGGTGTCAGGCCCGTTCAGCGCGGTGGACGCTGCGGGCGCCTGTGGCGGACAGCACCGAGCCGGGGATAAGGGTTCCCTACGATAGGACGCATGCCCGCGCCCGCTCGCCCGCCCCGCCGTCCGCTGCAGACCCAGGTGGTCGCCGTCGAACGGCTCACGCCGCAGATGTACCGCGTGGTGGTCACGGGGGAGGACCTGGCGGACCTTCCGGTGGGCGACTTCACCGACCACTACGTCAAGGTGATGTTCCCGGGCCCCGGCGCGGACTACGCGGCGCCGTTCGACGTCGAGCAGGTCAAGGCGACGCACCCGAAGGAGCAGTGGCCGCGCACCCGCAGCTACACGGTGCGGGCCTGGGACCCGGCGTCGCGACGGCTGACGCTCGACTTCGTGTACCACGGCGACATCGGCGTCGGCGGTCCGTGGGTGGCGACCGCCCAGCCCGGCGACACGCTGCAGCTGCTCGGCCCCGGCGGCGGCTACGCGCCCGCGGAGGACGTCGACTGGCACCTGCTGATCGGCGACGAGTGCGTGATCCCGGCGATCGCCGCGACGATCGAGCGGATCCCGGCCGAGCGGCCGGTGATCGCCGTGATCGAGGTGCAGGACCAGGCCGAGCAGCAGCCGCTGCCGTCCACCGACGACACCCGCGTGACCTGGATCCACCGGTCCGCGGGGGACCCGGACGGCCTGCTGCGGGCCGTCGAGGCGCTCGACTTCCCCGCCGGCCGCTACGACGCGTTCCTCCACGGCGAGGCCTCGATGGTCCGGGCGATCCGCAAGCACCTGCTGGCCGACCGCCGGATCGACGACGAGCGGTTCTCGGTCTCCGGCTACTGGAAGCGCAGTCGCGACGACGAGGGCTGGCGCGCGGAGAAGCGCCAGTGGCTGGAGGCCGTGGCAGCCGACGTGCCCGACGCCGGCTGACCCGCGCTCGGCCGGGGAGCGGTCAGGACCCTGGAACACGACACCCGTGGCGCACGCGACGGCCCGCGTCCCACGCATGCTCAAGCGTCACCGCCAGGCGACACTCGCTGCGCATACGGTGCAGCGGCCGTGTCGTGTGCGCATGCAGACCCGACCGGGCGTCGCCGCCGCGGGGCCGACGGCTACCCTGACCCGTGCCCGATGCCCGACACCGCGAGCTACCTGGCGATCGCCGCCGGGCCCGACGTCGCGGCGGAGATCGAGGTCAAGCGCAGCCGCTTCCTGGCCGTGCTGCGACGGGTCGACGACGAAGCCGGAGCGCGGCAGCTGCTGGCCGAGCTGCGCAAGCAGCACCACGCCGCGCGCCACCACTGCTCGGCGTTCGTGATCGGACCGCAGCGGCGGCTGCAACGCTCGAACGACGATGGCGAGCCGGCCGGCACCGCGGGGATGCCGATGCTGCAGACGCTGCTCGGCGTCGATGCACCGTCGGGCGACCGACCGGCGGCCGATCACGACGACGCGAGCCGGTCCGGTCCGCCGTCCGACGTCGCCGCCCCCGGCCCGCTCAGCGACGTGGCAGCGGTCGTGGTCCGCTGGTTCGGCGGCACGCTGCTCGGCGCCGGCGGGCTGACCCGCGCCTACGCCGCCGCCGTCGGCGCGGCGGTCGCGGAGGCCCGGTTCGTCGTGCGCGAGCACCGACCGCTGCGCACGCTGGAGCTGCCCCACGAGATCGCCGGACGGATCGAGCACGACCTCCGGACGATCGCCGCGGTGGTCCGGGCCACCGACTACGTGGTCGACGGCGTGCGGACGACGGTCGCGCTGCCCGGCGGCCCGGACGGTGCCGCCCGCTTCGGCCGCTGGCTCGCCGAGCGCCAGCTGACGGCCGAGGACGCCGGGGCGGAGTGGGTCGACCGGCCGTGGCAGTGAGCCACCCGTGCCGCGGGCCCTAGCGTCGAGCTGGAAGGATCGGGGCGTGACCACCCGCCGACCCCCCGGCGGCCTCTGGGAGCGCGACGACGCGCTCTCGGCCGTGAGCCGCACCCTGGCCGAAGCCCGCGACGGCCGAGGCCACGGCCTCTTCCTGCTCGGCGAGGCCGGCGCCGGCAAGACGACGCTGCTGCGGGCCGCCGAGGAGCGCGCACGCGCCGGCGGCTTCGACATCGGCGTCGGTCGCGGCGAGGAGATGGAGGACGGGATCGCGTGGGGCCTCCTCGAGCAGGTGGCCGGGCCGATCGCCGGCGACGCGGGGGACCCCGACGAGCTGCTCGTCGCGGCGGTCGAGCCCTCGGCGCCCTACCTGCGGGCGCTGCGGATGCTCCAGGCGCGGCGGACCCGACCGCTGCTGCTGGTGCTCGACGACCTGCACTGGTCCGACGCCGACTCGCTCCAGGTGACGCTGTTCCTAGCGCGGCGCCTGGCGTCTCTCCCGGTCGCGCTGATCGCCGCGCTGCGTCCGTGGCCGCCAGCCGCGCACGACGCCGTCCGGACGGTCGTCGCCGCAGGCCACGGCCGGCTCGTCACCGTACCCGCGCTCTCCGCGCCGGCCAGCGCCCAGCTGCTGTCCGCCCGCGCCGGCGGCGCGCTGCCGGCGGACGCAGCCGCCCGAGCCTGGGAGCTCTGCCGGGGCAACCCACTGCTGATCGAGCAGTATGCGGCCAGCCTGGCCGCACCCGACCGGCCGGCCGGTGACCTGCTGACCGCCCGCTTCGCCGGGCTCGACGAGCCCGCCATGCGACTGCTTCGGTGCGCAAGCGTCCTGGGCACGAGCTTCCGTCCCGGGATCGCCGTCGACCTGGCCGAACTCGACGCCGCCGCGGGCGACGCGGCGCTGCGGGCGGTGCACGCCAGCGGACTGGTCGCCGCCGACGCCGCCGACCGGCTGCGTTTCGGTCACCCGCTGCTGGCACGTGCACTCTACGACGCGACCGCCGCACCACTGCGGTCGCGGCTGCACGCCCGCGCCTACGCGCTGCTCGCCCGGCACGGACGCTTCGAGGAGGCGGCGGAGCAGGCGATCCGGGCCGGCTCCGAGGTCGCAGGCAACGACGCGGCAGCCGCGTTGCTGGAGCGCGTCGGCCGAACCGCCGCGACCCGCGGCGCCGTCGTCAGCGCGGCCCGCACCCTCGGGGTCGCAGTCGAGCTCCAGGGCGACCACGCTGCGCCGAAATTGCTGCTAGCGCTGGCCGACGCACGCTGCGCCAGCGGCGAGGCGCCGGCCGCCGCCGAGGTCTGCAGTCGGCTGCTCGAGCGCGACGGCGTCTGCTGGGACGACCGAGTGGCGGCACTCGTCCTGCTCGGACGCTGTCAGTACCTGACCGGAACCGGCGACCACGGCGAGGCGGTGCTCGAGCGGGCCGTCACCCTGGCGGAGCAGCACGACCCGGTGCACGCCGTCGTGCCGCTGCTCGACCAGGTGGTCAGCGCCTGGATGACGGCCGGACCCGGACCGGCGCTGCCGCTGGCGGCCCGCGCCCGCGAGCTCGCGCAGGGCGCGGACCCCGAGCTGCGCCTGGGGGCCGACGCGATCTGGGGGCACCTCCTGTCGGAGGGCGGCGACCCGCGCGGCATCGCGGCGACCGAGCCGGTCGAGCGGCGGCTGCACGAGGGCTCGGTGGCGCTCGCCCCGGCCGAGCTCGTCACCCCGCGCGCCAGCGTCTACCCGTACGCCCACTGCGCGCAGTACGCCGAGCGGCTCGACGCGTCTCTGCGGGCGCTGCAGATGGCGCGCGAGCAGATCGAGCGCGCGGGGGCCGCCAACGCGCTCGCCGTGGTCAGCCTGTTCACCGGCAACCACCTGATCCGCCGCGGCCGGCTGCGCGAGGCGATCGAGGAAGCGGACCGCGCCGACCGGTACTCGGAGCTGGCGCCGCTGTTGGTGCCGTTCGCCGCGATGGTGCGCGCCCAAGCGCTGCTCTGGAGCGGGCGGATCGAGGAGAGCATCGCCGCCGAGCAGGCCGTCGCCGCCGCCGGCCAGCCGTGGATGATCCGGATGTGGCTGGCTCTGACCCGCGGCCTCCGACTGCTGTGGGCGGGTGATCCCGCCGCCTCCGACGCGCTGCTGGAGGTCGAGCGGATCAACGTCGCGGCCGGGGTCGGGGAGCCGAACCACACGCAGTGGGCCGGCCACGCGATCGCCGCCCACCTGCTAGCCGGCCGCCACGACGACGCGCAGCGGGTGCTGCGCTGGCTGGAGCGGCGCGCCGCGGTGCTGCCGTCGCGCTGGCCGCGGTTCGCCGCGACCCTCGGCGCCGCCCGGATCGCCGAGCGCGCCGGGGACGAGGCGGCGGCGCTGGCGGGCTACGAACAGGCGCTCGAGCGGCTCGGCGACGTCGACCTGCCGCTGCAGCGCGTCGAGGGGCTGATGGCCCTCGGCGGCCTCCTGCGGCGGAGCGGAGGCCCCCGCGAGGCGCGGCCCCCGCTGGCCGAGGCTCTGCGGATCTCCGAGCGACACGGCGCCGCCGGCCACGCCGCCCGGGCCGGCGACGAGCTGCGGATGGCCGGCGGTCGGCGGCGGCGCGCCGCCGCCGACCGCGATCGGCTGACCGTAGCCGAGCGGCGGGTCGCCCGGGCCGCGGCCGACGGACTGAGCAACGCCGAGATCGCCCGCACCCTGCACCTCTCGGTGCACACGGTGGAGAGCCACCTCAAGCGGGTCTACGCCAAGCTCGACCTGCGCGGCCGGCGGCAGCTGGTCGGCGTCGAGCTGAGCGGCGACGCGGACTGACGTTCACCGGTTCCGGGGATGCCGACCGGCCCGGCGAGCGGCAGGATCGCCGCATGCTGCCGCGTTCCCCCCGGCACGCCCGCACGCTTCGGCGTGCGCTGGCGCGTGTCGTCGCCCCATCGATCCTGCTGGCCGTGGGTGGCCTGGCGCTGCCGTCGAGCGCCGCCGCGTGGACCGCGTGGACCGTCGTGCGGGAAGCCGACGCGCTGATCCCGACCGACACCCGGACCAACGTGGTCGGCCCCTCGATCCCGCTGCCGTGGCTGGCCCGCGACGTGGCGATCAGCCCGGACGGCGGCACGGCGGTCGCGGTCGGGACCAACTCCGTGGTGAGCGTCGACCTGCGGACGGGCACCGCGCACCCGCCGGTGGCGCTGCCGTCGTCCGGCCAGGACCTGGCGATCTCGCCGGACGGACGGACGGCCTGGGTCGTCGCCACCAACAGCGGCCGACTGGTGCCGTACGACCTGGCGACGCGGACGGTAGGCACGCCGATCGAGATCGGCGCCCAGGCCTGGGCGCTCGCGCTGACCCCGGACGGCACCGCCGCCTACGTCACGACCGGCGCGCCCCCGACGCCCCCGGGCAGCTACGCCGGGGTGGCGAAGGTCGACCTGACGTCCGGCGCGGTCACCCCGCTGCTGCACACCGGGGCGGCCATGACCGGCATCGCGATCGCACCGGACGGCGCGATGGTCTACGCGCTGTCGTCCGGGTACGGCCGGCTGTACCCGCTCGAGGCCGTGACCGGCGCCGTCCGGCCCTGGATCTCCGTCGGCGCCCAGCCGCAGCGCCTGGCGATCACGCCCGACGGCGGCACCGTCCTGGTCAGCCACTTCTCGCAGGACGTCGTCCGCGCGGTCGACGTCGCGACCGGGACCGTCCAGCCGGCCCGCGCCGTCGGCGAGGACCCCTATGGCGTCGCCGTCGCGCCGGACGGCGCGACCGCGCTGGTCGCCAACCTCAACTCGTCGTCGCTGTCGTCGCTCGACCTGCGTTCGTCCGCGCCGGCGACCGCGATCCTGTTGCCGGGTCGCCCGTTCGCCGTCGCCTTCGCGCCGAACCAGCCGCCGACCGCGTCGCTCGTCGCGCCGGCGGTGCCGGTGGGCCAGGCGACCACGCTCGACGCATCCGGATCGTCCGATCCCGACGGGACGATCACCCGCTATCACTGGACGCTCGGGGACGGGACCGAGCGGACGACGACGGGTCCGCAGATCACGCACACCTACGCAGCCGCCGGGTCGTACACCGCGACCGTGACGCTGACCGACGAGGAGGGCTGCTCGACGACGCCGGTCTTCACCGGGCAGACGATGAGCTGCAACGGCAGCGCCGCGATCGCGACGGCGTCGCAGGAAGTCGCCGTGGTCGTGCCTCCGCCGGACCCCGACGTTCCGGGTGCTCCGGGGGTACCCGGAGCACCGGTAGGCCCCGGGGCCCCGGGCCTGCCGGGCGGACCGGGAGCGCCGCCCGGCTCGGCGCCTCCGCCGCCCCCGGTCGGCCGGCGAGCCGTGCTCGGCCCGCTGCGCATCACCCGCAGCGCGAGCGTCGTGCGCCGCGGCCGCAGCACCACGGTGCGGGTGACCTTCCGCAACACCGGCGGC
>CAZFIQ010000039.1:0-4772 GCA_964519185.1 uncultured Patulibacter sp.
CCAACCCGGACGCGCGGAACCGGCCCGACAGCCCGATCTACGGGATGCCGATCCTCAACGTCGACGAGTCGGCGTCGACGATCGTGCTCAAGCGCTCGATGAGCTCCGGCTACGCCGGCATCGACAACCCGCTGTTCACGGACCCGAAGACGAGCATGCTCTTCGGCGACGCGAAGGCCTCCGTCGAGGCGATCACCGAGGAACTCAAGGCCCTCTGACACCACCACCGGTGCCGCGGTCGGCACCGGACGCTCCACCCCCCGGCTCGGCGGCGCGACCGCCGGGCCTCCGCGGGCCGGGACGGCGATCGTCCCGGCCCGCCGTCGTTCGGCGGCGCTCAGCCGGGCCCGTCCCGTCGGCCCGCCCGCGACGGGACGGCGCGGCTCAGCGGACGATCCGCAGGGCGATCGTCCGCGCGGCGGAGCGGTTGCCGGCGGCGTCGGTCGCCGTCGCCCGCAGGCGGTAGCGGCCCGCCGGGAGCGTGCGCTTGCCGACCCGGCCGGTGACGGTGATCCGCCGGATCCCGCTGACGCGCAGCGTCCGGACCTGGACCGACTGCTCGCGCACGCAGCGCTTGGCCTTGGCCGACGGCGCGCGGCCGACCCGGCAGCGGCCGCCCGCCCGGTAGCCGTCCCGCAGGCGCAGCAGCTGCAGGCGGACCGACGCCGGCTCGTCGAGGGCGACGGTGACGCGGGTGGCGACGCCGGCGCGGCCGGGCCGCGGCACGCGCAGCCGCTGGCCCGCCCGGAAGCGCGTCGGCGACGCGGCGAGCCGCAGGATCCGCGGCGCGGTCCGGTCGACCGGCGGGAGCGGAACGCCGCCACCACCACCGCCACCACCGCCCCCGCCGGACGGAGGCGGCTCGATGCCGGTGACCCGGGCGACCTTCTCCGCCGTCTCGAGCCCGACCCAGAGGGTCCGGCCGTCGGGTCCGGCGGTCAGGTGGCGCGGTCCCGAACTGGGGCTGAGTCCGGCGAGGGCCGTGTAGCTGCCGTCCGGGGCCAGGCGTCCGAGCTGGTTGGCGTTGAAGTTGGCCGTCCAGAAGGCGCCGTCGGCCGCGTAGTCGATGCCGGTTGGGTCCGCGCCCGGTGCGGGCGAGGTCAGCAGCGGCCCGCCGAGCGGCAGCTGGCCGACGAACTGGGGATCGGCCAACGGGTTGGTGAAGCCGACCGCGCCGCCCGGTCCGCCAGCGACGTCCATCACGCCGCCCCCGGTCGGCGTCGCGGTAAAGCTCCCGTCAGGGGCGACCCGGATCAGCCGGCCGTTGGTGGTCCCACCGAAGTCGGCGACCCAGACGTGGTTGTCGGAGGCGGCGGCGAGCCCGCGCGGGTCGAGGTCCGGAACCAGGAACGACGTGGCCGCGGCCGGGTTCGCCGGTGAGATCCGGAAGACCCGATCGCCGCTCGCGGTCCAGAGGTTGCCGTCGGAGCTGGTCACCACCGTCCGCGGGGTGGCCAACCCCGCGATCGGGAAGGTCGTGGCGGTCGTCGGGTCGCCCGGTGGGATCCGGGCCACGCCGCCGGTGTAGGTGCCCCAGAGGTTCCCGTCCGGTCCCGCGGTGACCCCGGCGAACCCGACGACGCCGGGGACGTCGAAGGTCGTGACCGTGCCGTCGGGGGTGACACGCGCCAGGTCGAAGCCCCCGATCGTGATCCAGACGTTGCCGTCGGGACCGGGGGCCAGCTGGCCGGGAGCGGCGGGCAGGTCGAACTCGCCCGAGACCACGGGCGCCGCGAGGGCGGGGGCCGCCGCCACCGCGAGGATCGCCGACACGGCGGTCAGGGCCACGGCCGCGCGTGGCGCGGGGTGGCGGCTCGGCGTACGGGGGAGACGGGCGCGCATGGAGCAACGATCCCACGTGACGTCGACGCTGTCACGTCGCGTCGACCGATGGCCGGACGCCGACGCCCGCCGCGCTCGTGCGCTCGGCGGACGTCGTCGGGCCTACCGCGGGGCCGTCCGCCGACGGTCGGCCCCGCAGCAGCCGGCTCAGTTGCCGGCGTTCTCGAGCTGCTTCTTCGCCTCTTCGAGCTGCTTCTTCGCCTCTTCGGGGAGGTTGTCCACGTTCTCCTCGAGCTGCTTCATCGCGTCCTCGGCGAGCTGGCGGGCGTCGTTCTGGATGTCCTTGGTCGCCTCCTGGACCTGCTTCTGGGCGTCCTCGGCGCTGATCTCGCCGCTCTGCAGCTTCTGCTGGATCTCGCCGACCTTCTTCTGGGCCTCGGCGGCGCGCTCCTGGACCTGCTCGCTGCGCTCCTGGACGTCCTTGCCGACCTGCTCGGCGTCGTTGTCGTCGCCGCCGCAGGCGGTCAGGCCGGTCAGCACGCCGGCGGCGAGCAGCAGGGCGAAGGTGCGGTTGTAGCGCATGAAGGGGGATCTCCTGGTGTGGGGGTTGCGGTACCCGGCGAAGTCTGCCGGTTTCGGGGGGCGCGCGCGTGTCGCTCCGGTGACCTCCGCGGAAAAGCCCGGCAAACGACGGGAAAGCGCGGGCGGCGCACGGGAGTCGGGCCCCCCGATCGACCGGTCTTTCGGTGTGCACATGTGCACAGACCGGCACCGTCCGGCATGATCTCCTCATCAATGTGGCTCACGGACGTGCACTGAGTGCTACCGTGAGTAGGAACAACAGAGCGCGGGGGCCGCACGGCCGACCGCGAAACCGTCCGTTCGACCCCGCCCGAGGACCCATGAATCTGGCTGATCGAGGAATGTCGCTGGGGCTGCGTGCCCTCAACCGGTTCGCCGGTCTGGAAGTGATCGACCGCATGGGCCTGCGCCAGCTCTCCGAGCGCACCGTCCAGCGCGCCACCAAGAACGGCTTCCGGGCCGCCGGCGCGATCGGGCGGACCTTCGCCAAGCAGCAGGGCACGGGCAGCCCGGCCCGCCAGGCCGCGGGCGGCAGCAGCCCGTCGCTGTTCGACCTGACGCCGAGCGACGAGCAGCAGATGATGCAGGAGGCGGCGCGGGAGTTCGCGGCCGCCGAGCTGCGTCCCGCGGCCGAGCAGGCCGACACCGACGCCGCGCCGCCGGAGGGGCTGATCGCCCAGGCCGCGGAGCTCGGGACCACGCTGATCGGCGTGCCGGAGGAGCTCGGCGGCGCCGTGGAGGAACGCTCGGCGGTGACCTCGGTGCTGATGGCCGAGGCGTTCGCCCACGGCGACCTGAGCCTGACCTTCGCGGCGCTGGCCCCGGCGGCGGTCTCGACGGCGATCGGCCTGTGGGGCGACGCCGACCAGCAGGCGACCTACCTGCCCGCGTTCGTCGGCGACGACGTGCCCGGCGCGGCGCTGGCCGTGCAGGAGCCGCAGCCGCTCTTCGACCCGTTCGCCCTGCGGACGACCGCCCGGCGCGAGGGCGGGGACTTCGTCCTCAACGGCGTCAAGTCGCTGGTCCCGGGCGTGGCGACCGCCGAGCTGTTCGTGGTGGCCGCGGCGATCGACGCGATCCCCGCCAACGGTCGCCCGGGCAACCCGGGTCGCCCGGCGCTGTTCATCGTCGAGTCGAAGACCGTCGGCGTCCAGACGTCGCCCGAGCCCGGGATGGGGCTGCGCGCCGCGCGTACCGGCCAGCTGATCCTGGAGGAGGTCCGGGTGCCGGCGGCCGCGCTGCTGGCGGACGCCTCCCCGGAGGTCTACGCGGAGGCGATCCGCCTGGGCCGGATCGCGTGGGCGGCGCTGGCCGCGGGCACCGCCCAGGCGGCGCTCGACTACGTGATCCCGTACGTCAACGAGCGTCAGGCGTTCGGCGAGCCGATCAGCCACCGCCAGGGCGTGGCCTTCGCGGTCTCCAACCTGGCGATCGACGTCGACAGCCTGCGGCTGACGACCTACCGCGCGGCCAGTCGGGTCGACCTGGGCAGGAGCTTCGCGCGGGAGGCGGCGCTCGCTCGCCGCCTGACCGCGGACAAGGGCATGGAGATCGGCTCGCAGGCGGTCCAGCTGCTGGGCGGCCACGGATACGTCAAGGACCACCCGGTCGAGCGCTGGTACCGCGACCTGCGCGCCGCCGGACTGATGGAAGGAGCTCTGCTCGTCTGATGATCAACCTCGAGAGCCCCAGGAAGTTCAAGCCCCTGGTCAACCAGGCCCACCAGGTCGCCGAGGAGGTGCTGCGACCGAACTCCCGCAAGTACGACCTGGCCGAGCACGCCTATCCCAAGGAGCTCGACATGCTCGCGGCCCTGATCGACGGGCTGAACGACAGCGGCAGCGGCGGCGCGGGCGCGACCGGCGTCCGCCGCGACGAGAGCGCGGGCGAGGGCAACCGCAACGGCACCAACCTGTCGACGGTGCTGTCGGTGATCGAGACCTGCTGGGGCGACGTCGGCCTGACGTTGACGATGCCCCGTCAGGGCCTGGGCAACTCGGCGATCGCGTCGGTCGCCGACGACGAGCAGCTGAAGCGGTTCGAGGGCCAGTGGGCGGCGATGGCGATCACCGAGCCCGACGTCGGCTCGGACGCCTCGGCGATCAAGGCGACGGCGGTCTACGACGAGAAGGCGGACGAGTACGTCCTCAACGGCACCAAGATCTTCGTCACCTCGGGCGAGCGGGCCGACCTGGTCGTCGTCTGGGCGTCGCTCGACCTGGCGAAGGGCCGCGCCGCGATCAAGTCGTTCGTGGTCGAGCGCTCCAACCCCGGGATGAAGCTGATCCGGCTGGAGCACAAGCTCGGGATCCGCGCGTCCGACACGGCGCAGTTCGTGCTCGAGGACTGCCGGGTGCCGGCGGCGAACCTGCTCGGCGCGCCCGAGATCGACGCCAAGAAATCGTTCG
>CAZFIQ010000039.1:4782-6576 GCA_964519185.1 uncultured Patulibacter sp.
TTCGCCGGCGCGATGCAGACGTTCGACAACACGCGGCCGCTGGTCGCCGCGATGGCGGTCGGCGTGGCCCGCGCCGCGCTCGAGCTGACCCGCGAGCAGCTGGCCAGCGTCGGCGTCGAGGTCGACTACGACCGTCCGGCCGCGGTCCAGTCCGCGGCGGCGGCGACGCTGCTCGAGCTGGAGTCGGACTACGAGGCGGCGCTGCTGCTGACGATGCAGGCGGCGTGGATGGCGGACAACCGCCAGCCGAACTCGCTGCAGGCGTCGTTGGCCAAGGCCAAGGCGGGACGGACGGGCACCGACGTGGCGCTGCGTTGCGTCGAGCTCTGCGGCAGCGTCGGCTACAGCGAGGCGGACCTGCTGGAGAAGTGGGCCCGCGACGCCAAGATCCTCGACATCTTCGAGGGCACGCAGCAGATCCAGTTGCTGATCATCGCCCGTCAGCTGCTGAAGAAGAGCTCCGCGGAGCTGAAGTAGCTCCGGGGCGAACCCCGCCGCCACGGTGAGGTGGTGGCGGAGCGGCCGGGCGTCCCGTGGGTGGCGGGGCGGTCGGCCGTCGACCGTCGCGGTCGGCGATGCGGGGCCCCGTCGGAACGATCCGGCGGGGCCCTTCGCGTTGCCGAGGGGCCGCGATCGTTGAAGTAATGAGACTCAATCTTATATACTCCCGACATGAACGCTTCCCTCAGCCCCGACCGGCGGCTGCCGGTCACCGTCCTCTCCGGCTTCCTCGGTGCCGGCAAGACCACGATCCTCAACCAGCTGCTCGCCAACCGCGAGGGCCGCCGGATCGCGGTGATCGTCAACGACATGAGCGAGGTCAACGTCGACGCGGCGCTGGTCGGGCAGGCCGACTGGAGCGGAGGCTCCGACACCGCGCTGTCTCGGGTCGACGAGCAGCTGGTCGAGATGAGCAACGGCTGCATCTGCTGCACGCTGCGCGAGGACCTGCTGGTCGAGGTCCGCCGGCTCGCCGAGCAGGGCCGCTTCGACCAGCTGGTGATCGAGTCGACGGGGATCAGCGAGCCGCTGCCCGTCGCCGAGACGTTCACCTTCGAGGACGAGGACGGCGTTGGCCTGGGCGAGGTCGCCCGACTCGACACGATGGTCACGGTCGTCGACGCCGCCCGGTTCGTCGACGACATCGGATCGACCGACGACGTCGCGGCCCGCGGCGAGAGCCTGGGACCGGAGGACGAGCGGACCGTGGTCGACCTGCTGATCGACCAGATCGAGTTCGCGGACCTGGTCGTGCTGTCGAAGTGCGACCTGGCCGACGAGGCCCGGATCGCCCGGACCGAGCAGACCGTCCGCCAGCTCAACGCCGGCGCCCGGATCATCCGCGCGGAACACGGTCAGGTGGAGCTCGACGAGCTGCTCGACACCGGGCGGTTCGACTTCGACGCCGCGGCCGAGCACCCGGGGTGGCTGCGGGTGCTGCGCGGCGAGGAGCAGCCGGAGACCGAGGAGTACGGGATCGGCTCGTTCGTCTTCCGCGCGCGCCGGCCGTTCCACCCGCAGCGGCTGTGGGACGCCATCCACCGGCCGTGGACCGGGGTGATCCGCTCGAAGGGGTTCTTCTGGCTGGCCAACCGCCCGGCGATCGTCGGCGAGTGGTCAACGGCGGGTCCGATCCTCAACCTCGGCGCGGTCGGGACCTGGTGGGCGACCCAGCCCGAGGGCGCCTGGCCGGACGAGGCCCGGGACGGGATCCGGGAGCAGTGGGATCCGGTCTTCGGCGACCGCCGCCAGGAGCTGGTGTTCATCGGCCACGACCTGGACCGGGACGGCTTC
>CAZFIQ010000039.1:6586-18043 GCA_964519185.1 uncultured Patulibacter sp.
GCGCCCGCTCTACGTCGAGCCGGCTGTCATCGACGATCCATACGATGCGCCGGCTGGGTCACGACCTGGACCGGGACGGCTTCGTCGCTCGCCTGGAGTCGGCGCTGATGACCGACCTCGAGCTGGCCGGTGGCCGCGACGCGGCGCGGCAGCTCACGGACCCGTGGCCCCGCTGGGGCACCGACGCGGTCCACGAGTACGGCCACGCGAGCGGGGGCGAGGGGGAGAGGGCGGCTTGAGGGCGCGCGAGCGATCGCCGGCTGCGTGCGATTCGGGTCCGTCGAGCGCCCGAATCGCACCCAGTCGCGCCGAGCACGCGCGCTCGCCGCGACTGCGTGCGCTGTGGGGCAGCCTGCGGCCCGAAGCGCACGCGGTCTGCGGTGCGTCTCGGCGACGCGGACGTGTCACAAGCACGACCCCCGTCTCGTCGAAGGGGCATGAGCACCGAGAATCCGACCCCGACGACCACTCCGACCACCGTCGACGCCCACGCGCCCCGGATCGACTACTACGCGCTGGCCGGCGCACCGGCAGCAGGCCTGGTTCGCGCCGAGGAGCGGATCGAGCTCGACCATACTGTCAAGGAGCTGGTCAAGCTGCGCGCGTCGCAGATCAACGGCTGCGCCTTCTGCCTGGACATGCACTGGACCGACGCGAAGGCCGCCGGCGAGAGCGACGTCCGCCTGGCCCAGCTGGCCGCCTACGCGGAGAGCCCGTACTTCAGCACGCGCGAGCGGGCGGCGCTCGCGCTGACCGACGCGATCACGCTGGTCGCCGAGACGGGGGTCCCCGACGACGTCTGGGCCGCCGCCGCGGCGCGCTTCGACGACGCCGAGCTGGCCCACCTGATGATGCAGATCGCGACGATCAACGCCTGGAACCGGCTCGCCGTCACCGCGCGCTCGGTCCCCGCCAGCTGGAACGCGGCCCAGCACTGAGCTGGGGCCCGTGGCCAAGGGCGACCGACGGTCCCCCTCGGCGACCCGCCGGAACGACACACGACCCTAGACTCGGAGCGGCTCGATGGTGACCGACCACGACACCCCGGACCCGCGGCGCGCGGCGTTCGCAATCGCGTACCGCATGCTCGGCAGCGTCGCCGACGCCGAGGACGTCGCTCAGGAGACGCTGATCCGCCTGGAGGGCGCGGACGACGTCGCCAACCCGGAGGCGTGGGCCACCACCGTCGCGACCCGCCTGTCGATCGACCAGCTGCGGTCGGCGCGGGTCCGGCGGGAGGCGTACGAGGGCCCGTGGCTGCCCGAGCCGCTGGTCGTCGACCCGCGTCCCGACCCCGCCGACCAGGCCGAGCTGTCCGACACGCTGTCGCAGGCGCTGCTGGTGGCGCTCGAGCGGCTGACCCCGGTCGAGCGGGCGGCGTTCCTGCTGCGCGAGGCGTTCGACTACGACTACGGCCGGATCGCCGAGATCGTCGACCGCACCGAGGCCAACGCGCGGCAGCTGGTGACGCGGGCGAAGAAGCACGTGGCGGCGGGCCGTCCGCGGTTCGACGCCGCGGACGAGGACCGCGACCGCCTCTTCGCCCGCTTCCTCGACGCGGTCGAGCGGGGCGACCTGGAGGGCCTGGAGGACCTGCTCGCGGCGGACGTCGTGCTCTGGGGTGACGGCGGGGGCGAGGTCCCCGCGGCGCGTATCCCCGTCCGGGGACCGTCCGACGTCGCCCGGTTCCTGGTCCACACCGACCGCTACCGCCGTAAGCTCGACGCGACGATCAGCTCCGAGGCGGTCGTGGTCAACGGCCAGCCGGGTCGCCTGCTGCGCCGGACCGACGGGACGGTCTTCGCCGTCGTGGCGGTCGACGTGATCGGCGGACGGATCGCCGCGATCCGCGCGATGCGCAACCCGCGCAAGCTGACACACCTGGTGCGGCCACCGGCGGACTGAGTCGGCCCCGGCCTCGCCGACGGACTGGAGTGCGGTTTGCCCGCATACGGCGGGCGAACCGCGCACCGGTGAAGCCGGCGTCGTGGAGCGCCGGCCGGGACCGACCGGGCCGCCGCCTACTCGCCCTCGACCGCGCAGCGCGGGGGCCGGCGGAGGCGGCGACGGAGGTCCGCGGCGCCCGCCGCGACCAGGTAGACGATCACCGTCGTGCCGGCGATCGAGGCGCCGGCCGCGACGTCGGCGTGGAACGACAGGTAGAGACCGCCGATCCCGGAACCGACGGCGACGACCACGGCGAGCAGCATCGAGGGCACCACGCGACCACCCCAGAGCCGCGCGACCGCCGCCGGCGCGACGAGCACGGCCGCGACGAAGAGGTTGCCGAGCGCCCGGACGCAGATCAGCGTGGCGACGGCGATCAGCAGGATCAGCAGCGCGTCGGTCACGCTCAGGCGGACGCCGAGCACCCGCGCGGCCTCCCGGTCGAAGGTCACCGCCAGCAACCGCGGGTGCAGCACCACCAGCGCGGCCAGCACGACCGCCGTCAGCGCCGCGGCGACCGCCAGGTCGCCGCCGGTCAGGCCGAGCACGTCGCCGAACAGCAGCTCCGAGACGCCGGCCGGGGTATCCGGCGCGAGCGCCATCAGCACGCCCAGCCCGAACAGCGACGTGAAGACGACGGAGATCGCGGTGTCCCGGTCGAGCGACCGGATCCGCGACGCGACCGCGATCAGCAGCGCCGCGACCAGCAGGCCGACCGCGCCGCCGAGCACCAGCGGCAGGCCGAGCAGCGCGGCGCCGACGAGCCCCGGGAACATCGCGTGGGGCAGCGCCTCCGCGCTGAAGCTCAGCCCGCCCCAGACGATCCAGCAGCCGAGCACCCCGCCGACGATCCCCAGCAGCAGCACCTCGATCGCGGCGCGCTGCATGATGCCGCTGCGCCACGGGTCGATCAGCGCGTCGGCGACCGACGCAACGGTCAGCGCGTCGACCGCCATCAGTGGGCGTGACCGTGGCCGTGGTGGTGATCGCTGATCACCGCGAGGCCGTCGCCGGGACCGTCGAGCCGCAGCAGTCCGCCGCCGTAGGTCTGCTCGAGCACCTCGGGGGTCAGCGTCTCGGACGGCGGGCCGTAGGCGACCTGGCGGCCGTTCAGGCAGAGCACCGCGTCCCACGGCTGGCACTGGGCGACGTCGTGGGTGGCGATCAGCAGCGCGTGCCCGGACGCGGCCAGCTCGTCGAACAACGCGTCGAGGCGCGACGCGCTGCTGGTGTCGAGGCCGGTGTAGGGCTCGTCCAGCAGCAGCACGCGGGCGCGCCGGACCAGCGCCCGGGCGACCAGCACCCGCTGCCGCTGGCCGCCGGAGAGCGCGCCGAAGCGGACGTCGGCGCGATCGGCCAGCCCGACCTTCGCCAGCGCGTCGCGCGCGGCGTCGCGGTCGTCCCGGCCGGCGGGCCGCCACCACGGTCGCCCGGCGATCGTGCCCATCAGCACCACGTCGAGCGCGGAGACGGGGAAGTCGAGCCGCGATCGCTCGGTCTGCGGGACGACGGCGACGGCGGCGCGGCGCTCGATCGTGCCGACGTGCCGCGGCAGCTCGCCGAGGATCGCCCGGAAGAGCGTCGTCTTGCCACCGCCGTTGGGGCCGAGCACGGCGATCTGCTGGCCGGCCCGTGCGGCGAAGTCGAGCCCACGCAGCACCATCGTCTCGCCGTAGCCGGCGCTCACGCCCCGCAGCTGCAGCAGGACGTCGCCGGTGGTCGTGGTCGCGTCGCTCACGGGCCCTCGATCGTGCAGCCGCGCTCGCCGCCCGTCAAGCCGCGGACGATCGCGTCGGCGTTGTGCCGGATCATCCCGACGTAGGTCGAACTGTCGGTGCCCTCCGCGCCGAGCGTGTCGCCGTAGAGGGTGTACTCGGCGGTCGCGCCGGTCTCGCGGGCCAGCGCCTCGGCCACCTTCGGGTTGATCGACGACTCGGGGAAGACCGCCTTGACGCCCTGCTCGCGGATCAGCTTGGTGAGCCGGTCGATGTCGGCGGCCGACGCCTGGGCCCGCGACGTCCGCGACGGGATCACGGCACCGACGACGGTGACGTCGAAGGCGTCGGCGAAGTAACCGATCGCGTCGTGGCTGGTGACGATCTTGCGCTCGGACTCGGGGATCGAGGAGAAGCACTGCTCGACGCCGTCCTCGAGTCGCTCCAGCTGCTCGCGGTAGGCCAGGGCGCTCGCGGTGATCCGGTCCTCTGCCGCGGGGTTCGCGGCGATCAGCGCGTCGCGGATCTGCTCGACCGCCTGGATCGCGTTCTCCGGGTCGTGCCACCAGTGCGGATCGTGCTCGCCGTCGCCGTGGTCGTGCCCGGCGTGCGTGTCGTCGGCCGAGCCGCCGGCGTCGGCGTCGTCCTCGGCGGCGTGGTCCTCGGCGGCGTGGCCGGTGTGGTCGTCGTCGTGACCCGCGTGGTCCTCGTCGTCGTGACCGCTGACGTCGTCGTCGTGATCGTGGCTGCCGTCCGCGTCGCGCAGCTCGGGCACGTGGTCGCCCAGACGCACGACGGTGGCGTCGTTCCCGGCCTGCTTCAGCACGTCGTCGATCCAACCGTCGAAGCCCAGCCCGGAGGCGAAGACGACGCGCGCGTCGGCGCTCTCGACGATGTCCTTGGGGCGCGGCTCGTAGTCGTGCGGATCGGTGCCCGGGGCGAGGATCTGGTGGACCGCGACCGCGTCGCCGCCGACGTTGCGGACCAGGTCGGCGACCGGCGCGGTGGTGGCGACGACGGTGATCGCATCGCCCGCGGCCGCCGCCGTGCCGGTGTCGTCGTCGGACGATCCGCAGCCCGCCAGGCCGAAGCCGGCGAGCGCGATCAAGGCGGTCACCGCAGCCGGCAGGCGACGGCGGGAGGACGGGTGCCGCAGGGCGGCGTGGGAGAGCAGGCTCACGGCGAACAGGGCTCCGGAGAGGACGGCGATGGTCGCCCCGGGCGGGGCGTTGGTACGGGCGGACAGCCAGACCCCGCCGACGCCGATCACGGCGGTCAGCAGGACGCTGGCCAGCTGCCACTGGGGCATGCGGCGGATCCACGGGCGGACGGTCGCGGCGGGGACCACCATCAGCGCGGCGGCCAGCAGCGAGCCGACGGCGGTCAGGGTGGCGATCGCCAGGCCGGCGACGAGCAGCAGCAGCACGACGTCGGCGCGACCCGAGCGGATCCCCAGGGCCTGGGCGGCGGAGCGGTCGAAGCCGACCGCCAGCCAGCGCGGTCCGAGCAGCAGCGAGGCCACGACCACGACGGCGCTGACGGCGCCGGCGATCCACAGGTCGCGCCCGTCGATCAGCAGCAGGCTGCCGAACAGCAGGGTGCTGACGTTGATCGCCTCGGTGAAGACGTCGCTGGCCAGGATCACCCCGGCGGCCAGCGCGCCGACCAGCAGCATCGCGGTGGTGGTGCTGTGGTCGGGGCGTCCGTCGCGGGACCCGAGCCGTCCGGCGGAGAGCGCGAACAGCAGCGCCGTCGCGAGCGCGCCGAGCGGGCCGGCGAAGCCGACGCCGCTGGCGACGACCAGGCCGGGGAAGGTGGCCGCGGCGACCCCGTGGGCGAAGAACGCCAGCCCGCGCAGCACGATCCAGGTCCCGAGGATCCCGGCGCCGACCGAGAGCAGCAGCAGCTCCCAGAGGGCCTGCTGGACGAAGGGGAGGGAGAACGGGTCGAGCATCGATCGGCGGACGGGTGGAGGCCGACGACCAGCCTACATGAGATCGAGTCTCAAGACCATGAGGCCTCCGTCGGCGCGGCGGGAACCGGCGCGCTCGTCGGGCCGAGACGCCAAGATGGCCGGGATGCTGCGCTCCCGACGCCTCCGACGTCCAACCAGCAGGACGCTCCGGACCGCGCTCGCGGTCCTCCTGGTGTCGATCGGGGGCGCGATCGGGGCCTCCGCACCGGCGACCGCTGCGCCGCTCGGCACGCCGATGAGCGCGTCGCTGCTCGGCGAGCAGCCGATGGGGGCCGGCGTCTTCCGGTTCCCGCAGGGGGTGGCGGTCGAGCCGGCGACCGGCAACGTCTTCGTCGCCGACCAGTACAGCGGCGTGATCCAGGCGTTCGACGGCAACGGCACGCCGCTGTTCCAGTTCGGGGCGCGCGCGCTGCGGCGCGAGCCGGGCCGACTCGGCGTGATCGGCGGGATCGCCGCCGACCGCTCCGGGCACCTCTGGGTGCTCGACAGCGAGAACGACCGGATCCAGGTGTTCTCGACGGCCGACGGTCGCTACCTGGCGAGCTTCGGGGACCGCGGCCAGTTCTCGCTCAGCAACTACGGCACGCGCCCCGACGCGGGGATCGCGGCCGGCGGGCTGGTCGTGGCCCAGGCGAGCCCGGCCAGCTCGGTGATCGTCTGGGTCGCCGACAGCGGCAACGATCGCCTGCTCCGCTACGTCTTCAACCCGCAGACGCTCCGCCCGCACGGCCCGCCGCGCGTCAGCGACCGCTCCAGCGCCCCGCTCAGCCGACCGCAGGGCGTCGGCATCAGCCCGGACGGCCGCCGGATCTACGCGCCCGACAACCGCAACCACCGGATCTACGTGCTGGACTCGCGCACGCTGGAGCGGATCTCGGTCTTCGGCGCCTACGGAACCGGCCCCGGGCAGTTCGCGTCGCCCTACGACGCCGCGGTCGACGCCGGCAGCCCGAGCCAGCTCTACACGGCCGACAACCTCAACGGCCGGGTCAACGTCTTCGACGCGGCCACCCTCCAGTACTCGGGCACCTTCGGCGGCAACGGCCGCGAGGTCGGGCGCTTCTCGATCGTCCGCGCGGTGACCAGCAATCCGCTCGACCAGGCCGGCGGGGTCTGGGTCGCCGACACCTCGAACAACCGGATCCAGCGGGTCTCGCGGACGGGCGAGATCGTCGCCGCGTGGGGCATCCACGGGCGCGGCGCCGGCTACTTCACACGGCCGCGCGGCGTCGCCTTCCATCCCGACGGCCGGCTGATGGTCGCCGACACCTTCGACTCGCGGATCGCGCTGTTCTCGCCGGACGGCACCTACGAGGCGCAGTACGGCCGGGTCAGCCGCACGATCGGCCACACGGTCCCCGGCAGCAAGTCGGGTGAGCTGCTGCTGCCGTCCGCGGTCACGGTCGACCGGGCGAACATCACCTGGGTCGCCGACAGCTACAACAACCGGCTGGTCCAGTACTCGCCGAGCGGCGGCGTGCTGACCACGACCCGGGCCGGTGGGATCCGCCGGCCGACCGGGCTCGCCACCGGGTCCGACGGCAGCGTCTACGTCGCCAGCTCGTTCAGCAACCGGATCGTCCGCTTCCGCAGCGACGGCAGCTCGGAGATCATCCGCACCAAGATCAACCGGCCGTCCGCGGTCGCCGTCCAGGCCACCGGGCGGGTCTTCGCGACGTCGCTGCGGACGGTCATCGACGTCCTCACCAACAAGCGGATCCCGGCGCCCGGCGGCGGCACGATCTGGGACCGGCCGCAGGGGATCGCGGCCGCCGACGACGGCACGCTCTACGTGTCCGAGCTGCGGCCCGCCACCGCCAACGGCTCGCGGATCGTACGCGGCGCGCCCGACGGCAACGGCGGCTACGTCTGGGAGACGATCGCGACCGAGGGCACGGGCCTGGGCCAGGTGCTCGACCCGGCCAACCTGGCGCTCAGCCCGGACCAGCGGACGCTGCTGGTGGCCGACGCCGGCAACAACCGGATCCAGCGCCTGGACGCGCCGGGCAGCGCCCCGCCGGTCACCCAGCCGCTGCGCGTCACCGTCGACGGCGGGCCGCTGCGCGGCACGGTCACCAGCAACCCGCCCGGGATCGACTGCGGGACCGACTGCAGCCAGTTCTACGGCGGCAGCCGTCCCGTGATCCTGACCGCGACCGCTCGCAAGAACTTCGTCTTCGCCGGCTGGGACGGCGCCTGCGCGGCGGCCGGCCAGGAACGGCGCTGCGCGGTCACGACCGAGCAGGCCAAGGACGTGATCGCCCGCTTCGTCCCCGTCCCGCCGCCGCCCGTCCGGATCCGCGCCCTGTCGGTGTCGCCGACCCGCTGGCACCTGACCCGCAAGCCGAGCCCGACGCGTCGGACGCTCGCGTCGCGGCAGGCCACGCGAGCCCGCCTGGCGATCCAGCTCAACGAGCCCGGCACCGGGCGGCTCGAGGTGCTGCAGGCGCGTCCGGGCCGGACCGTCGGGCGCGGGCGCACCGCGCGCTGCGTCAAGGCCGGGACCAGCTCGCGGGTGCCGAGCAACCGGCGCTGCACGCGCTTCGTCGCGCTGCCGTCGGCGACCCGCACGCTGCGCCTGCTGGAGGGCCGGACGGTGGCCGAGCTGACGCCGCGGATCGGTCGTCGCACGCTGACCCCGGGCCGTTACCGGTTGCGGCTGACCGTGCGCGACGCGGCGGGCAACAGCGCGGTCCGCGAGACCGGCTCGATCACGCTGACGCGCTGAGGACCTCGGCCGGCCGGGCGACCGGTCGGCGGGTGGCGCCCAGCGCGTCCCGGCCCAGGTGGTCGGGACGCGCCGCGTCAGGCCGCGTCGAGCAGCTTGCGGACCCGCTTGGCGGAGACCGGCAGCCCCGACCGCTGACGGGCCAGCGTCTGGGCGAACTGGTGGACCCGCAGCTCCTCCAGCAGCCAGCGGACCTCGTCCAGTTCCGCGGAGGGCGGGGCGCCGTCCGGGCGGGCGCCGCGCTTGGCCCGGTAGGCGGCCTCCAGCGCCTGGATCGCCGCGGTCCGGTCGGCGTCGGCGGCGCGCTGGTCGGGCAGCCGGTCCAGCCGGTACGCCGCCGCCTGCAGCCAGCGGACCAGGTCGGGCATGCGGCGGGCCCCGGTGGCGGTCACGAAGCCGGGGAAGACCAGCCGCCGCAGTTGGGCGGTGACGTCGCGCTGGGCGATGTCGAAGGCCGATCCCGGAGGCGTCGGCGCGGCGGCCAGTCGCTCCAGCCGCGACCGGACCTCGCGCTCCGCGTCGAGCGCGCGCACCACCTGCTGGAGCACCTTCGGCGCGGCGTCGGCCAGGTGCCCGGCGACGTGGTCGCGCAGCGCCCGGAACTCGTTCGCGTTCCAGGCGACGCCGCCCTTGCTCGCCGCGAGCGCGTCGACCGTCGCCGCCACCGTGTCCGCGATCACCGCGTCGAGCGACCCGTGCGGCGCGGTCGCGAGCGTCAGCTGGGCCCGAGTGTCGAGACCGCCACGGACGAACCGGTCGGGCGACGGGACCGTCAGCAGCAGCAGCCGGCGGATCCCCGCGGTCATCGCGGCCGCCTGGGCCTGCGGGCTGTCCAGCGCCCGGATCCCGACGGTCTCGCCCTCGTCGACCAGCGCGGGGTAGACCCGCAGCCCGGACGCATCACCGCCCGCCGCGTGGGCCACCCCGATCGCCCGCGGCAGCGGGCCGAACGACCAGGCGGTCAGCCCCCGGCGCTCCAGGTCGGGGGTCGCCGCCTGCAGCTTGGCCTTGAGCTTGGGCCGCACCGCCTCGCGCAGGGCGTCCAGGTCGTGGCCCTCGGCGACGGCGGCACCCGACTCGTCCTCGACCCGGAACCGCATCCGCAGGTGCGGGGGCAGGGTCGCCGGGTCGAGCAGCTTGGGCGTCACCTGGACCCCGGGCAGCTCGTTGAGCTCGCGCGCCAGCGTGATCGCCAGCGGCGCGCTGCGCGGCGTCATCCGGGTCAGGACCCGGGCCACCGTGTCGGGGATCGGCACCAGCTCGCGGCGGATCTCCTTCGGCAGACCGCGAACCAGTGCGGTCACCAGCTCCTCGCGCAGGCCCGGAACCAGCCACTCGAAGCCGAGCGGCTTGATCTGCGGCAGCAGCGTCAGCGGCACGTGGACCGTGACCCCGTCGTCGTCGGCCCCGGGGGAGAACGTGTAGCTGAGCGGCAGCAGGTGGTCGCCCTGCTTCCAGGCGTCGGGCATCGCCTGCCGGCCGCCGGCGCCCGCGACGTCGCCGGCGCGCTCGTCGATCAGCAGCTCGCGCGGGAAGGTCAGGAGGTCCGGGTCCTGCTCCCGGGCGCGCTTCCACCAGCGGCCGAAGTGCGCCGAGGACACGACGTCGGCCGGGATCCGCTCGTCGAAGAACGCGTAGATCGCGTCGTCGTCGACCAGGATCCCGCGGCGGCGGACCCGCTCCTCGAGCGCCTCGACCTCGGCGACCAGCTCGCGGTTGCGCTCGACGAACCGGTGTCGGCCGTTCCAGTCGCCCTCGACCAGCGCGTGCTGGATGAACAGCTCGCGCGCGGCTACCGGGTCGATCCGGCCGTAGACGACGGTCCGGCCGGCGACGACCGGCAGGCCGTAGAGGGTGGCCCGCTCGCTGGCCACGACCGCACCGCGCTTGCGGCTCCAGTGCGGCTCCGCGTAGGTCCGCCGGAGCAGGTGGCCGGCCAGCGGCTCGACCCACTCCGGTTCGATCCGCGCGGCGGTGCGGCCCCACAGGCGGCTGGTCTCGACCAGCTCGGCGACCATCGTCCAGGTCGGCGGCTTCCTCGCCAGCGTCGACCCCGGGAAGATCTGGAACCGCGCGCCGCGCGCGCCCAGGTACTCGCTGCGGCCGCGCTCGCGGCCGGACTTGCGCTTGTCCCGTCCCTGCTGGTCCTTCTTCTGGGTCTCGTCCAGGAGCCCGACGTGCGACAGCAGGCCGGACAGCAGGGCGACATGGATCTGCTGCTCGGCGCGGGGCGTATCGGCGGCCCCGTCGTCGGTGCCCCTGCCGTGGGTCCGCGGCACGGTGATCCCGACCTGCTTGGCCGCCTGGCGCAGCTGCGCGACCAGGTCCTGCCACTCGCGGATCCGCAGGTAGTGCAGGAACTCCTGCTTGCACTCCTTGCGGAAGCGGCTGCCGGACAGCTCGCGCTGGCGCCGGCCCAGGTGCTCCCAGAGGTTGAGCAGGCTGAGGAAGTCCGACTGCTCGTGCCGGAAGCGGGCGTGCGACTGGGCGGCCGCCTCCTGCTTGTCGGCCGGCCGCTCGCGCGGGTCCTGGATCGAGAGCGCCGCGGCGATCACCACGACCTCCTCGGTGACCTCCAGCCGATCGGCCTCCAGCACCATCCGGCCCATCCGCGGGTCGATCGGCAGCTGCGCGAGCTTGCGGCCCAGCGGCGTCAGGCGCTTCTTCGGATCCTCGGCCTCGGGGTCGAGCGCGCCCAGCTCGTGGAGCAGCATCGTGCCGTCGCGGACCTGCGCCCGGTCGGGCGGGTCGAGGAACGGGAAGTCGGCGACCTCACCCAGGCCGAGCGCCGCCATCTGCAGGATCACGGACGCCAGGTTGGTCCGCAGGATCTCCGGGTCGGTGTACTCGGCGCGCTCGAGGAAGTCGTCCTCGGAGTAGAGCCGGATGCAGATCCCGTCCGAGGTCCGGCCGCAGCGACCTTTGCGCTGGTTGGCGGAGGCCTGGGAGATCCGCTCGATCGGCAGCCGCTGGACCTTGAGCCGCGAGCTGTAGCGACTGATCCGGGCGTTGCCGGGGTCGACCACGTACTTGATGCCGGGCACCGTCAGCGACGTCTCGGCGACGTTGGTCGCCAGCACCACCCGGCGGGC
>CAZFIQ010000040.1:0-3700 GCA_964519185.1 uncultured Patulibacter sp.
ACGCTGACCGGCGAGCACCTGGCGGAGTACGTCGGGGCCTGACCCCCCCCGCTCGCCCACCCCCCGAGCTGATGCGGATTCCGCCGCTCCGGCGGGCGGAATCCGCATCAGCCTGGCGGGCGGGGGCGTGGGGACCTCAGGCGGCGCGCGGGTCGTCGGGGTGCAGCGCTCGCGTGAACCCGTAGCGCAGGCCGTGGAACCCCACCGGGTCGGTGACCAGCAGGACGTCGTCGTCGGTCTCGAGCGCGACGGCCTGGGCGGCCAGGTGCCCCCGGGCGTGGTCCAGGTCCTCGACCACGTAGGTCAGGCAGTGGTAGGTCGTCGATCCGATCCGCCGCAGGTCGCGCGCGGCGGGGCCGTCGGCGGTCGGCACCGCCAGCTCGACGGTGACCGGCGCCGCCGCGTGCTCGGCGAGCGTGATCCAGTGGCCGCGCACGCCCCGCGCGGGATCGTCCCGCTCGGCGAAGACCCGCCCGCCGAGCACGTCGCAGAGGAACGAGATCGCCGGGCCGGGGTCGTCGGTGACGATCACGTGGGCGGCGTGGTGGCGGGCCCGGACCGAGTCACGGGGCGGGGCCGGCCAACGGAACCCGGGGACCAGCTGGGGGTGCGGCCACTGCGCGACGATCGCCCCGCCGGCCACCGGGTCGAGCTCGACCAACTCCCACTCCAGGCCGGCCTCCCACGGGTGGGCGAAGCCGATCAGCGCGTCGGGCGGGCCGCCCGCGCCCGGAGCGTCGACCGACGCGGGCGGGCCCAGCACCGGATCGCCGTGGATCGACCCGATCCGCAGGCCGCGGCGGCCGCGCAGCTGGTAGATCAGGTCCTGCATGTCGTCGACGAGCAGGCCGGGCGGGAACCAGTGCTCGCCGCTCGACCAGCGGAACTGGCGCATCGCGGTGCCCTGGTCCTGGTCGGGGCACATGTTGTCGTGCGCGACGTCGCCGATCAGGCAGTAGGTCGCGTAGCGGCCGCCGAAGTACCCCAGGGTCCGGGTCTCGACGCCGAAGACCGCGGCGTGGCGGTCGGCGAGGGCGGTCAGGTCGTCGACGATCGACGTGACGTGGAACAGGCCGGCGGCACGCGCGCCGGTGGTGCTGAAGGGCATCGGGTCTCTCTCGGTCGGGGACGGCACACCGGCGGTCCGGGAAGCGGGCTCCCCGGACCGCCGGTCGAGCGGGGCTACTCCAGGCCCCAGAGCGCGCGGTACTGGGCCTCGTAGTCGGCGACGAGCGGGAACGGCTCCGCGGTCGTCGGCAGGTCGTCGGCGGTGACGATCCACTCGGCGACCAGTCGCTGGAGCCCAACGCGGCCGGCGACGTCGCCGAAGTGGCGGAGCAGCGCGTCGACCGCACGCCACATCACCTCGTTGACCTCCTGGCCGTAGATCGCCGCCAGCCCGCCGCTGGCCAGTACCTGGGCGATCTCGGGCGTCTGGCCCTGGGTGATCGTCGGCGGCGGGTCGCTGATCCCGGCGCTCGCCAGCGCGGCCGGCAGGCCGACGGCCATGTCGCCGGAGCCGAGCACCAGCACGTTGGCGTCGGGGTTCTTGCGCAGCTGCTGGGCGATCTCGCCGGGCAGCGTCTCGCCGAGGCTCGAGAGCGGCGCGTCGTAGGTCGTCATCGTGCAGTCGGGGCAGGTCTCCTTCAGGCGTGCGGAGAACGCGTCGAACTGCATCTGGACGATCGGGAAGCCGGGGATGTTGATCATCTGGACGTGGGCCCGGCCGTCGGCCTCGGCGACGGCCCAGTCGGCCATCCGTCGGCCGGCGGCCTGGGCGCGCTCGGCGCCGGCGACCGCGGCGATGAAGCCGGTGTCCGGCTGGGGCTCGGCGACGTCGGCGACCGACACCAGCACGCCGCCGTCCTTCTGCAGCGTCGCCAGCTCGTCGGCGTAGATCTCGGTCGGGAAGCCGCCGGTGGCGACGACGGCGTCGGGCGTGTCACGGGCGACCTGGCCCCAGGCGGCCTTGACGGACTCCGGGGTCAGGCCCTGGGGGATGTCCTTGACCTTCCAGCCGACCTGCTGGGCGGCCTGCTCGAGGCTCTTGCCGAGCGCGACGCAGGCGGGCACGCCGCAGTTGAGGTAGGCGATCTGCTTGCCGGTCGCGGGCGGGCCGTCGAGCGGCACGTCGATGCCGATGCTGGTCGGGCGGGCGCGCAGGCGCTCGACCTCGGCCCGGACCTCGGCGGGGGCACCAGCGGCCGCGGCGGAGGTCGCGGCCGACGGGTCGGCGCTGGTCGCGGCCGGCTCCTCGGACGAGCCGCATCCGGCCACGGCCAGCGTGGCCGCCATCAGGGCGGCCAGGGCGAACGTACGGGACATCTCTCTCCTTCGATGGACGATCACGGAGGAGCGTGGCGACGCGACGATCTCCGAGAATCTGACGTCAACTTATCTACGAAAGTCGCGCGATGTCAACGGCGATCGCCGAAGGGCCTTCCGATGAAGGTCAGTCTATGAAAGGGTCATCTCCGCCCCGGCGATCGGCGGGGGCGGGACGGCGTCGACGAATGGTCTGGGAATCCAGCGTCAGCTGATCACGCCGGCACCGGCCAGCACCAGCACGCCGATGCCGAGGATCACCCGGTAGCCGGTGAAGACCGCCACGGTGTGGCTGGTCAGCCACTTGAGCATCCAGGCGATCGACGCGTAGCCGACGACGAAGGCCGCGATCGTGCCGACGATCGTGCCCGCCACCGGCAGGCTGTCGTCGCCGATCTTGCGCAGCTCGAACAGCCCCGACAGGACGACCGCCGGGACCGACAGCAGGAACGAGTAGCGCGCCGCCGCGGCGCGGTCGAACCCGAGCGCCATCCCCGCGGTCATCGTCGCGCCGGAGCGGGACACGCCCGGGATCAGCGCCAGCGCCTGCGCGAAGCCGATGATGATGCCGTCGCGGAAGGTCAGGTCCTCGACCTGGCGCTCGTGCTTGCCGAGCTTGTCCGCGACCAGCAGCAGGATGCCGAGCACGATCAGGGTCGTGCCGATCAGGTACAGGTTGCGGGCCTCGGTCTCGATCTGGTCGGAGAAGGCCAGGCCGAAGATGCAGATCGGGATCGTGCCGAGCACGATGTACCAGCCGATCCGGTACTCGAAGGTGCGGCGCCGCTCGCGGTTCCGGAGCCCGCCCAGCCAGCCCCGGGCGATCGCCCACAGGTCCTTGCGGAAGTAGAGCAGGACGGCCAGCATCGTCCCGATCTGGACGACCGCGGTGAACGCGGTGCCCGGGTCCTCCCAGCCGAGGAAGGCGGGCACGATCCGCAGGTGGCCCGAGGACGAGACCGGCAGGAACTCGGTGAGCCCCTGCACGACGCCCAGAACGATCGCCTGAAGGAAGTCCATCGGCGGGGAACAGTAGCCGTCGGCTCCGTCGGCGCGCGGATTGCGTCCTTACGCCGCGGCGATCGGGCCGAGCCGCGGCTCCAGCCCGTGGGTCTCGAACGCGCCGAAGCGATCGAAGATCGGGTGCTCGGGCCCGTGGAAGTCGGCGGAGCCGGTGGTCAGCAGGTCGCGCGCCACCGCGGCGTCGTGGAGCAGCCGGGCCTGGGACGCGTCGAAGCTCGGGTAGAAGGCCTCCACCCCGTCCAGGCCGGCGGCGACGAAGCGGTCGAGCGTGGCCAGCACCCGGGCGGGCTCGTCGACGTCCCAGAACGGGTGGGCCCAGATCGCCACGCCGCCCGCGCGGTGGATCGCGTCG
>CAZFIQ010000040.1:3710-10786 GCA_964519185.1 uncultured Patulibacter sp.
GTCGATCGCCTCGGCGACGGTCGGCGTCGTGCGCGGCCGGAACGCGGGCCCGCCGGGCACCAGGTAGGCGACCAGCACGTCGGTCGCGGTCCGCAGGCCCTCGGCGGCCAGCCGTGCCCCGTTGTCCGGGTGATCGACGACCGCCGCCGCCAGGTGCGGCCGGCCGATCGGCCGGTCCTCGGCGTGCCGGCGCTCGATCCCGTCCGCGTCCAGCCGCCACCCGCAGTCGCGGAGCGCGTCGAGCATCCGCAGCGAGCGCGTCGCCCGGTCCTCCCGCCACGCGGCGAGCGCGGCGGCCAGCTCCGGATGGCGGTGGTCCAGCGCGTAGCCGCAGACGTGGAGGTCCTCGCCGTCGACGTCGAGCGCCGAGACCTCGATCCCCGGTACGACGCGGATCCCGGGCAGCGCCGCGGCGGCCGCCAGCGCCTCGTCGACGCCGGCGACCGTGTCGTGATCGGTCAGCGCCAGCAGCTCGATCCCGGCGGCATGCGCGGCGTGGACCACCGCGGCCGGCGCGAGCGTGCCGTCGCTGGCGAGCGAGTGCGACTGGAGGTCGAAGACGGGCGGCATGCGGCGGGCGGGAGCATCGCGCGGGTTCGCGCGATCGGGGAACCGTAATGCACGGGCGGCGGATGCGCCGCGCCGGCGACCGGTCGCGATATGCCCGCCTCTCGCGGGCCAACCGCGAACGCGTTCGCGGCGCCGGCCCCCGCCGGCCCCGGAACGACGAGCGCCCCGCGGGGGCGGGGCGCTCGGGCGATCCTCGGGTCGATCGTCGCCGGACCGGCGACGATCGACGGGCTCAGTCGTTGTCGGGTCGCACCGCGTTGTAGACGAGCGCTCCGAGCGCGCCGCCGACGAACGGACCGATCAGGAAGATCCAGAATCCGCCCCACTCGCCCGCGATCAGCGCCGGGCCGAAGGTCCGGGCCGGGTTGACCGAGGTGCCGGTCAGCGGGATGCCGACCAGGTGGATCGCGATCAGCGTCAGGCCGATCGCCAGCGCCGCGATCCCGGGCGTGGCCCGCTTGTCGGTCGCCACCGCGACGATCACGAACAGGAAGACGGCGGTCGCGAGACCCTCGAAGAGCAGCGCGGAGCCGTTGGAGACGCCCTCGGCGACGCCGTTGTTGCCGAGCAGGTCGGCGCCGGTGAAGATGCCCTTGAGGGCGAGCGCGGCGAGCGTCGCGCCGACCAGCTGGGCGACGATGTAGGCGGGCAGGTCGTTCGGCTTGAAGCGGCCGATCACGGTCAGCGCGACGCTGACGGCCGGGTTCAGGTGGCCACCGCTGATGTGGCCGACGGCGTAGATCGCGCCGGCGATGCCGAAGCCGAAGGCCAGCGCGGTGCCGGCGATGCCCGCGACGTTGTCGGCGCTCGGCGCGAGCGCGACGGCCGCGCCGCAGCCGAGCAGGACGAGGATGAACGTGCCGATCGCCTCGGCGATCGCCCGCTTGGCCAGCGTTGGCTCGGCGGGGGTGACGGGATCAACGGTACTCATGGGAATGCTCCATTCCAGGGGGCGGAGACGGCGTCGGGCGAAGTCCCGCCGCCGCGTGCTGCACGCCGCCGGATACCACGCCGTCGGCTGAGCCCCTGCGGGTTGCAAGATCCCGTGCAGGCTGCGCGCGCGATCCCCGCCGTCTTCCCACCGGCCGGGGGGTCAGTCGTCCAGCTCGGCGCGGCGTAGCACGTCGGCCAACGCGGTCGCGATCCGGGCGTGCAGCGCCGGCGTGCGAACGGTGACCCGCACGTGGCGGTCGTCGAGGCCGACGAAGCCCGTGGCGGGGCGGACCGCGATCCCGTGCCGGTGCAGTCCCGCCACCGGATCGATCCCGGCGGGGACGCGGGCGAGCACGAAGTTGGCCGCCGACGGCCAGACCTGGACGCCGGCCAGCTGCTGCAGCCGGGCGGTCAGGTCGGCCCGGTGGGCGGCGGTCCGGGCCGCGATCCGCTCGCAGGCGTCGGGCCGGGCGGCGTACTGCTCGAGCAGGCGCAGCGCCGGGCTCGGACAGCTCCACGGCGGTCCGGCGTCGCGCAGGGCGGCGATCACGTCGGCCGAGCCGAGCGCGTAGCCGCAGCGGATGCCCGGCACCGACAGCGTCTTGGTCAGGCTGCGCAGCACCAGCAGCTCGCCCGGTCCCTCGTCGCCGGGGCGGTGGTCGGCCAGCGCGTCGCCGCCGATCACGAAGTCGGCGAACGCCTCGTCGACGAGCACGGTGCGGCCCGTGCGGCGCAGCCGCAGGATCGCCTCGCGCGGGTCGAGCGCACCGGTCGGGTTCTCGGGCCGGCCGAGCACCACCAGGTCGCACTCCTCCGGCACCGCACCCGGATCGAGCGCCCACTGCGTCTTCGCGGTGCGCGGCACGTGGGTGATCCGCGTGCCGACCGCCCGCAGCGCGGCCTCGGACTCGGTGAAGCCGGGGACGACGACCGCGGCGTGTCGGGGCCGCAGCGCCAGTGCGGCCCGCCAGAAGCCCTCGGCGGCACCGCCCAGCGGCAGCACCCCGGCGGGATCGCGGCCGTGCCGCTCGGCCAGGGCGGCCGCCGCCGCGCGGTCGTCCGGGTAGGCGGCGAGCCGACCGAGGCCGGCCTGCAGGGCCTGGACCGCCCAGCCGGGCGGATCGCCGTCGACGACGTTGACGGCGAAGTCGAGCATGCCCTCGGGGACCATGCGGTCGCCGTGGAGCCGCAGCGACCCGTCGCCGACGGGGACCGCGGCGGGCAGCGGGTCGAGGGCCTCGGGGTGGTCGTCCGCGGTCGGCACGGGGGTGGTCGGGTCGGGGGCGCTCGCGGTCGGGTCGGGCCCGGCCGTCGGCTCCGGCGCGATCCTCTCGGGTCCGGCGGACGGCACCAGCACCGGCACCGGCACCGCGGTCGCGTCCGGCAGCTCGACGGCGCGTCCCGCGACCACCAGCACCACCCGCTCGGCCCGGGCGGCGATCGCCTGGTGGGCGCCGCCGAGCAGGTCGACCCAGCGGCGCGTGCCGCGGGTCGCCGCGACGGGCGCCATCCCGGCCTCCTCGCCGACGACGATCGTCAGCCCGTCGCGGGCGACGGCGTCGGCCACCAGGTCGCCGACGGCCTGCTCGGCCGCCGCCAGCACCGAGGCGCCGTCGATCCCGTGGGCCGGGTCGTCGCCGTGGCCGTCGTCGTCGAGCATCTCCGCTGCGTGGAGCACGCCCGCCAGCCAGGCGCCGAGCCCGTCGACCAGCACGGTGGCCGCGCCCGCCCCGGCCAGTGCGGCGCGCGGATCGGCGGGGCCGGCCAGTTCGATCTGCTCCCAGGCCGCCGGGCGCCGCGCGCGGTGCCGCGCGATCCGCTCGCCGTCGCCGTCCGGTCCGTCGGGGGCGGTCGCGACGTAGCGGACCGGCCCGCCGCGATCGGCCGCCAGCCGCTCCGCCCACGCGCTCTTGCCCGAGCGCGTGCCGCCGAGGACGAGGACCAGGCGCTGATCGGGACGCGGCATCGCGTCCATCCTGACGGGTCGCCCGGCCGTCCGGTCTGCGAACCTTCGGCCGGTGAGCGACCAGGATCCCCCGAAGCCCCGTCGACTCGGCCACGCCCAGCGGCTGTTCGAGCTGCCGGCCGACGCGACCGAGGTGCTGCTGGTGCGCCACGGCGCGTCCGCGGCCGCCTACGAGGACGAGCCGTTCGCCGTCAACGCCGAGGGTCACGGCGACCCGCCGCTCTCCGAGGAGGGGCACGAGCAGGCGGAGCTGGTCGGGATCCGGCTGGCCGAGCAGCAGCCGAGCGCGCTGTTCGTGACCTCGCTGCAGCGGACCCGCCAGACCGCGGCCCCGTTCGCGGACCGCAGCCGCCTGGCCCCGGTCGAGGTCCCCGATCTGCGCGAGATCCACCTTGGCGACTGGGAGCGCGGCGAGTACCGGGCGCGGATCGCCGCCGCCGACCCGCTGGCGATTCGCGTCTTCGTGGAGCAGCGCTGGGACCTGATCCCGAACGCGGAGAACGACGAGGCGTTCGCCGAGCGGGTCCGCCGCGGCTTCGATCGCGTGGTGGCCGAGTCCGGGTCCGGACGGTCGGTGGTGGCGGTCGTCCACGGCGGCGTGATCGCCGAGCTCTGCCGCCAGGCGACGGGCAGCGAGCCGTTCGCGTTCCTCGGAGCCGACAACACCTCGATCAGCCGGCTGGTCGTGTTCGCCGACGGGCGGTTGCGGCTGCGGACCTTCAACGACACCACTCACCTGGATCCGCTGCGCGCGCGGCGCGCCCACGAGCCGATCGTCTGAGCCGGGCTCGGCTTCGGCGGTCAGCGGCTGCGCGGGCCGGCCGGGTCGGCGGGGGCCTCGGCCTCCCAGGGGACCGGCGCGACCTCCGCCGCTCCGTCGGACCAGGCGGCCGACGGGCGGCGGGCGTACCAGGCGCTGGCGACCGTGCCGATCACGGCGAGCGCGAGCGCGGGCAGCATCGCGTGCTGGGTGGCGACGGCCAGCGCCTCGCTGCCGGCGGGGGCGTCGATCCGGTCGATCAGCCACCCGATCGCGACCGACGCGATCACGGCGCCCGAGAAGCCCCCGCAGTTGACCAGCGCGGCGGCGCTGGCGCTGGCCAGCGGCGGCGACTCGCGGCGCGCGACCTCGAAGGCGAACATCGTCCCGGAGGCGGCGGTGCCGCTGAGCAGCAGGGCGACGGTCAGCACGGCGGACGGCACGGTGCCGCCGGGCCAGAGCAGCAGGGCTCCCCAGCCGACGACGTTGCAGGCGGGCGCCAGCACCGCGCCGATCCGCAGGCGCAGCGGATGCGAGCCGACCAGCACGCCGAGGATCGGGCCGCTGACCAGGAACCCGATCGCGGCGATCAGCAGGTAGCCGGCGGCGCCCTCGCGGTCGACCCCCTGCGTTCCCTGGAAGAACGGCACCCCCCAGAGCGCGGTGGCCACCAGGAACGGCGTCAGGGTCGCCTGGTGGACGAAGAACCCGTGGCGGGTGCCCGGGCGGCGCCAGGCGGCGGAGAGCGTCCGCCGGATCGAGTCGTGCGCGGCGGCCGGGGGTTCGGGCACGCCGGGCGGGCGGTCGCGGACCAGAGCCAGCGGCATCGCCACGAGCAGCGCGGTGAGGCCGCCGAGCAGCAGGAAGGTCGGGACCCAGCCGAGGTGCTGCAGGCTGAGCTCCAGGGGGACGGTCGCCGCCATCTGCCCAACCGCGCCGGCGAAGCCGGTCAGCGCGAACATCATCGTCTGCCGGCGGTGCGGGAACCACGCGTGCAGCAGCCGCAGCACGTTGAGGAAGGTCAGGGCGTCGCCGATCCCGACCAGGCCGCGGCCGGCGAGGCCGACCGGCAGGCTGGTGGCGAAGGCGAAGAGCAGCTCGCCGAGCGCCATCAGCCCCAGGCCGAGCGCCAGCGTGCGGCGTGGGCCGACGCGGTCGGCAAGCAGCCCCGCGGGGATCTGCATCGCCAGGTACATCAGGAGCTGCAGCGCGGTGAACGCGGCCAGCGCCCCGATCGGGATGTCGAAGCGGACGGCGGCGTCGGTGCCGGCGACGCCGAGCGCCATCCGGTGGACGATCGCGACCAGGTAGGCGGAGGCGGCGATCGCCCAGATCGCCCACGCTCGGGCGGAGATCCGCTCCACCGGCTTGTAGTCAACTGTTGACAATACGCGAGATCCTACGGATCCTCCGCCAGCGACCACGGGCTCGGGACGACGGGCGATCCGACGACCAGCCGCTCGCGGAAGGCGTCCGGTCCCGCGGCCGGAACGCCCGGGCCCCAGAGCAGGCCCGGCACCGGGTCGGCGACGTGCCGTCCGGTCCGGGGGTCGGTTCCGTGGTCGGGGCAGACCGCCAACCGGGCGCCGGCGTCCATCGCCGCACCGGCCAGCGGCGCCACCAGGTCGCGGTCGATCCGCTGCGCCTCCCACTGCTTGGCCCGCGGGTCGTGGTCGTGCGCGGCCTCGTCGGGGCTGCCGACGTGGACGATCACCGTCGCCACGCCGTCCCGCAGCAGCGCCAGCGCCGCCCGCGCCTTGGCCGCCACGTCGGTCCCCGGCCGGCCCGTCGCGCCGCTCGGATGGACGGTCGCGGCGCCCATCAGCCGGGCGATCGCCGCCGCGGTGCTGCGCGGCGCGCAGACGACGACGGTGTCCTCGTCGAGCAGCGGCGGTGGCGTGGCGCCGTCCGGCCAGCCCTTGAGGTTCGGCGGGCCGGCGTCGCCGGAGCCGGCGTCGGCCAGGTCGTCGATCGCGGGCAGCGCCGGCGCCCCCGGCCCGACCGCCAGCAACCGGTGCGCGGACATCCGGTGGATCGCGTGTCCGGGGTTGGCCGCGGTCAGCCGGCGGGCGGCCTCCTCCGCCGGCTCCGGCCACGGCCGGCCGTCGGCGTGGCGGACGTCGACCCGGTGGACGGCCGCGTCGGGGGCGACGTCCAGGCCGTGGGCGGCGGCGTCGATCCGCCCGCGCGACACCGGCCCCTCCGGAACCCAGCCGAGCAGCACGGAGATCCCCGTCTCGCTGCCGGCGTGCAGCCCGGGCGGCGTCACGGCGACCCGGCCGACGGCGGCGCGCCGCGCCAGCGCGTCGAGCGCCAGCGGGCGGATCGTGTCGAGGGTGGTCGGCGGGAGGTCCTCGGCGCCGCCCGCGACCCGCTCGGCCAGGCCGTCGGGGATCACCAGCACGCGGGAGGGGACCATCATCGGGACGCTCGGCGGGCGGAGCGGGCGGTCGGACGGGGCACCCGCCCGACGGTACCGTGCCCGCCCGGCCCCCGCCCGCCCAGGCGCGCGGGGCGGGGACAGGCGCGGGCTATCCTGCGCGCATGGTCGACGCCGTCCCGCTGCCCGCCCGTCCCCGGATCGACGTGACGATGCGCGGAGTGGCCCCCGGCGACGCCGCGGCCTGGGCGGCTCGCGCCGAGGCGCTGGGCGTCGACGGGGTCTTCGTCACCGAGACCAACAACGACCCGTTCCTGCCGCTGGCGCTGTCCGTGGGCGCGACCAGCCGCGTCCAGCTCGGCACGGGGATCGCGCTCGCCTTCCCGCGGAGCCCGATGCAGACCGCCTACACCGCGTGGGACCTGCAGGGGCTGACCGCGGGGCGGTTCGTGCTCGGTCTCGGGACC
>CAZFIQ010000040.1:10796-17937 GCA_964519185.1 uncultured Patulibacter sp.
AGGTGCGGGCCCACGTCGAGCGTCGTTACGGGGTGCCGTGGGCGCGGCCGGCCGCCCGGATGCGCGAGTACGTCCTGGCGCTGCGGGCGACCTGGGCCGCCTGGGCGACCGGCGGCCCGCTCGACTTCCGCGGCGAGTTCTCGTCGCACACGCTGATGCCGCCCGCGTTCCGGCCGCGGCCGCAGCCGCACGGGGCGCCGCCGGTCTGGCTCGCGGCGGTGCGCGAGCGGATGCTGGAGGTCGCCGGCGAGGTCGCCGACGGCGTGCTCGTCCACCCGTTGCAGACCGAGGAGTACGTCCGCCGGGTGATCCGCCCGGCGCTCGACCGCGGCGCCGAGCAGGCCGGCCGCCCCGCGGGCTCGTGCGCGATCGCGGTGGCGCAGCTGGTCGCGCCCGACGAGGAGCAACGTGAGGCGGGGCGCCGTCGCGTCGCCTTCTACGCCTCGACGCCGGGCTACCGGGCGGTGCTCGACCTGCACGGCTGGGGGGCGCTCGGCGAGCGTCTGCATCAGATGTCCCGTGACGGGGCGTGGGAGCGGATGGCCGCCGAGGTCCCCGACGAGCTGCTCGACGCGGTGGTGGTGTCCGGCACGCCGGACGAGATCGCGCGGGAGGCCCGCCGCCGCAGCGACGGGATCGCGGAGCGGCTCAACGTCAGCGCGCCCGAGCGCTCCGACCTGGACGCCGTCGCCGACGTGGTCCGCGCGTTGACCGCCTGACCGCCCATGCTGATGCGGATCGTGCCCGCCAGCGCGGCGATATCCGCATCAGCTCGGGGTGGGTCAGGCGGTGGCGACGGCCGCGCGCGGCTCCGGGGCGGCGGCGCTCCGCGGACCGCCGCTGCCGACCGTCACCGCGACCATCGTCAGCAGCACCCCGAGCACCGTCGCGGCGGTGACCCCGCCGGCTCCGGGGGCGACCAGGTCGAGCGCGAGCGCGCCGAGCGTCTGGCCGGCGACCAGCGCCAGCATCATCCGCAGCACGCCGATCCGCGGCACCAGGCGAGCGACCAGCACCGCGATCGTCGCGGCGAGCAGACCGCCGAGCCACTGGATCGGTGGAGCCGAGAACCAGCCGTTGGGGGCGATCCCGCCGGTCATGCCGACCGCCACGGCGATCAGCACCAGCGCGCCGACGACGAAGTTGATGACTCCGGCGGCGATCGGCTCGCCGGTGCTGCACGCCAGGTGCCCGAGCGCGGCCTGCTGGACGGCCGCCAGCGATCCCGCGACGACGACCAGGCCGAGCAGCAGCGGCTGCGGGTCGCCGGGCGCGCCGATCGCGCCGATCGCGACGGCGACGAGGGCCAACGTGGCCCCGAGCGCCCGGCGCGCCGTCACCGGCTGACGGCCGGCCGGGCTGACGCCGAAGTGGTCCACGACGAGGCTGCCGACGGTCTGGCCGCAGACCAGCGCGACGGTCAGCAGGGCGACGCCGAGACGTGGGGCGGCGAACGCCGCGAGCAGCACCAGGAAGGCACCGCTGAGACCGATGAACCAGTGCCAGCGACGGTGGACCGGCCGCTCGCGGAGCCCCGCGACGGCCCGCTGGCGGGTGCCGGTGAGGGCGGCGGCGACGATCAGCGCGAGCAGCGCCGTGGTCGTGTTGGCCGCGGCGGCGAGCTCGAACGACCCGAGGCTCTGGGCCAGGCGGCCGTTGAGGAACAGCTGCAGCGAGATGCCGACGCCACCCGCCACCGCCGCCAGCAGCAGCACACTGGCGTGCACCGAGGCGAGGCGAGAAAGCTTGGCTGGTGCAGGCATTGAAGAACAGACTGACGGCTCCGGACGCCGGCGACTGTGACGCGGCACGCTTTGGGGGTGTGCGATCGCTCCGGTTCGCCGTCGGCCGGGCCGGAGGACGGGCAGGGCGTTGCCCCCGGATGAACTGCTCGGGCGTGGGCCGTGGGGCGCGAGGTCCGGCGAGCGCCGGGCCCCGCGGGGGCGCGGGCGAGCCGCCGGGAACCCCAGGTCCTCAGAGCGCGGCCGCCCCGGCCGCGGCCTCCTGCTCGGCCTGCTCCGGGCCGACCGCGCGACCGCCCCGGACCAGCGTGACGACGACGCCGATCACGGCCCACAGCAGCAGCACCAGGATCGGGCCGCCGATCGCGTTGCCGTCGAAGACCGTCGGCAGCACCGTCGCCATCGTGCGGTTGGCCGCGGTGGCGACGTAGGCCAGCACCGCCGCTCCGCGGGTGACCGGACGGCTGAGGTCGATGCGCGGCATGGTGGCGGCAGCCCATCCCTACCGATGGTCGGGTCGTGCGAGACGCGGTCGTCGGGCGCGGTGGGCACCGTGCCCATCCGACGCTCGTCGAACGCGGCGCGGAGGACGTTGCGCTGCGGGCGGCGGCGGGGCAGGATGGCTCCATGACCGTGGAGCACCAGAACGCCGATGCGATCGTGGTCGGGGCCGGACTGGCGGGCCTCGTCGCCTGCGGGGAGCTGCTCGCCGCCGGGAGACGGGTCGTGCTGGTCGACCAGGAGGGCGAGCAGTCGCTCGGCGGTCAGGCCTTCTGGTCGCTCGGCGGGCTGTTCCTGGTCGACTCGCCGGAGCAGCGGCGGATGGGGATCAAGGACTCGTTCGAGCTGGCCTGGCAGGACTGGCGCGGCAGCGCGGGCTTCGACCGGCCGGAGGACTACTGGCCGCAGCGCTGGGCCGAGTCGTACGTCGGCTGGGCCGCGGGCGAGAAGCGCGCCTGGCTGCGGGAGCAGGGGATCGGACTGATGCCGCAGGTCGGCTGGGCCGAGCGCGGCGACGGCACGGCCGAGGGGCACGGCAACTCGGTGCCGCGCTTCCACCTGACCTGGGGCGTCGGTCCGGCCGTCGTCCGGCCGTTCGTCGAGACGGTCCGGCAGGCGATCTCGGAGGGGCGGCTGGAGCTGCGCTGCCGGCACCGGGTCGACGCGCTGATCGTGGCCTCCGGGGCGGTCGGCGGGGTCCGCGGGGCGGTCCTCGCGCCGGCGTCCGAGGAGCGGGGGCGGCCGACCGATCGCCGGGAGATCGGGGCCTTCGAACTGCACGCCTCGGCGGTGATCGTGACCTCCGGCGGGATCGGCGCCAACCTCGAGCTGGTTCGGCGCAACTGGCCGGAGCGGCTGGGTGCGCCGCCGTCGTTCATGGTCCAGGGCGTCCCGGACTACGTCGACGGCCGGATGCTCGGGATCGCGGCCGAGCAGGCGGGGGCGGGGATCGTCAACCCCGACCGGATGTGGCACTACGTCGAGGGCCTGCGCAACTGGGACCCGATCTGGTCCGCGCACGGGATCCGGATCATTCCCGGGCCGTCGTCGCTCTGGCTCGACGCGACCGGCCGTCGGCTGCCGCCGCCCAACTTCCCCGGGTTCGACACGCTCGGCACCCTGGCGCACATCAAGGCGACCGGCCACGACCACTCGTGGTTCGTGCTGACCCGGACGATCGTCGAGAAGGAGTTCGCGCTCTCCGGGTCGGAGCAGAACCCCGACATCGCGGGCCAGAGCGTGCGCGAGCTGGTCAAGGCGCGGCTGGCCAAGGGCGCTCCGGGACCGGTCCAGGCGTTCGTCGACCACGGGGCCGACTTCGTCACCGCGACCGACGTCGACGACCTGGTCCGGCGGATGAACGGGCTGACCGACGCGCCGCTGCTCGATCCGGCCGCGGTCGAGCAGGCGATCGTCGCCCGCGACCGCCAGGTCGAGAACACCTACACCAAGGACGCCCAGATCCAGGCGATCCGCAACGCCCGCACCTACCTGGTCGACAAGATCACGCGGGTGGTCGAGCCACACCGCCTGCTCGACCCCGACCACGGCCCGCTGATCGCGGTCAAGCTCAACCTGCTGACCCGCAAGACGCTCGGCGGCCTGCACACCGACCTGGACGGGCGGGTGCTGGCGGCGGCCGCGCCGGAGCAGTCGGCGGCCGCGCCCCCGATCCCCGGGCTCTACGCCGCGGGCGAGGTCGCCGGCTTCGGCGGCGGCGGGATGCACGGCTACCGCGCGCTCGAGGGCACGTTCCTCGGCGGCTGCCTGTTCTCCGGCCGGACGGCGGGGCGGGCGGCGGCGCGGGACGTGGGGTAGGCCGCGCGCCTGCCGGCCGGCGCGACGGCGCGTTCTCCCGACGGGATCGGCACAGAACCGTCACGGACGCATCTAGTCCGTTGTCTAGTCCGGTGCTAGCCTGGGGTCATGACGATCGTCGGCATGCACGAGGCCAAGACGCAGTTCTCGCGGCTCGTCGACCGTGCACTGGCCGGCGACGAGGTCGTCGTCACCCGCCGCGGTGAGCCGGTCGTCCGCCTGGCCCCGGTGCGGCCGGCGGGGCGCTCGTTCGCCTCGTTGCGCGGCGCGGTCCCGGAGCTGCGGATCGCCGACGACTTCGATCAGCTGCCCGACGACGTCGCACGCGCGCTCGGCATGGTCGACTGACGTGCTGCTCGACACCCACGTGGTGCTCTGGTGGATCCAGGGCGACGTCTCGCGGCTCAGCGCGGAGACGGTTGCACGGATGTCCGCCCCCGACGCGCCGGTCACGATCAGCGCCGTCGTGCTCTGGGAGGCCGCGATCAAGCGCGGGCTCGGCAAGCTCGACCCTCCGCTGCCCGATCTGCTGGCCCTGCTGCGGTCGGCCGGCGTCCGGATCCTGGCGATCAGCGGCGAGCACGCCGACCGCGTCGGCACGCTGCCGCTGCTCCACCGCGATCCGTTCGATCGGCTGCTGGTCGCCCAGGCGCAGGCCGAGGGCATGCCGATCGTCTCTGCAGACCCGTGGGTAGCCGCCTACGACGTCGAGGTGCTCGCGTAGCGGCAGGCGTCGGTCGTCCGTCCGGTACGATCGTGCACCGAACGCGGTGGCCGCGCGATACTGGGGCGCGTGACGCGCCCGGGAATCGCCGGTAGGGACCTACTTCAGAATGATCGGCCGCCCGTGGCGGCCGCTGACACATCGCCGGATCACCATCCGAACCCTCAGTCAGACAACCAGTCTGACTCTCGGGCCTCGGCCGGCGCCCTGCTCGGTCACCGACCACCACGGTCAACCGCTGATTCTGAAACAGGTCCTAAGACCGTCCGCGACGTGGTCGCGCGAATCGACGTCGACGGGCTGACCGCCCAGCTGGTCGCGGTGCTGCGCGACGAGCCGGCGTACCGGCGGTTCGTCCGCGACGACACGCTGCGCGACCGCGGCCCGGCGGTGATCCGCTGGAACCTGGAGCTGTTCGGTCGCTGGCTGGCCGACGGGCAGCCGCCGAGCATGGCCGAGCTCGACCGGATCGGCGCGCTGGTGCGGATCCGCGCGGAGGAGGGGATGCCGCTCGAGGACGGGCTGCGGGTCTACCGCCGGGGCGCCCGGCTCGGCTGGGACACCGTGCTGCGGATGGCCACGCCGGAGGAGCGCCCCGCGCTGCTGGAGGGCAGCGCCGTCTACCTGGACTACGTCGAGCTCGTCGCCGACGCGTTCCTGGCCGCCTACGCCGACGCCGCCCAGACGCACGACCCGACCGAGGCCGCGGCCCGCGAGCTGGTCCGTCGGCTGCGCGCGGCGCCGCCCGGGCCCCACGAGCACGCTGCGGCGGCTCGGCTCGGCGTCGATCTGACGGAGCCGGTCCGGGCCTTCGCGGCGGGGATCGCCGGCAGCCCCGTCGGCCTGCACGCGGCGCTGGCCGCGGAGCTCCGGGCGTCCGGGGTCCTGGCCTGCGTCCAGACCGGCGGGGTGGTCGGCGTGATCCCCACGAGCACCGGGCCCGCCCTCGGCGCCGGTGCGACGGGCGACCCGGCGGCCGTCGTCGCCCGGGCCGCCCCGGCGGCGGCGGTCGCCGTGGCCGACGACGGGGGCGGGCCCGCGCTCGACGCGACGCTCGACGAGCTGGCGACGGTCGCCGCGCTCGCGGCCGCGGCCGGTCGCCGCGGCCCGGTCGCCGCGGAGGACTTCCTGGTCGACCTGCTGCTGGCGCAGGCGCCGCGGGCCCGCGAGCGGATCGCGACGCGGGTGCTGGGCCGGCTCGACGCCGAGCAGGTGGCGACCCTGCGGGCGCTGGTCGCGGCCGACTTCGACCGCAGCGCGGCGGCTCGCGCGCTGCCGGTCCACCGCAACACGATGCTCCAGCGGGTGCAGCGCATCGAGGCGGCGACCGGGCTCGACCTGCGGCGGATCGACGACCAGGTGCTGATCGTGCTGGCGCTGACGCCGGTCGCGGGGTCAGCGCCGCCGCGCGAGCAGGGCGATGCCGAGGCCGGCGACGCCCCCCAGGACCGGGACCGCCCGCCGGGCGGCCGGCGGTGACAGCACGAGCTCGAACAGCGGCACCGGGTCGCCGAGTCGCGCCTGGAGCGGCCCGAGCGGGCAGTCGCCGCCGTTGGCCGCCACCGCCGCGCCCTCGCCGACCAGCGCGGCGACGGCGACCCTCAGACGGCGGTCGCGCCGTCCGGTCAGCGCGCACCACCAGACGTAGCCGATCGCGGCGAGGAACCCGACGGTGATCAGCCCGTGCGCGGCGCGGAGCGCACGGGCCGCGGGCGAGAGTGCGGGCGGCGACACGCGGCAAGCATGCCGCAGCGGGAAGGAGGCACGCCCCGCCGGTCGGCTCCGACGACGTCTCAGGGCTTCCGGCGGTCCACCGCGCGGCGCAGCTGCTCCTTGTTCATCTTCGAGCGTCCGTCGATCCCGAGCCTCCGCGCCTCGGCGTAGAGCTGGTCGCGGGTCCGGCCGCGCGGGCTCGGTCGGCCCGACCGCTGGCCGCCGCGCTCACCGGAGCTCCTGTCCTCGATCGAGGTCCTCGACGCGGTCCTGCTCTCGCCGTGCCGCGCGCGCTCCTTGTTGACGGTGCGGGCGGCGATCTCCTCGGCGACGCTCTCCGACTTGCCCTGCTCCTGCGCCGACTGCTTGACGTGCTCGTACTGGCGGGCGCGCTTGGTGCCCGACTTGACTCCCCGCGGGGGCATCGGCTCCTCCTCGCTCCGTGACCGCAGATTGGGTCCGTTCCCCCCGGGGCGCCCCGAGGGAAACGGGTAGCGACGGGGTACCCGATCGGTGGTCCCGCATGCGCGGGAGGAGACCGTCAGGCCGGGCTCGGCGCCGCGGCGAGCAGCCGCTCGACGCGAGCGGCGGTCCACGGCACGACGACCAGGCTGGCGTGCAGGCCGGGCCCGGACCAGCCCTC
>CAZFIQ010000041.1:0-17070 GCA_964519185.1 uncultured Patulibacter sp.
TGAAGAACTACGCGATCGGCGACGCCGTCGCGCACTTCAAGCGCCGCCACGGCAAGACCGTCCTGCACCCGATGGGCTTCGACTCGTTCGGGCTGCCGGCCGAGAACAACGCGATCAAGACCGGCGAGCATCCGCGCGACGCGACCGAGAAGTCGATCGCGTCGTTCCAGCGCCAGTTCCGCGAGTGGGGCGTGTCGATCGACTGGTCGCGCGAGATCGCGTCGCACCGCCCCGAGTACTACCGCTGGACCCAGTGGCTGTTCCTGCAGTTCTTCAAGAACGGTCTGGTCGAGCGGCGCAGCGCCGCGGTCAACTGGGACCCGGTCGACGAGACGGTGCTCGCCAACGAGCAGGTGATCGACGGTCGCGGCGAGCGCTCCGGCGCGCTGGTCGAGATCCGCCAGCTGGAGCAGTGGTTCCTGCGGATCACCGACTACGCGCAGCGGCTGCTCGACGACCTCGACACGATCGACTGGCCCGAGCACGTCAAGACGATGCAGCGCAACTGGATCGGCCGCTCGGCCGGCGCCCAGGTGCGGTTCCGCTGCGACGAGCTCGACACCGAGTACGAGGTCTTCACCACCCGTCCCGACACGCTCTTCGGCGCGACGTTCTTCGTGATGGCGCCGGAGCATCCCGACGTGATGAAGCTGGTCGAGGGGACCGACCGCGAGGACGAGGTCCGCGCGTACGTGCAGCAGGCGCTGACCGCCGACCGGACCGAGCGCGGCGCTGCCGACAAGCCGAAGACCGGCGTGGCCCTGGGCCGCGAGGTGATCAACCCGGTCAACGGCGAGCGACTGCCGATCTACGTGGCCGACTACGTGCTGATCGACTACGGCACCGGCGCGATCATGGCGGTCCCCGGGCACGACCAGCGCGACTACGACTTCGCGCAGGCCTACGGTCTGCCGATCAAGCGGGTGATCGCCGGGGCCAACGATGATGCGCCGGAGGGCTTCGACGGCGACGCGGACGCTTGGGAGCAGAGCGAGCAGGCGCTGCCGTACGTCGGCGACGGTCCGCTCGTCGGCAGCCACCCCGACTTCGACGGCCGGCCGAACCGCGAGGCCCTGGAGGCGATCACCGCCTGGCTCAACGAGCAGGGCAAGGGCGAGCAGGCGATCAACTTCCGCCTGCGCGACTGGCTGGTCAGCCGCCAGCGCTACTGGGGCTGCCCGATCCCGATCGTCCACTGCGACGCCTGCGGGATGGTGCCGGTCCCGGAGGACCAGCTGCCGGTCGTGCTGCCGGAGATCGAGGACTACAAGCCGAAGGGCAAGTCGCCGCTGGCCGCCGCCGAGGCGTGGGTCAACACGACCTGCCCGTCCTGCGAGGCCGCGGCAAAGCGCGAGACCGACACGCTCGACACCTTCGTCGACTCCTCCTGGTACTTCCTGCGCTACACCGACGCCCAGAACGATCAGGCGGCGTTCGACCCGGCCGTGGTCAACCGCTGGATGCCGGTCGACCAGTACATCGGCGGCGTCGAGCACGCGATCCTGCACCTGCTCTACGCGCGGTTCTTCTGCAAGGCGCTGACCGACGTCGGCGTGCTGGACGTGAACGAGCCGTTCCAGGCGCTGTTCACGCAGGGGATGATCACCAAGGACGGGGCCAAGATGTCCAAGTCCAAGGGCAACACGGTCGCCCCGCGCGAGATCGTCGAGCAGTTCGGCGCCGACACCGCCCGGACCTACGCGCTGTTCCTCGGTCCACCCGACCAGGACGCCGACTGGTCCGACGAGGGCGTGGAGGGCGTGCACCGCTTCCTGTCGCGTCTGTGGCGGCTGAGCGCCGAGGCGGCCCGCCAGACGGTGACGGCCGCGCCGGTGTCGGAGGGCGCCACGGCCGGGGCCGCGTCGGCGGTGGCGGCGGGGGCCGTGACCCCCGAGGGCTGCGAGGGCGATGACCTGGAGCTGATCCGCAAGGCCCACTGGGCGATCGACAAGGTCACCGGCGACATGGGCCGGAGGTTCGCGTTCAACACCGCGGTCGCGGCCGTGATGGAGCTGACCAACGCGATCTCGGCGCGGCGCAACGCCTTGATCGAGGCCGGTTCGTCGGGAGGCTCGGCGCGGGCGGCCGACGTCGGCGGGGGCGAGGGCGGCGCGCCGGTCGCCGCCGCGGTGGCGGATCTCGAGGGCTGGGCCGCGATCCGCTTCGCGTTGGCGACCGCCAACTCGCTGCTCCAGCCGTTCGCCCCGCACCTGACCGCCGACGCCTACGAGCGGCTGACCGGCGTCCGCGTCTGGGAGCAGCCGTGGCCGACCGCGGAGCAGCAGTACCTGGAGCGGGACGAGTTCGAGCTGGTCGTCCAGGTCCAGGGCAAGGTCCGCGACCGGGTCACCGCGTCGGCGTCCGCGTCGCGCGAGGAGCTGGAGGCCCTGGCGCTCGGTCGCGAGAAGGTCCAGCCGTTCCTCGACGGCAAGACGGTCGTCAAGGTGATCGTCGTCCCCGGCAAGCTCGTGAACGTCGTCGTGCGGTAGCGCGCGGCGCGCCGCCTTCCCTGGCGCACCTGGCGGGCTGCTCGTCTGATGCGCTGGGGGGGGGGCTCCGGGTGTTGGGGTCAGCGCGGGTCGGGGGCGTGCAGCCTGCGACGCGTCTGGTGCGTCGGGGGCAGCGGGGCTTGGGGGCGTGCAGCGTGCGACGCGCCTGGTGCGTCGGGGGGCTGCGGGACTCAGGGGCGTGCAGCGTGCGACGCACTAAGCGCGCCGGGGGCTGTAGGGCGGGAAGTGGCGCAGCGCCTGACGCGCTCCGCGCGCGGCTTGCTGCAGCGGCGCCCGCCGTGCAGCGTCGGTATCGCTCCGTGACGCGGAAAGTGGGCACCGAACCGGTACGGAACCGGCACTGATTCGGGGTCACCTGTACGACGACGATCCATAGCGTTCGGGACGTGCTCGACCGTCCGTGGATTCGCCTCGCGCTGGGCGTCGTCGTCGCCCTGCTCGTCGGGCTGATCGCGACCCGGATCATCGCGTCGGTTCCGGCGGGCGGCGGAGGCGGGGGCGACCCGCGAGGGGCGGTCGAGCACACCTCTTCGGGCCGGGGCGCGGCGGCGGTTCAGGACGGTGGGACGCGGGCGAAGGGCAGGTCCTCCGACGGGGATGGCACCGATGGCGGGGATGGGCCCGGCGGCGGGGGCGGAGCCGGCGGCGGGGGCGACGAGAGGAGCACCGAGGCTGCCGACGGCGCGCCGACGGTTTCCGGCGGGAACGACGTGACCGTCCACGTGACCGGCGCGGTACGTTGGCCGGGCGTCTACCGAATGCCCGACGGGGCGCGGGTGGTCGACGCGGTCCGCCGCGCTGGCGGAGCGACCCGGAGGGCCGATCCGCAAGGGGTCAACCAGGCGGCGGAGCTCCGGGACGGGCAGCAGGTCGTCGTCCCGCGCGAGGACGCCGGCGCGGCCGGCGCTGCGGTCGGCAACGCCGGTGCCGAGCAGACCGGTGGTAGCGGCAGCGCGGGACCGGACCCGACAGCGGCCGCCGTGGCGGTCGATCTCAACACGGCGAGCGCGGAGCAGCTCCAGACGCTCGACGGCGTGGGGCCGACCACGGCCGAGAAGATCGTCCGCTTCCGCGAGGAGCGGGGTGGGGTCGGGGGCGTCGACGACCTGGGCGAGATCGCCGGGATCGGACCGAAGAAGCTCGAGACGCTGCGCGCGCAGCTCGGGGGCTGACCGTGACCGCCCGCTGGCCCCAGCACCACCTGGTCGCCGCCGTCGTGCTCGGGCTGGTCGCCGGGCCGCGGTGGGCGTGGCTGGTTCCCCTGATCGCCGCCGCCGCGTGGGCGACGCAGCCTCGCCCCGGGTGGGCGGCCCTCGCGGTGCTCGCCGTCGGCGTCGCGGCGGTCGCCGGCCAGTGGCGGGTGGCGGAGACCTGGGAGCGGGCCGAGCAACCGTTGCGTCAGGGGTTGGCCGTGCGGTCCCACGAGACGCTGACCGTGCTCGAGCCTGCGAGCCAGGCGCTCGACGGCGGCTGGCGGTTCGACGCGCGGCTGCGGGGCGCCACGGTCGAGGTCCGGACCGCGGTCGCGGTGCACGGACCGCCCGTGCGGACCGGGCAGCGGTGGCGGGTCGACGGTCGGTTGCGCCGACTCGGCCCGGGGGCGCTCGGCGCTCGCTCGCGTGGGATCGCGGTGGCGCTCGACGGCGTGCTGCGGGAGCACGTCGGTCGCCGTGGCGGCTGGCCGGGAGCGGTTGACCGGCTGCGCGAGCGGATGGAGCGGACGCTCGCGTTCGGACACGAGCCAGCGCCTGGTCCGCGTACCGCGCTGCTCCGGGGGATGGTGCTCGGGCAGGACCATGCGTTCGACGCCGAGCAGGAGCAGGCGTACCGGCGCAGCGGTCTGGCGCACCTGGTGGCGGCCAGCGGGCAGAACGTCGCGCTGGTCGCCGCGATGGTGCTGGGGCTCGGCGCCCTGGTCGGGCTGCGACGGCGCTGCCGGCTGGTCGCGGCGATCGGCGCCGTCGCCGTCTACGTGCCTCTCGCCGGCTCGGGGCCGTCGATCCGGCGGGCGGGCGTGATGGGCGTGCTCGTGCTACTCGCGCTGGCCCTCGGGCGTCCCGCCGATCGCTGGTGGGCGCTGCTGCTCGCCGCGCTGGTCACGATCCTGGTCGACCCGCTCTCGCCCGACCAGCTGGGCTGGCAGCTGAGCTTCGCGGCCGTCGTCGGCCTGCTGCTGCTCGTCGACCCGCTGGCTCGCGGAGCGGTGAGGATCGGCTGGCCGCGGTGGGTCGGCATGCTCCTGGCGGTCCCGATCGGGGCGAGCGCGGCGACGGCTCCGGTGCTGGCGGCGACGGTCGGTGCGGTCTCGTCGACCGGGGTCGCGGCCAACGTCCTGGTCGAGCCGTTGGTGGCACCCGTGACCGGCGTGGGCATGATCGCCGGGCTGCTGGGGCCTGAGGCCCGGCCGGTCAGCGGATGGGCGGTCACGGCGACCGGACCGCTGCTCGACTGGATCAACGGCGTTGCGGCCTGGGCGGCCGCGCCGCGCTGGGCGGAGGTCGTGCCCGGCGCGGCGTGGGCCGGGCTCCCGGCCGCGTTGCTCGCGGTCCTCGCCGTCGCGGCGGCGCGGCCCGGTTGGAGCGTGCGGCTCGGCGACCGGCTGCGGCGAGCGCGGCTCGTCCGCGCGGTGCGGGCGCGCACCACCGGGCGGGGGCGGTGGGCGATCCCGGTCGTCGCCGGGCTGCTGCTGGTCGCGGTCGTGACGGCGACCGCCGGCCTGCGGCGGCTGACCGGCGACGGCGTTCCGGCGTCCGGGCGGCTGGCGGGCGACGGGGTGGCGGTGCTGGCCGTCGGACAGGGCGGGGCGACGCTGCTCCGCCAGGGCGCCGCGACGATGCTGATCGACGCGGGGCCACCGCACGGGCGCGTGCTCGATCGCCTGGAGGAGCAGGGAGTCGATCGGCTCGACGTGCTGCTGCTCAGCCACGCCGCGCAGGACCACACCGGGGGAGCCCCGGCCGTCGCCCGGCGGTACCGGCCGCGGCTGCTCGTCGACGGCACCGACGGCCACCGTGACGCTGCGGCCGCCGTCGCCGTGGCGACCGTGCGGGCTCAGGGAGGAACGGTGGTGACGGCGCGCCGGGGCCTGCGGGTCCGCAGCGGCGATCTGGTCGCGGAGCTGCGCTGGCCGCCGCGGCGCGCTTCGGGGCCGCGGGCCGGAGAGGACCCGAACGACCGGGCGACCGTCGTCCGCGCCACGGTCGGCGGACTGCGGGTGCTGGTGCCCAGCGACCTGGAGGGTCCGGTGCTGCGCCGGGCGGCCGGAGGACCGGTCGACCTGCTGGTGCTGCCGCACCACGGCAGCGCGGATCAGGACGTGCCGGCGTTGCTACGGGCCCTGCGGCCACGGCTCGCGGTGGCCCAGGTGGGCGCGGGCAACCGCTACGGCCACCCGGCCCCGGAGACGACGGCGGCCGTGCGCGCCGCCTCCGTGCCGCTGCGGCGAACCGACCGCGACGGGACGGTGGTGGTGGCGGGGCCGGGTGGGCGCCCGTGATCGCCGCGCTGCGCGCCGCGGCGGTGCTACGCCGAGGGGCGCTCGCCGCCGTCCTCGTCGGTGCCGCGCGCCGACGGGCCGTTTCCGGCGTCGACGGTGCGCGGACGCTGGGGCGGGGCGCTGTCGGTCGGCAGGCCGGGGGCGTCGAGCGACGACAGTGGCATCTCCTGGATCGGCGTCAGCAGCGCGTCGAGGGCGTGCCCGGAGAGCGTCTCGTACTGCAGCAGCGACTTGGCGATCACCCGGACGTGCTTCCAGTTGGCATCGAGCACCACGTGCGCGCGGCGCTCGGCGGTGCGCAGCAGCGTGGCGACCTCGCGGTCGATCGTGTTCAGCGTGTCGCTGCCGATCGATCCCATGTCCTGCAGACCGGCGCCGAGGAACACCTCGCCGGACGGCTCGCCGACCGTCACGTGGCCCAGTCCGCGGGACATCCCGAACGAGGTCACCATCGTGCGCGCCAGCTTGGTCGCCGCGTGCAGGTCGTCGCTGATGCCGGTCGACTCCTCGCCGAACTCCATCATCTCGCCGGCGGTTCCGGCCATGATCGCGGCCAGCTGCCGCTCGAGGTCGGCCTTGCCGTGCATCACGGCGTCCTTGTCGGTCATCATCGAGGCCGCGGTGCCAAGCTGGCGGCCGCGGGCGACGATCGAGAGCTTCTGGGCGGAGACGGTCTGGCCGATCGCCCGGGTGACCACCGCGTGGGCCGCCTCGTGGATCGCGATCGTCCACTGCTCGTCCTCGGTCAGCACGTGCCGCTTGGCCGGGCCGGCGACGACGCGGTCGATGGCCTCCTCGAGCGTCGGCTGGTCGATCGCGTCGCGGCCCTCGCGGACCGTAAGCAACGCCGCCTCGTTCATCAGGTTGGCCAGCTCGGCGCCGCTGAACCCGGGGCAGAGCTTGGCGATCTCCGCCAGATCGACGTCGGCCGCGAACTCCCGTCCGCGGGCGTGCAGGTTGAGGATCTCCAGCCGGCCGTGGACGTCGGGGACGTCGACCACGACCTGACGGTCGAAGCGGCCGGGGCGCAGCAGCGCGGGGTCCAGGATGTCCGGCCGGTTGGTCGCGGCCATCACCACGACGCCGGCGTCGCCGCCGAAGCCGTCCATCTCTACGAGCATCTGGTTGAGGGTCTGCTCGCGCTCGTCGTTGCCCTGGCCGACGCCCGCGCCGCGCTTGCGGCCGGCGGCGTCGATCTCGTCGATGAAGATGATCGACGGCGCGGCCTTACGGGCCTTGGCGAACAGGTCGCGGACGCGGGCGGCGCCGACGCCCACCAGCGACTCGACGAACTCCGCGCCGGAGGCGGAGAAGAACGCCGCGTCGGCCTCGCCGGCGGTCGCGCGGGCGAGCAACGTCTTGCCGGTGCCGGGCGGGCCGACCAGCAGGACGCCCTTCGGTGCGGCCGCGCCCTTCGACAGGTAGCGGGTCGGGTCGTCCAGGAAGTCGCCGATCTCGCGCAGCTCGTTGACGACGGTACCGGCGCCGGCGACGGAGTCGAAGGTGATCGGCGAACCGCCCTTGCGCTTGCGCTTGCCCTTGCCGCGGAACGAGGAGAACGCCGCGACGCCGCCGCTGGCGTCGGCGGTCTGCCGGGTGAAGAACGCGAAGAGCGTGACCAGCAGCAGGATCGGCAGCAGGAACTGCACGACCACCGCCCGGAACGGCTTGTCGGACTGCGGGTCGATCGTGGCCGACGCCCCGCTGCGGTGCAGCCGCCGCAGCAGGTCGGCGGTCGCGCTGTCGGACGAGGGGTAGTCGGCGTAGGCCTGCGATCCGTCGGTGAGGGTCAGCAGCACCTGGTGGTCGCGGTCGAGCAGGGTCGCGTCGTCGATCTGCTTGTCCTCGGTCAGCGTCAGCACCTCGCTGTAGCTCATCTGCCGGCCCTCGGTGGTGGGGCTGAGGCTGCCGAGCAGCGAGAAGAACGTGATCGCCACCGCAATCGCGGCGACCAGCAGGAACAGCGACATCTTGTCGCGGGTCGCCCACTTGAGGACCGCGAGCAGGAAGGTGCCGGTTGCCTCGGCGGCGGCGCGAACCGGGGAATGCTTGCGGTGCTTGGCGGCCAGGCGCGGGTTGCTCACGGCGACTCCAGTCGGGAGGGCATCAGGACGAGGGATCTGCGTCAGCGTCAGCGGCCGCCGCGGGCGGCCGGTCCGGGTGACGCAGGTCCGAAGGGCCGACGGGGGCGACCGCAAGGTCGCCGGCGCGTCGGCGATCGGGAAGGACGGACGGAGAGCGATGCGGGTTCCGGGTCGGCACGGCCGGTCCAGCGGGTGCAACCCGGCCGGGAGCGACCGGCGCGCAGCTGGCCGGCCGACGGCGCGCGGCCGCTGGGCGGTGCCGGAGCGGCGCGCTCACGGCCGGCTCACCCGGGCCCGGGTCGTGGCGGTGGCCAGCACGCCCCTGGTGGTGCGGAAGCGCAGCTCGACGGTGATCCGGGACGAGCCGGCGGCGCGGAGCGCGCGGCGGCCCGCGGCCGACGGCCGGATCACCACGGTCGCCGACCCGGCGCGGGTCCGGCGGACCACCGTACGGGTCCGGCCGAGGGCGACGGTGCGGCTTCCGGTGCGGACCGAGGCCTCGGCGGCGAGCGCGCCGGCGCCCGGGACCCGGGCCGTGATCCGGACGGTCGAGCGGGCGGCGACGCGCACGCGCGTCGCCGCGACCCTCGGGGCCGCGGCGGCGCGGCCCTGGCGCTCGAAGAAGGCGCAGCGGAAGCGCTCCGGGGCGGCGACCGGGATCGCCCCGGCGAAGCCGCCAGCGTCGCGGTTGTCGAAGACGGTCACCGCCTGGAGCGTCGGCGGGAACGGGGCTTCGAAGGCGCCCGCAGCGCGGCTGCCGGTGGTCGTCGTGATCGTGGTGGCCGACAGCTCGCGCAGGTCGCGACGGCCGGCGGGGTCGAGCAGGGCGCCGCCGCCGCGGTCGTCGAGCCGGCCGGACAGCCGGACCCGGGACGCGGCCCCGGTCAGCTGAGCGGCGGTCGGCAGGAACCCACCGGCCTTGACGCAGCGCCGGCTGGCCGTGGCCAGGTCCGCGGTGCCACGGACGGTGCGGTCCAGGCACCAGGTCCCCAGGTCGACCGTCGCGGACGGGCAGCGGGGCAGGGCGGTGCCCGGCGTCAGCCGGCCGATCCGGTCGGTGGTCCGGGCGCTGCGCACGGTCGCGAAGGCATCGGGGGAGAACCGCCCGTTGGCCCCGAGCCGGAGGACCGCGCCGGGTTGCGGCGTCGCGGTGATCCGCGCGCGGTCGTCGCCGACGGTGACGTCGGTCACCGAGAGCACCACGGCGGCGGTCCCCGCCGCCAGGGCGAGGGCACCGAGAACCGGGGCGGGACGGAACGAGAACGACATCGGACAGCGAGAAGGACGTGCGGCGGGATGCCGCGAGCAGAGAAGCTACGGCCGGTCCCGCGACCCGACGTGAAGACGGGGAGAAGATCGTGTTACCGACATGTGGCGGCCGTTCACGGGCGGGCGCCCGGCGACGGGAAGCGGCGTACCGACCCGACGCCGGCGACCTCGGCCGCCGCGACCGCCTCGACTGGGACGGCCGCCTCGGCCGGCTGGTCCGCTCCGACTGGCCCGGTCGCCGCGACCGCGGCCTTGCGGTGGGTGGGCCCGCGAGCGTGGGCCGGCGGGTCAGCGCGACCGCACGAGCACTGGGATCCGCGCGGTCAGCCGGTTGCCGGCGGCGTCCGCGGTCCGCACGGTGACCGTGCGGCGACCGGGCTTGGCGTAGCGGTGGGACGCCGAGCGGGTCAGGCCCTGATCGTCCGTGCCGTCGCCCCAGTCGACCGCGGTGCCGCCGGAGGCGATCCCGGAGCGGCGCCCGCGGACGCCCGGATCGGTCACGCGGACCCGTACCCGCGTCCCGCGGACCGTCACGCGGGCCACCGGACGCCGGCGGTCGACGCCGAAGCGGACGGTCGGCGTGGCGGTCGTGCCGCCGGACGTCCGGCTGGTGGCGACCACCCGCAGCCGGTAGCGCCCGTCCTTGAGCGCGCCGCGGGGAATCCGGAACTGCCGCTGGGCGCGGGTCCGGCCGACGGTCCGGCCGTCGATCTCGATCCGGTACGACTCCGGGCTCGGGGCGTTCGGGGGCGCCTGCCAGGTGATCGTCGGACGCTGCAGGTTGGTCCACTCGCCGGGCGGCTCGGCGACGAACGGCACCGGCGGCGCACTGACCCGGGCGACGGCGATCTGCGCCTCCTCCGGGTGCCCCTGGCGGAAGGCCACCAGGGCGTTCCCGTTGCCGGCTCCGGCAACGCTCAGCTGCTGGACCGGGCCGCCGACCGGGCCGGCAACGGCACGGGCCTCGACGACCCGCTCGTCGCGCAGCTCGCGGACGACCACCCGTCCGCCGCCCTCGGCGGTTGCGATCGCCACCGTGCCCCGGCCGTCGACGCCCTGATCGACGGCCGGCGCGGGCACGATCGTCGCAGCGCCCAGGTCGACACCGTGGGCCAGGGCCTGCGCCTGGCCGACGCCGACGCTGGCCCGGCCGCCCGCCGTCCAGGCGGCCAGCAGGCCGAACCGCCCGCCGACGGCCACGGCCGGCGCACCGACGTCGGCGGTGGCCGGGGCGGCGGCCAGCTGGGCGCCGCCGAAGCTCAGGCCGGCCCCGGACTCAGGCTCGTCGAGCTGGTTGAGGAAGAGCCGCGGGGGCTGTTGACGGACCGTCGGGTCGGGCTGCTGACGGAGGGCGACGACCGCCCGGCCGTTGTCGGTCAGCGCGACGTCGAGCGCGTCGGCGGCGCCACGCTGGGGCACGCCGTCGAGCGCCGTCGGGCTGACCGGCAGCACCGTGCCGAGCCGGCTGCCGAACACCCGGCGGGCCCAGACGCGGTCGACCAGCGCCTCGTCCGGCTCCTGCCAGGCGACCACCGCGCTGCCGTCGGCGGCGATCGCGACCTTCGGCGCGTTCTCCGCCGTCGGCGGGCGGAGCGGCGCGTCGGGGACCCGGTTGACCGGCGTGCCGAGGCTGCTCCAGCGGGTGCCGTTGAAGCGCGCCAGGCGGATCTGGCTGGTCACGTAGTCGCTGCCCAGCAGCGGGTGGACGAACGAGCGGACGCGGTGGTAGACGATGATCGCGTCGCCGCCGGGGGCCATCGCCAGCGACGGCTGGGCCGCCTGGCCGTCGCCGATCGTGTAGTCGATCAACGTCGGACGCTGGAACCGCTCGCCGCCGCGCGGCAGCACCGCCGAGTACAGCGAGTCCTGCTGCGGCGGGCCCTGCTGGACCCAGGTCACGACCAGCCGCCCCTGGTCCGCCGCGCCGATCCGCGGCCAGCTGGAGGCGAACCGCTGCCCGACGTCGATCCGCTGCGCGGCGTGCCAGCGGTCGCCGTCGTAGCGGGCCGCGTAGACGTGCGGAGCCCCCTCCTCGAAGCGCCGGAAGACGATCCCGCCGGTGCCGTCGGAGGCCATCGCGACGCCGCCCAGGTCGACCAGCGCCGGGTCCGGACCGGCGATCGGGACGGCCGCCGCGGTACGGGCGGCGGCGGGAGCGACGACGGCGGCACCGAGGGCGACCGTCGCCGTCAGCAGCGCCATTGCGCGGGTTCGGGTGCGGGACATCGGCGGCGACCATAGTCGAGCGACCACGGCGGAACGCGACGTTGACCCGGAGTTCACCGTTTGACTTCCGGACGTCTACGCGATCTTCACGAGATCGGAGCGCCCGACCCGAAGGATGCGGCGTGCTGGGCGGCGCCCGTCGCCTGCTTGCCATCCCTCAGGAGCAGAATCACGATGAGGAACAACCTCGGGCTGCGCATCGGCGCGGCCGCGGTCGGTGCGATCGGCGCGCTGGCCCTACTCCCCGGTGCGTCGAGCGCCGCGTTCGACGCCAGCCACGCGGCCCAGTGCCAGAACGCGGCGTCGATCCTGGGCGCTGGCGCGTCCTTCCAGAACAGCGCGCACCTGGCCTGGGGCGCCTCGATCGTTCCCCCCGGCGGCAGCACCCCGGCCAGCGCGGCCGGCTTCGGCTACACGCCGTTCGCGCAGGGCGGCTGCACCTCGTTCCGCCTGGCGGCTGCCGGCGGCACCGCCAAGGTCGACTACCGGGCCGGCGGCTCCGGCGCGGGCCGCGGCGCGGTCGGTGCGACCACCAGCGCGAACACGAACGGCGCTCCCGGTGAGCGCAACACCGACGTCCACTTCGCCGCGGCCGACGAGCCGCCGACGGCCGCCCAGCTGCTCCGGGCCAACGACGGCCTGAGCGCCGGCCCCGAGGACGACGCGGTCCTCCACACGATCCCGGTCGCCCAGTCCTCGGTCGCGATCGCGGTGCGGATCCCCAACGGCTGCACCCTCGCGATCGCCGACCGCAAGATCACCCAGACCGTGCTCGAGCGGGCGTTCGCCGGCGCGACGACGGCCGACACGTGGGGCGAGGTCCTGCCCGCGATCAGCGGCCCCGGCTGCGCCGACAAGCCGGTCAAGCGGATCGTCCGCAGCAGCGACTCCGGCACCAGCTTCGCGCTGAAGAGCTTCCTGCACACGATCAACCCCGGCCTCTCGCCCCAGAGCTGGACCGCGCTGGCGAATCAGAGCTGGCCGAACGAGACCCCCACCAACATCGACAAGACGAGCGGCAGCGGGGCCACCCAGCTGCTGACCGCGCTCGACAACGAGACGGTCAACGGCGGCATCGGCTACGCCGACCTCGGCTCGGCCCGCTCGCGCGGCTTCGACACCCGGACCGACGCGGAGGCGACCCGCTTCTGGCTCGACCTGGAGGCCCCGGGCGGCTACCAGAGCCCGGCGCTCGCCGGTGGCCTGGCGACCGGCGCCAACTGCCGCTTCGTCAGCTACCTCGACGCCGACACCGGCCAGCTGCCGAGCACGACGGACAACTGGGACAAGGTCTCCGGGGCCAGCACCGCCGCGGACTACCCGCTCTGCTCGCTGACCTACGCGCTGGTCTGGGAGGACATGGCCAAGGCCAACGTCAACCGGCCGGCCGGCAAGCCGCAGTACACCCAGAGCCAGGCGCGCGCCGTCAAGGACTACCTGGGCTACATCCTCAACCAGGGTGGTGGCCAGAGCCGCCTCGAGTACGCCGGCTTCCAGGCGCTGCCGGTCGACCCGGACACGGGTGCCGCGACCGAGGGCACCGTCCTGGCGATCGCCCAGGCCGGCCTGGCCAAGCTGACGTGGGACGGCCAGCCGGTCCAGCCGGAGCCGGAGCCCGAGCCGGAGCCCGAGCCGGAGCCTAACCCCAACCCGAACCCGAACCCGGTTCCGAACCCGCTCCCGCTCCCGCTCCCGAACCCGGTTCCGAACCCGGGCCCGGTCGTTCCGGGTCCCGGCGTCGTCCAGCCGCCTGCCGCTGCCAAGGCCACCGCTCGCGTCTCGTCGGTCAGCGCCGCCGCTCGCCGCGGCTTCACGCTGACGGCGCGCCCGTCGGCCGCCGGCCGGATCACGGTGACGGCGACCGCGCGCGTCGGCAAGCGCAACGTGACCGTCGCCCGCGGCACGGCCAACGCCACGAAGAGCGGCAACGTCCGGGTCAACGTGCGCTCGACGGCCGCCGGCCGCAAGGCGCTCAAGGCCGGCAGCCGGGTCCGCGTCACCTTCCGCGTGAGCTTCACGGCGAAGGACGGCGGCAAGGCCTCGGCCAGCCGCACCAGCCGGATCACGATCCGCTGATCGACCCCGATTCCACCGGCCGCCCTGGGTGACGAGCGCATCACCCGGGGTCCGGTCGGAGCCCGTCGCGCGAACGACGAACGACACTTAGGGATAGGTCCTTACGGGCCGGCGGTCTCCGCCGGCCCGTCGTCGTTCCCGGCCGCTCTCGTCCGCGAACCGGACGTTCTCCGGGCGGTATCACGACGTTTTCACCATCTTCACCTGGGCCCGTCGGACCGGTCGTAGAGTGCCCGCTCGGTGCGCCCTCGATCCCTCCCTCCGACGCCCCCCGCGGGCGCTCACGGCGCCCGTTCCCGCCGTCCGCGGCTGGCCGCGACGCTGGTCGTGGCCGCGGTCGCGAACGCCGGAGGATCGGCGATCGCGACCCCGGCGCACGCGGCCTACGGACCAGGGGCCGAGCCCGCGTCCGCGCTCGGCACCACGCTCGCCGACCGCCCCAGCCGGGCCCCGGTGATCTCCGGTGACGGCCGCTACGTCGCCTTCACGACCGAGTCGGAGGTGCTGCTCGGCCGCGCGCCGACGCCCGGTGAGCGGATCGCGTCCGGCCTGGTGCGCAAGGACACGCTGACCGGGGCCGTCGAGCTGATCGCGCCGCCGCAGGTGGTCCGCCGCAGCGACGGTGAGGTCGTCGACCCGGGAACGCCGGGCGGCGCGGCCGGCATCAGCGCCGACGGCCGCTACGTGCTGTTCGCGACCAGCGCGCGGCTGAGCCCGGACGACCGCGACCCCGGCAGCCCGGACGTCTACGTCCGCGACATGCACGCGCCGCTCGGTCCGGAGGCATTCGCCCTGGTCTCCGCCCGCGACGGCGGCGACCAGGGGATCGATTACGCCGCGCCGGAGCGGGGCAGCGTCCCCGGGATCGAGGGGTTCGCGCTCAGCGCCGATGGTCGCCGTGCGGTCTTCGTGACCGAGAGCGCCAGCGACCTGCCGGCCCGGCCCGACGCGTCGGCCCCGGAGTGGCAGGTCTGGGTCCGCGACCTCGACGCCCGGACGACGCGTCTCGTGTCGCGCGATCGCGACGACGCGAGCGCCGCGGGGACGCCCGCGCCGGCGCCGAGCACCGCCCAGGGCGGACTGCGCCCGGTCGTGGCGATCTCCGCCGACGGCGGAACCGTCGTCTGGACGGCGGGCGAGGCCCAGCGCCAGACGCCGACGCTGCCCGGCGAGGGCGCGCTCGGGCCGCTGCCGTCGCTGCTGGTGCGCGAGCTCGCCCCGGACGCCGTCGGTCCGGCCCGGCGGGTGGCCGGGGCGGTCGACCTGGACGATCCCGCCTGCGACCCGCTGCACGGTCCGGTGCCGACGCCGACCTCCAGCGGTCCGTGCGCGGGGCCGTTCGTCCAGAGCGAGGGCCGCGATCAGACCGAGCTCGGCAGCTCGCTTGAGCTGCTCGGGGTCTCCGGCGACGGGCGGCGGGTGCTGTTCTCGTCGTCCGCCGGACGGCGACCCTACGACTTCCCGGCGCACCGTCCGGGCACCGCCTACCTCTCCGACCTGCGCCCGGGCGTCAGCCGCAAGGCCGGTGTCGCCGTGCTCTGGTCGGCGCCGCAGCTGCCCGGCCGCCACCCGCTGATCGGCGGCACGCTGTCGGCGGACGGCCGCACGGCGACCGTCGTGTCGCGCGACAACCGCTTCGACGGCCTGCAGTCGATCGGCACGATGCCGAGCGGCAACCTGGTGACCTACAACCTCTACGCCGTCGCCGTCGACGCCCGCACGGTCGAGCGGGTGACGGTCGGCCACGACGGGCGCGACTACTCGACCGGCGACGGCGACCGGCGGCCCGGCGGCCCGCTCGCGGTCTCCGCCGACGGCGGGGCGGTCGCCTTCGGCGCGGACGACGGCAACCTCTTCGTCGGCGACGCCAACGGCGTGACCGACGTGCTGGTGGTCCGGCGCGCTGCGGTGCGGCAGGCCGACGGTCCGCGGCTGCTGCCGCCGGCGGACCCGCCGCCCGTCGGCGACCTCGCCGTCGTCCGCCCGCTGACGTCGCGGTTCCTGTCGACGCGGGGAGCGCTGCAGGTCGCCCGGCGCACCGGTACCGCGACGGTGCGCGTCCAGATGCCGAGCGCGGGCCGGATCGTCGCGACCGCGACCGGCACGGTGACCCGCTCGGTGCGGCGCGACGGGCGGAGCGTGCGGCGCAGCTCGACCGTGCGGGTGGCCCGCGTCTCGCGGACGATCCGCCGCGCGCAGACGATCACGCTGCGGGTGCCGGTGAGCGCCCGCGCCCGCACCCAGCTGCGGCGGCCGGCGACGACGATGCGGGTGCGGCTGACGGTGCGGTTCACCCCGACCGGCCAGCGCGCCACGACCCTCGTCCGCAGCTACCGGCTGCGGACGAGCCACGCGCACCAGGGAAGGACGACGCGATGAGCCGAGCACGGATGACCGGCGCGCTGGCGGTGGCGCTGGCGACCACGGCGATGCTCGCGGCGCCCGCGGCCGGCGCCGAATGGCGGTCGTCGCCGCTGCCGCCGCCGCCCGGCGGGCAGTTCGCGACCCCGGTCGGCTACGTCGGCGACATCTCGTTCTGGGCGCCCAACCGGGGGCTGATGAGCGTCGCCGGCAACAACAGCGTGCCCGGCGGCCTCTACCGCTGGGACGGCGAGCGCTGGTCGCCGCTGTCGACGGTCTGCGGCGGCGGGATCAACAGCCGGATCGCGTGGGCCGGGCCCCGCGAGTTCTGGACGATCACCGCGCCCAGCGTCGGCAGCTTCGCGACCAGCGGCCTCGGCCTCTGCCACTTCCGCGACGGCGCGGTCGTCGGCTCGTACAGCTACTTCAACCTGCCGGCCTTCGCCGTCAGCCTGCCGCTCAACGCGGCGACCTGCACCGGTCCGAACGACTGCCTGTTCGGTGGCGTCGGCGGCGCCAGTGCGGACGGCACCGCGTCCGGCGCGTTCCACCTGCGCTGGGACGGCACCGCCCTGACCCCGCTCTGGAACCCGCAGGGGCGGGGCGTCAGCGGCCTGGTCAACCACCGCGGCACGATTCTCGAGAGCAGCTTCGTCGGCCCCCGCGCCGGGGCCCAGGGCGTGCGTCCCGGCCTGCGCGCCTCCGAGCCGGTTCCGTCGCTGCTCCGCACGGCGAGCGGGGGCGCCTTCGCCGCCGATCCGTTCGTGGCGTCCCGCCCGGGGATCGTCGCCGACGAGCTCGGCCTGCGCGCGCTCGGCGGCGACGGCGGCGTCTCGTGGGCGGTCGGCGGGGGCGCCGGCTCCGGTCCGGCCGCGGCCGCCGGGACGGTCCAGGCCGGACCGCTCGCGCTGCGCCGCGAGGGCGCCGGGTGGAGCGAGGTCCCGCTCAGCGGCGACCTGCCGGCCGACTCCTGGTTCGGCGCCGTCACCGCGATCCCCGGCACCCGCGCGGCGCTCGCGTCGCTGACCCGCTTCGAGACCGCCAACGC
>CAZFIQ010000042.1:0-6347 GCA_964519185.1 uncultured Patulibacter sp.
GTCCAGCTCGGCCTGGAGCGCCGTGTAGGCCTGCTGCTGGCCGGCGGCCAGGCCCGAGACGTTGAGCGGGACGGCCCCCGCGGCCAGGGCCGTGCCCTGCCTGTCCAGGGTGGGGTTGAGCGTGGCCATGTCCACCTGGTAGAACTCGTCGGTGGCGGTGAAGACCGGGTCGCCGCTGTTCCACCAGGCGCTGAGGCCACCGGGCAGGCCCGACACGATCGAGGCGAAGATCATCAGCGACATGCCGTTGCCGACGCCGCGCTGGGTGATCAGCTCGCCCATCCACATGACGAGCACCGCACCGGCGGTCAGGGCCAGCGCGATCATGAAGACGGTGCCGGCGTTGAAGTTCTCGACCAGCGGCGGGCCGCCCGTCTCGAAGGTGCGGAACAGCAGCACGTAGCCGACCGACTGGCCCGCGGCGAGCGCGACCGTCAGGTAGCGGGTGTACTGCGTGATCCGCTTCTGCCCGATCTCGCCCTCCTGCTTGAGCTTCTCGAGCGAGGGGACGACGACCTGCAGCAGCTGCATCACGATCGACGCCGTGATGTACGGCATGATGCCGAGCGCGAACAGCGCGATCTGGCTCAGCGCGCCGCCGGAGAAGACGTTCAGCAGCTGTAGCGCGCCGCCCTGGAATGACTCCTGGATCGACGCCAGGCCCTCCCGCGAGACCCCGGGAACGGGGATCTGCGCGCCGACGCGGTAGAGCGCCAGCAGGAAGAGGGTGATCCCGAGCTTCTTGCGAACCTCCGGGACGGTGAGCGCGCCGGTAAGGATGCGGATCATCGTTCTGGTGCTCGCAGTGGGAAGGAGGTCAGGGCAGCGTCAGGGTGACGGAACGCAGCGCGGGCCGACGTGGCCCGCGTTGGAAACAGGATGGTACGGGAATCGCGCGGAAATCGTCCCGCGCGATCCCGCCCTCGACGGTCAGTCTTCGACGACGACGACGGTTCCGCCGGCGGCCTCGATGGCCGTACGGGCGGACGCGCTGAAGGCGTGCGCGTGAACCGTCAGCGGCGCCGACAGCGCACCGCGGCCGAGGACCTTGACCGGCACCCCGGTGCGCGTACCGAGGCCCTTGGCCTTCATCGCCTCGAGCGTCACCTCGGCGCCCGACTCGAAGCGCTCGGCCAGGTCGTCCAGGTTGACCGGCTGGGTCGCCGTGCGGAACCGCTCGAACGGCATCGACTTCTTCATGTGCGGGCCGCGCAACTTGCGCATCCGCATCTGCAGCGGCGTCTGGCCGCCCTCGAAGCGCGCACGGTCCTTGGCGCCCGAGCGCGAGCCCGCGCCCTTGTGCCCGCGACCGGACGTCTTGCCGGTCCCGCTGCCGTGGCCGCGGCCGACGCGCTTGCGCGGCTTGCGGCTGCCCTCCGCCGGGCTCAGCGAGTGCAGCCCGACCGTCTCATTGCTCTCGGAGCTCATGAGCCCTCCTCAACACGAACCAGGTGCCGGACGGCGTGCAGCATGCCGCGCGCCTGCGGACTGTCCTGGACATCGACGGTGTGCCCGATCCGGCGCAGGCCCAGCGAGCGCAGCGTGTCGAGCTGCGCCTGGTTGCTGCCGATCGAGGACTTGAACTGGGTGGCCTTGAGCGTGCTCACGCGGTCACCTCCGCGGACTCATCGGCCGGCGCCTCGGCGGCCTCGACGGCCTCCTCCGGCTGGTCCGAGAGCCCGAGCACGTCCTTGACGCTGAGCCCGCGCAGATCCGCGACCTCGCGCGGGGTGCGCAGGTCCTTGAGCCCGGCCACCGTCGCCTTGACGAGGTTGATCGGGTTCTGCGTGCCGAGGCTCTTGGTCAGGATGTCCTGCACGCCGCCGAGCTCGAGCACGGCGCGGACGCCGCCGCCGGCGATCACGCCGGTACCCGGCGAGGCCGGCTTGGGCAGCACCTGGCCGGAGCCGAAGCGACCGACCACGGGATGCGTGATCGTCGTGTTGTGCTTGGGGACGCGGAAGAGGTCCTTCTTGGCCCGCTCGACGGCCTTCTGGATCGCCAGCGGGACCTCGTTGGCCTTGCCGTAGCCGATGCCGACCACGGACTCCTCGTCGCCGACCACCACGAGGGCGGTGAACGAGAAGCGCCGGCCGCCCTTGACGACCTTGGCCACGCGGTTGATCTCGACGACCCGCTCCTGCAGGTCGAGGCCCGTGGGGTTGACTGTCTTATCGATCGCCATAGGTTCAGTGGCTCCTAAACGGTGAGCCCGCCCTCGCGGACCGCTTCAGCGAACGCCTTGACGCGCCCGTGGTACTGGTATCCGCCGCGATCGAAGACGACCGTGTCGACCCCCGCCGCCTTGGCGCGCTCGGCCAGCAGCTTGCCCGCCGCGACCGCCTGCTCCATCTTGGCGAGCGGGCGCAGCTCGGGCTCCGTCCACTGGACCGAGGCGACCGTGTGGCCGGCGCCGTCGTCGATGACCTGCGCGAAGATGCCGCGGTTGCTGCGGAAGACCGCCACGCGGGGCCGCTCGGCGGTCCCGACGATCTTCGCCCGCACGCGGCGCCGGCGCTTGAGCCGGCGCGCTTCCTTGGTGACGACGCTCATGCGCGCTTCCCGACCTTCCGGATGACGTACTCGCCCTCGTAGCGAATGCCCTTGCCCTTGTAGGGCTCCGGCGGACGCTGCTTGCGGATCTTGGCCGCGATCTCGCCGACGGCCTGCTTGCTCGCGCCCTTGACGATGATCCGCGTGGGCTGCGGAACCTCGAATTCGATGCCCTCGGGGGCGTCGACGAAGACCGGGTGCGAGTAGCCGAGCGCCAGCTCGAGCCGCTTGCCGTTGAGCGTCGCGCGGTAGCCGACGCCCTGGATCTCGAGCGCACGGGTGAAGCCGTCGGTGACGCCCTCGACCATGTTCGCGATCAGGCTGCGGCTGAGCCCGTGCAGCGCACGGTGCGGCCCGCGGTCGGTCGGCCGCGTGACCAGGACCTCCGCGCCCTCCTGGGTGACGGTCATGTCGCGGTGGATCTGCTCGGAGAGCTGACCCTTCGGCCCCTTGACCGTCACGGTCCCGGGCTCGATGGTGATGTCGACCCCGGCGGGAACCGGGACCGGCTTACGTCCAATTCGACTCATACGTCCTTCACCACACCTCGGCCCAGACCTCGCCGCCGACGCCCAGCTTGCGCGCGTCGTGGCCGGTCATGATGCCGCTCGAGGTGGAAACGATCATGGTGCCGAGGCCGCCGAGCGACTTCGGAACCTCGGACGCCGCGACGTAGTACCGCTGGCCCGGCCGCGAGACGCGACGGAGCCCGGTGATCGCCGAGCGACGGTCCTTCGTGTACTTCAGCGTGATCTTGAGCAGCTCGCCCGGATGCTCCGTGGCCGGCTCGACGCTCACCTCGGAGATGTAGCCCTGCTCCTTGAGGATGCGGGCGACCTCGCGCTTGGCGTTCGAGGACGGCAGCACCACGGTGCGGTGCGCCGCGGTGATGGCGTTGCGGATGCGGGTCAGCAGGTCCGCGATGGGATCGGTCGTCGACATGCGCTTACCAGCTGCTCTTCGTCATGCCCGGGATGTAGCCCTTGTGCGCGAGCTCGCGCAGGCAGATGCGGCACACACCGAACTTCTTGTAGACCGCGCGGGACCGGCCGCAGCTGCGGCAGCGGGTGTACTCGCGCGACTTGTACTTCTGGGGACGCGCCTGGCGGACGCGCTGAGAGGTCTTCGCCATGGGTCAGCTCCCCTGGTTGCTGGACGGTGCGGTCGGTGCCGGCGCCCCTTCGGGACGCTTGCCCTCGCGGGAGAACGGGAAGCCCAGTGCCTGCAGCAGCTGGAACGCCTCGCCGTCGGTGCTCGCGGAGGTGGTAACGGTGATGTCGAGACCGCGCACCTGATCGATGGTGTCGTAGTCGATCTCGGGGAAGATGATCTGCTCGCGAACGCCCAGGGAGTAGTTGCCCCGGCCGTCGAAGCTCGTCGTCCGCAGGCCGCGGAAGTCGCGGACGCGCGGCAGCGCGATCGTCAGCAAGCGATCGAGGAACTCGTACATGCGCTCGCCGCGCAGCGTCACCGCCGCGCCGACCGGCATGCCGTCACGCAGCTTGAAGCCGGCGATCGACTTGCGGGCACGCCGGACGTTCGGCTGCTGACCCGCGATCGTGGCGAGCTGCTCGACAGCCGCCGCGAACTGCTTGTTGTCCTGCTTGAACTCGCCCAGGCCCATGTTCAGGGTGACCTTCTCCAGCCGGGGAACCTGCATCACCGACGTGTAGGAGCCCGCCTCGAACAGCGCGGGGCGGATCTCGTCGAGGTAGCGCGTCTTCAGTCGCGCGGTCGTGGTCGCACTCATCGCAACTACCTCAGTCGATCTGCTCGCCGGAACGACGAGCGACGCGGACCGCGCGCCCGTTCTCGTCCCGCTTGATGCCCACGCGGGTGGGCTGGTTGGTCTTGGGGTCCACGAGCATCACGTTGGACACGTGAATTCCCCCCTCGCGCTCGATGACGCCGCCGAGGCTGGCCGGGCTACCGGGAGCCGCGGTCGGGCTCGGGCGCTGGTGCCGCTTGACGACGTTCACGCCCTCCACGACGACCCGCTGCTTGGCCGGGTCGGCGCTGAGCACCTTGCCGGTCTTGCCGCGGTCCTTGCCGCTGATGATGACGACGGTGTCGTCGCGACGGATACGGAGACCCATAGCTAGAGCACCTCCGGCGCCAGCGACACGATCTTCATGAACTGGCGATCGCGAAGCTCGCGAGCGACCGGCCCGAAGATGCGCGTACCGCGCGGGTTGTTGTTGGCGTCGATGATGACGGCCGCGTTCTCGTCGAACGCGATGTACGTGCCGTCCTCGCGACCGAACTCCTTGCGGGTCCGCACCACGACCGCCTTGACGACGTCGCCCTTCTTCACGGAGCCGTTCGGGGTCGCGGCCTTGACCGTGGCGGTGATCGTGTCGCCGACACGGGCGTAGCGCCGGCGGGAGCCGCCGTGCACGCGGATGGTCAGGATCTCGCGGGCGCCGGTGTTGTCGGCGACCTTCAGGCGGGACTCGTTCTGAATCACTTCGCACGCTCCACGATCTCGGCCAGCGTCCAGCGCTTGGTCCGCGACAGCGGACGGCAGGACTCGATCCGCACGACGTCGCCGACGCCGGCGTCGTTCTGCTCGTCGTGCGCGTAGAGCTTCGACGTGTGGCGAACGATCTTGCGGTACTTCGGGTGCCGCTTGGAGTGATCGATGCGGACGACCAGGGTCTTCTCGCCCTTGGCCGACAGCACGACGCCCTGACGGACCTGCTTGCGGCCGGGCTCGTGCTCGGGCTGCGGCGTGCCGCGGTCGGTGCCGGCGGCGTCGCCGAGCTTGGCGGCCTTCTTCTCGCGCTCCTGGAGGCGGCGGCGACGGCGGGCGACGGCCTTGGCCTTGCGGGCCTCGGCCCGCTCGCGGGCGCGCTCCTCCGGGGAGCGGGAGGGGTTGGCGGTCGAGCCGGAGCGCTGGCGGTGCCAGGCGCGGCGGGCGACGGGCGAGAGCGACGGGTCCGGACCCTCCGGGCCCTTCTCCTCGGTCGCCTCGGCCTCGGTGGCCTCCGTCTCGGTCGCCTCGACGGCGTCCTCGGTCACGGCCTCGACCTCTTCGGGGGTGTTCTCGGTGTTCTCGTCAGCCATGACGTTCAGCCAACCTCGTTGACGTCGATGCCCCGCTGGCGGGCGATGGTGATCGTCCGCGCCAGCTCGCGGCGCGTGCTGCGCAGCTTGGCAGTGTTCTCCAGCTCGCCGGTGGCCTGCTGGAAGCGCAGCCCGAAGAGCTCCTTGCGGAAGGTCGCGATCTGCTCGGCGAGCTTCGCGTCGTCCAGATCACGCAGTTCCTGCGTACGCATCAGTCGTCCTCCGCCGTCACGAACTTGGTCCGGACCGGCAGCTTGTGCGCCGCGAGCCGGATCGCCTCACGAGCGAGCGGCTCCGAGACACCGGAGAGCTCGAACATCACGCGACCGGGCTTGACCACCGCGACCCAGCCCTCGGGCGAGCCCTTGCCGGAGCCCATGCGGGTCTCGGCCGGCTTCTTGGTGACCGACTTGTCCGGGAAGATGTTGATCCAGACCTTGCCGCCACGCTTGATCTTGCGCGTCATCGCGATACGAGCGGCCTCGATCTGACGGTTGGTGATCCAACCGGCCTCGAGCGTCTTCAGTCCGTACTCGCCGAACTGGACGTGGTTCTGGCCCCGCGACAGGCCGCGCTTGCGACCGCGGTGGACCTTACGGTGCTTGACGCGCTTCGGAGCGAGCATCAGCGACCTCCCTGCGGGCCACGCCCGCGACCGCCGCCGCCACCACCGGGACCGCCCTGGCCACCGCGACCACCACGACCACCACGACCGTGGTGGTCGTGGT
>CAZFIQ010000042.1:6357-11469 GCA_964519185.1 uncultured Patulibacter sp.
CGCCGCCGTCACGCCGACCGCGTCCGCCGCGACCACCACGGTCACGCTGGTCGCCGCCGCCGGGGCCGTCGATGTCGGTCAGGTCCGACCCGCCGTAGCCCTCGGGCATGATCTCGCCCTTGTTGACCCAGACCTTGACGCCGAGGCGGCCGAAGGTCGTCTTGGCCTCGTAGAAGCCGTAGTCGATGTCCGCGCGCATCGTGTGCAGCGGCACGCGACCGTCCTGGTAGGACTCGGTGTTCGACATCTCGCGACCGCCGAGGCGGCCGGAGACCTGGATCTTGCAGCCCTTGGCCCCGGAGCGCATGGCGCTGGTCAGGGCGCGCTTCATCGCGCGGCGGAAGGCCACGCGGTTCTGCAGCTGCTCGGCGACCGACTGCGCGACGAGCTTGGCGTCGAGCTCCGGGCGCCGGACCTCCAGGATGTTGACCTTGACCTGCTTCTGCGTGATCCGGTGCAGGTCCTTGCGGAGGGCGTCGACCTCGACGCCGGACTTGCCGATCACGACGCCCGGACGGGCGGTGCGGATCGAGACCTCGACCTCGTTCTTGTTCTTCCGGATCGCGATGTCCGAGAGGCCGGCGTGCGCCAGCTTGCCCTCGATGTGCTCGCGGATCTTCCGGTCCTCGTCGAGGAAGTCGGCGGTGTTACGGGCGCTGAACCAATGCGACTTCCAGTCGTGGATGTAACCCACGCGCATCGACTCAGGATGGACCTTCTGTCCCATCAGTCTTGCTCCTTCGGCGTGAGCTGCACGGTCAGATGACTGGTGCGCTTGTTGATCCGGTACGCGCGGCCCTGGGCCCGCGGCTGGAACCGCTTCAGCGTCGGGCCGTCGTCGGCGGTGATGTTCTTGATCACGAGGTCGTCGCCGACGAGCTCGTGGTTGTTCTCCGCGTTGGCGACGGCGGACTCGAGCACCTTGCTCCAGTCCTGGGCGGCGGAGCGGGTGCTGTGCTGCAGGATCGCGCGGGCTTCCTCGACGCCCTTGCCGCGGACCAGGTCCGCGATCAGGCGCGCCTTGCGCGGCGTCGTACGCACGTACTTGGCCACGGCACGAACGACCGGCGCCTCGCCCTCGGGCTGTGCCCGGCGAGCACGACGGGCCTCGGCCCGGGCTCCGCCGCGCGCCTGCACGACGGCCGGCGCGTGGTGGTGGTGATCGTGGTCGTGATCATGATCGTGGTCGTGATCATGCTCGGCGTCCGCAGCCTCCTCCGGAGCGTCGGCGGTCGCCTCGGCCTCGGTGGCAGCCTCGTCGGTCTTCGGCGTCGCGTCCTCGACCGTCTCGGTCTCGGGCGTCACCTCGGCCTGCGGGTCGTCGTTCTCGTTCTCGTTGGGCGTCGTCTCGTCAGCCATCTCAGCGCCTCTTGGCGGTGTCGCCGTGACCGCGGTAGGTCCGCGTGGGAGCGAACTCCCCCAGCTTGTGGCCGACCATCGACTCCGACACGAACACGGGGACGTGCTTGCGTCCGTCGTGGACCGCGATCGTGTGCCCCACCATCTCCGGGAAGATCGTGGACGCACGCGACCAGGTCTTGATCAGCTTCTTCTCGTTCGAGGCGTTCATGGACTCGATGCGCGTCATCAGACGCTCCTCGACCCACGGCCCCTTCTTGCTCGAGCGACTCACAGCTAGTTCCTCTTGCCCTTGCCGCGGCGGCGACCGCGCAGGATGTAACGGTCGGAGGGCTTGTTCTTCTTACGGGTACGGTAGCCCAGCGTCGGCTTGCCCCACGGGGTCACCGGATGGCGACCCGGCGTGGTGGATCCCTCGCCGCCGCCGTGCGGATGGTCGACCGGGTTCATCGCCGTTCCGCGGGTCTGCGGACGCACGCCCATGTGGCGCTTGCGGCCCGCGTTGCCGATCTTGACGTTCTGGTGCTCGGCGTTGCCGACCGAGCCGACCGTGGCGCGACACTCGTCGCGGACCAGCCGCATCTCGCCGGACGGCAGACGCAGCGTCGCCATCCCCTGGTCCTTCGCCATCAGCTGGATCGACGACCCGGCCGAGCGACCGAGCTGGCCACCCCTACCGGGCTGCAGCTCGACGTTGTGCACGACGGTACCCGCCGGCATGTCGCGCAGCGCCAGCGCGTGCCCGACCTGGATGTCGGCGTCGGGGCCGGACAGCACGGTCGCGCCGACCTCCAGGCGCCGGGGCGCCAGGATGTAGCGCTTCTCGCCGTCGGCGTAGTGCAGCAGCGCGATGTACGCGGTCCGGTTGGGGTCGTACTCGATCGACGCGACGCGGGCGGGAACGCCGTCCTTGTTGCGCTTGAAGTCGATCTTGCGGTACAGCCGCTTGGCGCCGCCGCCGCGGTGGCGGGCGGTCTTGCGACCGTTGTTGTTGCGACCGCCGGACTTGGTGATCCCCTCGACGAGCGACTTCTCGGGCGTCGTCTTGGTGATCTCCGCGAAGTCCGCGTAGGTCGCGAACCGCTGACCGGGCGTCGTGGGCTTGGGCTTGCGAATCGGCATGCGCTACTCCTCCGAGCCGGACGGGTCGAGTTCCAGCGACTGGAAGATCGGGATCTCCTCGCCCTCGCGGACCTGGACGATCGCCTTCTTCCACGAGCGGGTACGACCGGCGGTCGAACCGCGCCGCTTGGGCTTGCTCTTCACCGTCGAGGTCCGGACCTCGACGACGTGGACGTCGAAGAGCGACTCGACGGCCTGGCGGATCTGCGTCTTGTGCGCGTCCGGGTGGACCCGGAACGTGTACTTGCCGACCGACGCGAGCACGTAGCTCTTCTCGCTGACGACCGGGCGGATGATGACCTGGGTCGCGTCCATGATCAGGACACCTCCTCGGATGCGGTCGCCGTGCCGGAGGCGCGAGCGGTCAGCTCGTCGGCCGCGGCGGCGGACACCAGCAGGCGGGCGGCGCCGACCAGGTCGGCGACCCCGACGGCCTCGGCCGGCAGGACGTTGAGCTTCGGCACGTTGCGGAACGACAGCGCCGTGCCGGCCTCGCTCTCCGCGAGCACCAGCAGGATCGAGCCGGTGCCGTCCCACTGCTTCAGCGTGGCGACGGCGGACTTGGTCGACGGGGTCCCGAAGGCACTCGCGTCCAGGCCGGCGACCGAGCCGCGGAGCGCGTGCAGCGACAGCGCGCTGCGCAGCGCAGCGCGCTTCTCCTTGCGGTTCACCTTGAAGGTGAAGTGCCGCGGCTGCGGGCCGAAGATCGTGCCGCCGCCGGTCCAGATCGGCGAGCGCGACGAGCCGGCGCGGGCACGACCGGTGCCCTTCTGGCGCCACGGCTTGGCGCCGCCGCCGCTGACCTGCCCGCGCGTCTTCGACGACGAGGTGCCCTGGCGACGAGCGTTCAGCTCGTGACGAACGTTCTGGTGGACCAGCGGGCCGTTGAACTCGACGCCGAACACAGCGTCGTCGAGCTGGAGCGTCCCGCCGCCCAGGATCGGTGCATCAGCCATCGGTCCGAACCTCCACGAGACCGTTCTTCGCGCCCGGGACCGAGCCGCGGACGATCAGCAGGTTGTCTTCCGTGTCCACGCGCACGACCGTCAGGCCGGGCTGCGTCACGCGGGCATCGCCCATGTGACCGGGACCGCGGATGCCCTTGAACACGCGGGCAGGCCAGGCGGCCGCGCCGATCGAGCCCGGGGCGCGGGTGTTGTGCGAGCCGTGGGTCACGGGGCCTCGGGAGAACCCGTGGCGCTTGACCGTGCCGGCGAAGCCCTTGCCCTTCGAGGTGCCAGCGACGCGGACCTTCTGGCCCGCCTCGAACTGCTCGACGGTGACGTTCTGACCGACCTCGACGTCGACCTCCGCGTCGCGGAACTCGACGAGGTGACGGTGCGGACCGACACCGGCCTTCTTGAGATGACCGAGCTCCGGCTTGGAGAGGTGCTTCTCCTTCGTCGCCCCGTAAGCCAGCTGGACGGCGCTGTAGCCGTCACGCTCGAGCGTCCGCTTGGCGGTGACGGGGCAGGGACCGGCTTCGAGCACGGTGACGCGCTCGACCCGGCCGTCTTCGAGGAAGAGCTGGGTCATGCCCAGCTTCTTGGCGAGGATGACGGCCATGCGATCAGCCCGCCAGCCGGATCTCGATGTCGACGCCCGCCGGCAGGTGGTCGAGCCGCTGCAGCGAGTCGACGGTCTTCGGCGTGGGCTGATGGATGTCGATCAGCCGCTTATGCGTCCGGATCTCGAAGTGCTCGCGCGAGTCCTTGTCCTTGAACGGCGAGCGGATCACGCAGTAGACGTTCTTCTCCGTGGGCAGCGGAACGGGACCGGAGACGGTCGCGCCGGTGCGCTGGGCCGTCTCGACGATCTCCTTCGCGGCAGACTCGATCGCCGACGTGTCGTAGGCCTTGAGCCGGATGCGGATCTTATTTTGTGTGGCGGCTGCCATCGGGGCTCTCTGCTGTCCGTTCCGTCTGATGACTGGAAGAAGATTTGTGCTGGGTCAATCCGGGCGTGGCCCGGTCCCGCCCGCCCGTGGTGGCGCAGTGTGCGCGCGGCGTCGGGCCCAGCGGGTGCGTCCTCCGGGGCGCCGAGGCGGCGCGCCCGGAAGAGGCGGTGAGCGGGGCGGCCCGCTAGAGCCGCCCCGTGGTACTCGGTGGTGCGGTGCTACTCGACGATCTCCGCAACGACGCCGGAGCCGACCGTACGGCCACCCTCGCGGATGGCGAAGCGCAGGCCCTGCTCCATGGCGATCGGCTGAATCAGCTCGATGTCCATCGTGACGTTGTCGCCGGGCATGACCATCTCGGTCCCCTCGGGGAGGGTCGCGACGCCGGTCACGTCCGTCGTGCGGAAGTAGAACTGGGGACGGTAGCCCGAGAAGAACGGGGTGTGACGGCCACCCTCCTCCTTCTTCAGGACGTAGACCTCAGCCTTGAACTTCGTGTGCGGGGTGATCGAGCCGGGCTTGCAGAGCACCTGGCCGCGCTCGATGTCCTCGCGCTTCGTGCCACGCAGCAGCGCGCCGATGTTGTCGCCGGCCTCGCCGCGGTCGAGCAGCTTGCGGAACATCTCGACGCCCGTGACCGTGGTCTTGCTGGGCTCGCGGATGCCGACGATCTCGACCTCGTCGCCGACGTTGATCACGCCCTGCTCGACGCGGCCGGTGGCGACCGTGCCGCG
>CAZFIQ010000042.1:11479-11801 GCA_964519185.1 uncultured Patulibacter sp.
CGAGCGCGCGGACGGGCTCGGGGATGTAGCTGTCGAGCTGCGCGGCGAGCTCGAGGATCTTGCCCTCGTACTCGGCGTCGCCCTCGAGCGCCTTGAGCGCCGAGCCGATCACGAACGGCGTGTCGTCGCCCGGGAAGTCGTACTCGGACAGCAGCTCGCGGACCTCGACCTCGACGAGCTCGAGGAGCTCCTCGTCGTCGACCATGTCGGCCTTGTTGAGGAAGACCACGATGTACGGAACGCCGACCTGCTTGCAGAGCAGGATGTGCTCGCGCGTCTGCGGCATCGGACCGTCAGCGGCCGACACGACCAGGATCGCGCC
>CAZFIQ010000042.1:11811-16673 GCA_964519185.1 uncultured Patulibacter sp.
TGCGCGTAGTGACGGTTCTCCGTCTCGTACTCGACGTGCGAGGTCGCGATCGTGATGCCGCGCTCCTTCTCCTCCGGAGCGTTGTCGATCTCCGAGAACGAGCGAGCCTCGCCGCCGGAGGCCTTCGCCAGGACGGTCGTGATCGCCGCCGTCAGCGTCGTCTTGCCGTGGTCGACGTGGCCAACCGTGCCCACGTTGACGTGCGGCTTGCCGCGCTCAAACTTCTCCTTCGCCACTGGTCGCTCCTCTAAGTGTGTTCTACGTGAATGGTCGGTGCTGAATGTTCAGCTCCGGCGTCGGGCGAACCTGCGAAAGGTAGCCCAGGCCGGGGTCTTCGTGCGTTCCGGTCGGGGACCGGTGGGTCCTACTTCCCGGTTCGCGCTTCGGCGATCTCTTCGGCGACGTGCGAGGGAACCTCGTCGTAGCGTTCGAACTGCATCGTGTACACGGCCCGACCCTGGGTGGCCGAACGCAAGTCGGTGGAGTACCCGAACATCTCGCTGAGCGGGCAGTAGGCCGTGACGACCTGCGCGTTGCCCCGCGGCTCCATGCCCTCGATCCGGCCCCGGCGACGGTTGAGGTCGCCGATGACGTCGCCCATGTACTCCTCGGGCGTGACGACCTCGACCTTGAAGATCGGCTCGAGCAGCACCGGCTTGGCGCGCCGCGCGGCCGCGGTGAACGCCATGTTGGCGGCGATCTTGAACGCGACCTCGGAGGAGTCGACCTCGTGGTACTTGCCGTCGACGACGGTGACCTTGACGTCGACCATCGGGTAGCCGGCCTTCGGACCGGAGTCCATGCCCTCGGCCAGGCCCTTCTCGACGGCGTTGTGGTAGTCGACCGGGATCGAGCCGCCCTTGATCTTGTTCTCGAAGACGAAGCCCTCGCCCGGCGCGGGCTCCATGTCGATGTAGACCACGCCGAACTGGCCGGAGCCACCGGTCTGGCGGACGAACTTGCCCTCGATCTTGTCGACCTTGCCGGTCACCGTCTCGCGGTACGAGACCTGCGGCGTGCCGACGTTGGCCTCGACGTTGAACTCGCGCCGCATGCGGTCGACGAGGATCTCCAGGTGGAGCTCGCCCATGCCGGAGATCTCGGTCTGGCCGGTCTCCTCGTTGGTCTCGACCTGGAAGGTCGGGTCCTCCTCCGCCAGGCGCTGGAGGGCGACGCCCATCTTCTCCTGGTCGGCCTTGGTCTTCGGCTCGACGGCCACCTTGATGACCGGCTCCGGGAAGTCCATCGCCTCGAGCACGATCGGGTTGCTCGGGTCGCAGAGCGTGTCGCCCGTGTAGACCAGCTTGATGCCGACCGCCGCGGCGATGTCGCCCGAGTAGACCTTCTCGACGTCCTCGCGGTCGTTGGCGTGCATCATCAGGATGCGGCCGATGCGCTCGGTCTTGCCGGTGTTCGTGTTGAGCACCTTCGAGCCCGCGTCGAGCGTGCCCGAGTAGACCCGGAAGAAGGTCAGCTTGCCGACGTACGGGTCGGTGGCGATCTTGAACGCGAGCGCGGCGAACGGCGCCTCGTCGGACGAGGGGCGCTCCTCCTCGGTCTCGCTGCCGTCCTTGGCCGTGACGGTGCCCTTGATCGCGGGCACGTCGAGCGGCGACGGGAGGTAGTCGATGACCGCGTCCAGCAGCGGCTGCACGCCCTTGTTCTTGAACGACGAGCCGCAGAGCACCGGGTTGATCGAGAGCGCCAGCGTCGCGGCGCGGATCGCGCTCTTGAGCCGGTCGACCGGGATCTCCTGCTCCTCGAGCACGAGCTCCATCAGCTCCTCGTCGAAGTCCGCGACGGCGTCGAGCAGGGTCTCGCGCGCGGCCGCGGCCGCGTCGGCGTACTCGGCGGGGATCGGGCCGACCTCGATGTCCTTGCCGACGTCGTCCTTGTAGATCGTCGACTGCATCTCGACCAGGTCGATGATGCCGATGAACTCGGCCTCGGCCCCGATCGGCAGCTGGACCGGGATCGCGTTGGCGCCGAGACGGTCGATCATCGTCTCGACCGACTTCTCGAAGTTAGCGCCGGTCCGGTCCATCTTGTTGACGTAGGCGATGCGCGGCACGCCGTAGTCGTTGGCCTGGCGCCAGACCGTCTCCGACTGCGGCTCGACGCCGGCGACGGAGTCGAAGACCGCGACCGACCCGTCGAGCACGCGCAGCGAGCGCTGGACCTCGACGGTGAAGTCGACGTGACCCGGGGTGTCGATGATGTTGACGCGGTGCTTCTGCCACTCGGCCGTCGTGGCGGCCGACGTGATCGTGATCCCGCGCTCCTGCTCCTGCTCCATCCAGTCCATCGTGGCCGCGCCGTCGTGCACCTCACCGAGCTTGTAGTTACGACCGGTGTAGAAGAGGATGCGCTCGGTCGTCGTCGTCTTGCCGGCGTCGACGTGCGCCATGATCCCGATGTTTCGGGTCTTCTCGAGCGTGTACTTCCGTGACATGTGGAACTTCCGGGTTACGCGGACGACTTGGGTGGAGGCAAGGACCGACCCCGCGCCCGGCCACGACACGAGGACCGAAGTCCCGCGCGCTTCCCGCTTGCGGAGATACTGCAACTCCGGCCGAGGCCGGATCAGCCGCATGATCGCCCGCGCGCAGCGCGCACAAGCTCCAGATCAGCAGCGGCGAGGGACAATAGCAAAGTTCCCGAGGGTTGCGATGCCCGGTACCAACGGGACTTTCGCCACGGAGGGGACTCCCCTCCACCGCCGCGGGAACGAGGATCCCGGAACGAGAAACGGCGCCCCCGAAGGAGCGCCGTCAAAAGCTTCAGCCGAATCGCGAACGGTGCGCGTAGGCCGAGCAGGTCGGTGCGGCTGATGCGAGAGCTGTACGGACGTACTGCCGAGCTTCAGCCGCGCCGAGATGCGAAGCGCATACGCGCGCCGCTACCACCTGTAATGGGCAAAGGCCTTGTTGGCCTGCGCCATACGGAAGATGTCGTCCTTCTTCTTGTAGGCGCCGCCCTGCTGCTTCTGCGCCTCGATCAGCTCGTTGGCGAGCCGCGCGGCCATCGAGCGCTCACGGCGCCCGCGGGAGGCCTCGACCAGCCAGCGGATGGCCAGCGTGCGGGAGCGGCGCGAGGCGACCTCGACCGGCACCTGGTACGTGGCGCCACCGACGCGGCGGGAGCGGACCTCGAGCTGCGGGGTGAGGGCCTTGATCGACTCCTCGAGCTGCTCGACGGGGTCGCCGCCGGTCTTCTCGGCGAGGATCGCGAGGGCGTCGTAGACGATCCGCTCGGCGGTCGACTTCTTGCCGTGCAGCATCACCTTGTTGACGAGCTGGTGCACGAGGCGCGAGCGGAGGACAGCGTCCGGCTCGAGCGTGCGGGTGACGGCACTGGAACGGCGAGCCATGGGCTACTTCTTCCCCTTCTTGACGCCGTACCGCGAGCGCGACTGCTTGCGGTCGGAGACGCCTGCGGCGTCGTGCGAGCCGCGCACGACCTTGTAGCGCACGCCCGGCAGGTCCTTCACGCGGCCACCGCGGACGAGCACGACGGAGTGCTCCTGCAGGTTGTGGCCCTCGCCCGGGATGTAGGCCGTGACCTCGATGCCGGAGCTGATCCGGACACGGGCGACCTTCCGCAGGGCGGAGTTCGGCTTCTTGGGCGTGGTCGTGTAGACGCGGGTGCAAACGCCGCGGCGCTGAGGCGCGGCGACCTTCTTCTTGCGACCCGGTCCCGACTTGAGACCCGGGGTGGAGAGCTTCTTCGCCTTGGGCTTGCGCCCCTTGCGGACGAGCTGACTGGTCGTGGGCATGCGACGGGCGATACTAGCAACGCGGCGGCGGCGGTGGGTCGCGCCCTCCTCCCTCGCGGTCGCGCCGCGGGCTCGACCGGCGGGCGCGGTGGGCGCTGGGCGGCCGGGAGCGCGTACGCCAGACGATAGGGTCGAGGCCATGCTCGCACACGACGTCGTCGGCAGCGGTCCCCCGCTGGTGCTGCTCCACTTCGTGGGCGGACACCGCAACGTCTGGCGGCCGGTGGTGCCGCGGCTGGCTCAGCGTCATCAGGTGTTCTCCCTGGACCTGCCGGGTTTCGGCGACAGCGCGCCGTTGGCCGGGTCGCCGACGATCCCGCGGTTGGCCGACGCGGTGCTGGAGACGATCGACGCGCTGGGCCTGGAGCGTCCCGCCGTCGCGGGCATCTCGATCGGCGGCGGGTTGACGGTCGAGCTGGCCGGCCGTGAGCGCGACGGCCGGCCGGTGATCGGCTCCGGGGTGGCGATCTCGCCGGTGGGGTTCACCTCGCGCGCCGAGGCGGCGTTCGCGAAGGCGTCGCTGCGCGCCACCCAGGCCGCCTGTCGGGCGCTGGTGTCGCAGATCGACCGGCTGTCCGGCCCGAAGGCGCTGCGGACGGCGTTCGGTGCGCAGATCTTCGCCAAGCCGTGGCAGGTCCCGGCCGAGGACCTGGCCGCGCTGGTGCGCAGCGTGGCCTTGAGCCCGGGGACGCTGCCGACGCTGCGGGCCGCGGTCGGCCACCAGGCGGCCGGCGGGGCGACCACCGTGCCGCTGACGGTGGCGTGGGGCCAGCGGGACGCGCTGCTGCTGCCGCGTCAGGGGGCTCGCGCGATCGAGCGCCTGCCGTTCGCCCAGCTGGTTCCGCTCCGCGGCTGCGGTCACGTGCCGGTCTGGGACGACCCGCAGCTGGTCGGGGACGTGCTGCTCGCGGGGTCCGCGACGGCCGTGAGCTGAGCCTTCCGCGAACGAGCAGCGCCCCCGGAACGACGGGCGTTCCGGGGGCGCTGGGTGCTGCGGCGCGTCGGCGGCGGACCGCCGACGCGCGATGCTCGGGTGCTACTCGTCCTCGCCCGCGGGGACGTCGAGCTCGATCAGCTCGTCGGCCAG
>CAZFIQ010000043.1:0-869 GCA_964519185.1 uncultured Patulibacter sp.
TTCCACGCGGCGCCGCCCGGCACCTGGATCGCCCCCGGCAAGCAGCTGCGCGGGCGGCTGGTGGTCGCGGACATCGGCATCCCCCGGCGCGAGCGCTCCGACCCGGAGCGTCCGGCGCCGCGCTGCGGCCTCCTGGCCGCAGGGATCGTCGCGGGGTTGCCGACGCGGGGCACGGCGGGCACGAAGTTCCGCTCCGGCCACGTGACCGTGGTCGGCGGCGCGCCCGGCATGACCGGCGCGCCGTGCCTGAGCGCGCTCGGGGCGATGCGCGCCGGGGCCGGATACGTCACGCTGGCGGCACCGCAGCGGGTCGCCGACCTGGTCGCGGCCCGCGCGCCGCTGGAGGCGCTGGGGCTGGCGCTGCCGGACGACGACGAGGGACCGCTGACGGAGGGCACGCCGCTGGTCGTCGCGGCCGTCGCGGCCCACGGCGGGACGCTCGTCGTCGGGCCCGGGCTGGGTCGGGGCGGGCAGCGCGGCGCGCTGGTCCGGGGGCTGGCCGACGCCGTCGACGGGCCGCTGGTCGTCGACGCCGACGGGCTGACCGCGCTGGCGGGGGATCCGGAGGCGCTGGTCGCGCGGGCGGGCCGCGGGGCGGCGACGGTCGTCACGCCCCACGCCGGGGAGCTGGCGCGGCTGCTGGCGGTCTCGAGCGACGAGGTCCAGGCGCGTCGCCTGTCGCGCGCTCGGGAGCTGGCGGAGCGCAGCGGCGCCGTGGTCGTGCTGAAGGGCGACGACAGCCTGATCGTGGCGCCGGACGGACGGACCGCGGTCAGTCCGGGCGGAGCGCCGGGCCTGGCCACCGCCGGCACCGGCGACGTGCTGGCCGGCGTCGCCCTTCAGCACGACCACGGCGCCGCTGCGCTCCG
>CAZFIQ010000043.1:879-5140 GCA_964519185.1 uncultured Patulibacter sp.
CCCGCGGGACCGACCCGTTCGTCGCGGCGGCCGCCGCCGTCTGGCTGCACCTGCGGGCCGGCCAGCGGGTGGCCGACGAGCTCGGCGTCGACGGCGTCGTCGCGTCCGACGTCGCCCGCGCGGTCGCCACGGCTCGTCTCCGGGATCCGCGGACGGAGTAGCGTTCCGCGCGATGCGCGCCGTCGCCCGGATCAACCTCGCCGCGATCGAGCGGAACGTCGCCCGCCTGCGGCGGGAGCTGGCGCCCGGAGTGGCCTTCTGCGCGGTCGTCAAGGCCGACGGCTACGGGCACGGCGCGGCCCCGGTGGCGCGGGCGGCGCTGGCCGGCGGGGCCGGCTGGCTGGCGGTCGTGACCGCCGCCGAGGCGACGGCCCTGCGCGACGCCGGGATCGACGCCCGCCTGCTGGTGCTCGGCCCGCTCGAGGACGACGAGCTGGAGTCCGCCCTGGACGCGGGGGCGGAGGTCGTCGCCTGGGACGACGCGACCGTCGACCGGCTGGTGCGGCTGGGCCGGACCGCCGCGGTCCACCTCAAGCTGGACAGCGGGATGGGCCGGCTCGGCCAGCGCGACGAGGTGGCCTTCGAGCGGCTCTGCGACGTGGTCGCCGATGCGGCGCCCCTGCGCCTGCGTGGCGTGATGACGCACTTCGCGACCGCGGACGAGCCGGACGACGGGTTCTTCCGGACCCAGCTGGAGCGGTTCGCGGCGGTCGCCGAGCGGGTCCGCGCGCGCCATCCGGGCGTGCTCGCCCACGCGGCCAACAGCGCCGCGACGTTGCGCGAGCCCGCCAGCCACTTCGACCTGGTCCGCAACGGGATCGCGATCTATGGGATGGACCCGTTCGGACGCGACCCCGCCGAGCAGGACCTGGAGCCGGCGCTGAGCTGGCAGAGCCGGCTGGCGTCGCGCAAGCCGTGCGATCCGGGCGACAGCGTGGGCTACGGCCGCCGGTTCGTCGCGGAGCGGACGAGCTGGATCGGCACCGTCTCCGCCGGGTACGCGGACGGGGTCCGCCGGGCCCTGGCGGAGGGCGACGCGTCGGTGCTGATCGGCGGTCGGCGGGTGCCGATGGTCGGCACGGTCTCGATGGACAGCTTCGCGGTCGACCTGGCCCCGGACTCCGCGGACGCGGTCGGCGACGTGGTGACGCTGATCGGCGACGACGGCGACGAACGGGTGCTGGCCGAGGAGCTGGCGTCGCGGCTGGGCACGATCAACTACGAGGTGACCTGCGCGATCGGCGAGCGGGTGGTGCGCGTCTACCACCGCGACGGGACGCCGGAGACGGGCGTTCCCGGGTGAGCGGCGGACGGTCCGAGACCCCGGAGACGGGTGGGGACCCGACCGACGCGGCTCGTCGGCGCCTGCGTCGGCTGCTGGCGGACGGTCCGGACGCGTGGTTCGTCGGCGGGGCGGTGCGGGAGCGGCTCGCCGGACGTGCGACGTCCGACCTGGACGTCGCGATCGCGGGGGACGAGGCGGCGGCCCGGATCGCCCGGAGCCTGGCCCGCGAGGCGGGGGCCCACGCCTTCCCGCTGTCCGATGCGTTCGGTGCCTGGCGGGTCGTGGGCGCCGACGCGGACGACGACGGGGAGCCGGCCTGGCAGGTCGATCTGACCCCGCTGCAGGGCGATCACCTGGCGTCCGACCTGGCGCGCCGGGACCTGACGGTCAACGCGATCGCCGAGCCGGTCGTCGGCGGCTCGCTGGTCGACCCGCACGGCGGAGTCGAGGACCTGGCGGCCGGCCGGCTGCGGATGGTCGGACCGGGGGCGTTCGCCGCCGATCTCGTGCGGGTGCTGCGGCTGGCGCGGTTCGCGGCCGAGCTGGGCTTCTCCGTCGATCCGGCCACGCTCGACGCGGCCCGCGCGGTGGCCCCGGCCCTGACCGCCGTCCCCGGCGAGCGCATGCTGCCCGAGCTGCGGCGGCTGTTCGCCGCGCCGGCGTGGCGGGCCGGCTGGGACGCGCTCGTCGCGGGAGGGGCGTTGGGGGCGCTGTTCCCGGACGCCGTCGCGGGGCCGGACGGCGGCGCGCGTCCGGCGCTGAGCGCGGCGCTGGTCGCCGCGCTCGATCCGGCGGCGACGGTCCCGGAGGGCACGGCGGCGGACCGGGCGCGGCTGGCGGCCGCGACGTCGGGGGCCGACCGGCGCCTGGTGACGGCGCTGGCGCTGCTGCTGGACGGTGCCGGGCGCCCGGCGGCACTCGCGCGGCTGCGTCCGAGCCGGCGCCTGCGCACGCTGGTGGAGCGGACGGGCGACGTGATCGCGTTGACGCGCGCCGCGGCGGACGGCGGGACGACGATCGAGCCGCTGGCGTGGTGGCGGGCGCTGCGACCGCTGGGCGGGGACGGCCCGGTCGCCGTGCGGACCGCCCGCGCCGTCGTCGGCCCGGTGGGGGTGCCGTGGGGCGAGCTGCTGGCCCGGGCGGTGCGCTGGGCGACGCACCCGCCGGTCGCCCCGGTGCGCGGCGATCGTCTGGCCGAGGCCCTCGGGCTGCGGCCGGGACCGGAGATCGGCGCGCTGCTCGAGCGGCTGGCGCTCGAGGCCGACGCGGGACGGCTGGAGACCGAGCAACAGGCGGTGGCGCAGGCCCGGGCCTGGGGCGGCGGCGCCGGATAGGCTGCCGCCATGGCCGATCATGATCCGGACTGCCTCTTCTGCAAGATCGTCGCGGGAGAGCTGCCGTCGCTGCGCGTCGACGAGGACGAGCGCACCGTGTCGTTCCTCGACATCAACCCGGCGACGGCGGGCCACGTGGTCGTGATCCCGCGTCGTCATAGCGCCGACCTGCTGACGATCTCCGCCGAGGATCTGGCGGCCTGCACCGCGGCGGCGCAGCGGCTGGTGCAGCGGTCGATCGATCGCCTGGGGGCGGTCGGGGCCAACCTGCTCAACAACTGCGGCTCGGCGGCCTGGCAGACCGTCTTCCACTTTCACCTGCACGTGATCCCGCGCTACGCCGACGATCCGCTGCGGCTGCCGTGGACGCCGACCCCCGGCGACCGCGACGCGATCGCGGCGACCCATGCGCAGCTGACCGGCGGCAGCTGACCCCCCGGATCGCGGGGGTGATCTGCACGCTCGCGCCCGGTCGCGGACGGGGCGCTGTGGGATGATCCACGCTTCGTATGCCGCAACTTCGCCGGGAGAAGAGGGTTTTCTCGAACATGAGCAGTCGTCGTATCCGTAGGTCCCTGGTCGCCCTCGCGACGGTCTCCGCGCTGGCTGCGGTGCCGGCCGGGGCCGGTGCCGCCGCGGTCAGCGAGATCGGCACGGTCGACGACGAGCGGGTCCCGCGGTGCCCGGAGGCGTGCTCGGTCGTCACCCGCACGACGGCGATGCCGATCTCGACCAACGGCGACCGCAACGTCTACGCGGCGCCCGGCGCGGGAACGATCGTGGCCTGGAGCATCACGCTGGGGACGCCGTCGGCGGACGACCGTCGGGCGCTGGAGCGTCAGCTCGGGCGCGCGCGGGCGCAGCTGACGGTGCTGCGCCGCGGCAAGAGCGTGGCGGCGACGGCGGTCGCGTCGAGCCAGCTCAAGTACCTCGATCCGTACTTCGGCGGCGAGGTCACGTTCGCGCTGCCCCAGACGATCCAGGTCCGCAAGGGCGACCTGATCGGCCTGACCGTGAGCTCGTGGGCGCCCAACCTGGTCCAGGGCTACGACACCAAGACGTCGTGGCGCGCGAGCCGCCCCGCGGGGCGTTGCGGCGGCGCCACCGAGGAGCGCAAGCAGGACTACTACGTCGACACGACGCTCGGTGCCGGCAAGGTCGGCTCGTTCAACTGCCTGTACAAGGCGGAGCGGCTGGCGTTCTCGGCGACCTTCATCCCGCAGCCGGTGCGGCGGACGACCACGTCCTCGCGCAGCACCCCGTCGCGGACGTCGACGTCGCGCGGCGTCACGCTGGGCTAGCGACGGCACGGCCCGCGTCCGACCCGGTCGCGGTCCGAGATGCGACGCCCTGCGGTCTGCGACTGACGGGTCGGAGGCCGAGCAGGTCGGCGGGGGCGGAGCGAGAGCTGTACGTGAGTACTGCCGAGCTTCGCCCGGGCGATGCGACGTGCCTACGGCCCGTACGCCTGGATCTGACGGCGCCGCGGGCCGAGCAGGTCGGTACGCGCCGGGCGAGAGCTGTACACCCGTACTGCCGAGCCCGGTGCGGGCCGAGATGCGACGCGCCCGCGGGGCCGTCAGGCCGGGCGTCAGCGGCAGACGCCGGGATTGGTCTGGCAGAACTCGTTGAACTCGCTCGG
>CAZFIQ010000043.1:5240-7528 GCA_964519185.1 uncultured Patulibacter sp.
TGCGGCGCCGCCGGAGGAGCCGGACGATCCGGTCGTGGTGCCGCTGCCGCCGCCGTTGGTGGTGGTGCCGCTGCCGCCGTTGCCGTTCGTGCTCGACCCGGAGCCGGAGCCGCTGGTGCCGCCGCCGCTCGGTGCGGCGCCGCCGGAGGAGCCGGACGATCCGGTCGTGGTGCCGCTGCCGCCGCCGCTGGTGCCGCCGGAGGAGTCGGTGCTTCCGCTGGTGGAGGAGCCGTCGCCGGAGCTGCTGCTCCCGCTGGTGTCGTTGCCGCCGCCGGTGGCCGGCGTCGGTGCGGTGCTGGTGGTCGCGGTCGGCAGGTCGTCGATCGAGCCGGCTTGGTCGCCGGAGCCCGAGCCGCCGCTCTGGACCTGACCGTCGGGCGGCGCGATGTCCGGGACGGTGCGGGGGGTGACGTCGCTGAGCGATTCGCCGCCGCAGGCGCTGAGGGCGGCCGGGGTGCCGACGGCGAGGACCGCCAGCGCGAGCAGGTGGGGGAGGCGGCGCGGGGACATCGCCGGGCCGCCGCTCAGGCGGTGGTCGCGACCGGGGTCTGGCGACGGCCGCAGGTCGGGCAGTCGTTGAGGTCGATCTGCATCATCTGGTCGCAGGCGCTGCAGTGCATCAGGTTGTCGAGCGCCCAGGGGAGCTCGGAGGCGCTCGGGGCGAGCGGCGTCAACTTGGCGACGACTTCGAGCACCTCGCCGGTGTCGCGGTCGCGGTAGGTGTGACCGTGCTCGGCCTCAATGATGACTTCGCGACCCGTGGACGGGGCGCGGAAGCGGTAGCGCTGACGAAGGGCCATGCCCCAAATCTACCTGCTCGCCGGGACGCGGTGCTTCGTTGGTCGCTCGCAGGGCCCGGAGGCGGGCGAAGTGCTGAGTGATCCGGAACTGCGAGGGGGCGACGCCGTGGTGCCGGCGGAAGGCCTTGGCGAACTGGGCGGGTTGGCGGTAGCCGACTCGGTGGGCGGTCTCGCGGACGGAGACGGGGGTCTCGAGCAGGATCCGGGCGGCTTCGTCCATTCGGATCGCGGTCAGGGTGGTGCGGAAGCTCTCGCCGCTGGTGTCGTGGAAGGCGCGTTGCAGCTGTCGGCAGGAGCAGGAGACCCGCTCGGCGAGGTCGCGCACGGTGAGCGGGCTGGCGAACTCCTCGCGGAGCACGGTGACCGCTTCCTCGTAGAGCGTGGTGCGGAGTTGGATCGTGTCGGGACGCAACATGGTGGTCGGTCGGTCGAACGGCCGCCGCTGCATTGTGCCGGAAACGCGTTCGTGGCACCAGGGGTCGACAGTGCTCCGCTGTTGTGCGAATATGCACGAAGTCATGTGATTCAAGGCACAACGACGGAAGGGATGCCGATGCTGGTCCAGGACGCGATGACACCGCTCGAGGTCGAGGTGGGGACCGCCCACACGCTGCGACAGGCAGCGCGGCTGATGACGGCGCGGGGCGTCGGATCGGCGATCGTCAACGATCCCGACGGTGCCGGGCCGGGGATCATCACCGAGCGGGACATCCTGGGGGCGTTCGCGGAGGACCCGGCGGCGGCGGACTCGCTGGTCGGCGAGCGCGTGACGGCGTCGGTGGTCTACGCGGAGCCGGACTGGTCGCTCGACGCGGCCGCGGCGGCGATGCTCGACGGCGGGTTCCGGCACCTGGTCGTGGTCCGGGGCGGCGAGGTCGCCGGCGTGATCTCGGTCCGGGACATCGTCCGGGCGTGGGCGCGCGAGCGGGGGCTGGTGGAGCGTTCCGGGGGTGCGGGCGGCACGCGCCCGGCGCACGAGGACGCGGTCGTCGGCACCGCGTAGGCGGACGCCCGGCGGCGGAGGCGCGCAGGGGCGAGCGGTCGTCGGCCGCTCGCCGGCGTCCCGCGGCCAGGGCGGGCCTACGGGTGCGTGGAGGGGGCGCTCAGCCCTTGGCGGGCCGGAGCAGCGAGCGGATCGCGTTGCGGGGCCGCTTGGGCTCGTCGGCGCGCTCGACCGGGAAGTCACGACGGGCCGCGCGGATTCCCTCGCGGAGCTCGTCGGGGTCGACCGGGGTGACCTTGGGGAAGCTGTAGGTGTGCTGATCCATGGGGCTCTACTGGGAAATACACGCGAGCCGGTGAAGAGTTCCGCTCGCCCGCCTCGAAAACTGCGAACGGGGATGCTCTTCGCCGCGCGCCGAGCAGCCCCTTCCGAGCGATACTGACCGCCCGGCCGGGCGACGCGCAACCCCCAATCCGGGCGGTATGCCCGGGTCGGGTGGGAGGGGCGGGATCAGGCGGCGGCGGTCGCCTCGTCGCTGAGCGCGG
>CAZFIQ010000043.1:7538-16561 GCA_964519185.1 uncultured Patulibacter sp.
GGAGGTAGCGCTCGGCGTCCAGCGCGGCCTTGCATCCCGACCCCGCGGCCGTGATCGCCTGCCGGTACGACGAGTCGATCAGGTCCCCGGCGGCGAACACGCCGGGCCGGTTGGTCCGGGTGGTCACCCCGTCGACCTGGACGTACCCCTCGTGGTCGACGTCGACCTGGCCGCGGACCAGCTCGCTCTGCGGGTCGTGGCCGATCGCGATGAACGCACCGGTGATCTCGATCGTCCGCTCCTCGCCGGACTCGGCGTGCTTGAGCACGGCCTGCGCCAGCGGCGTCAGGCCGTCGCCTTCCTTGGCCTCGAAGCGGTCGACCACGTACGGCGTGAGGAAGCGGATGTTCTCGACCGCCTTGGCGCGGTCGAGCATGATCTGCGACGCGCGGAATTCGTCGCGGCGGTTGACGATCGTCACCGACCGGCCGAACTTGGCCAGGAAGATCGCCTCCTCCATCGCGGAATCGCCGCCGCCGACGATCAGCGTGTCGTGGTCCTTGAAGAACGCCGCGTCGCAGGTCGCGCAGTACGAGACGCCCCGGCCGGCCAGCTCGTCCTCGCCCGGCACGCCGAGCTTGCGGTGCTCGGCACCGGTCGCGACGATCACCGCGCGCGTCTTGTACTCGGTGTCGTCGACCCAGACCGAGTGCAGCTCGCCTTCACGCTCGGCGAGCTCGAGCTTCGTGACCTGCTCGGTCTTCAGGCGGGCGCCGAAGCGCTCGGCCTGATCGCGCAGGTCCTGCATCATGTCGGGGCCGAGGATGCCCTTGGGGTAACCGGGGAAGTTCTCGACGTCGGTGGTCTGCTGCAGCAGACCACCCCAGTTCCAGCCCTCGATCACCAGCGGATCGAGCTCCGCCCGCGCGGTGTACAGCGCCGCGGTGTAGCCGGCGGGGCCGCTACCGACGATGATCACGTTCTCAGGCTCGGGCATGGGTGCTTCCTCTTGGTTGACGCCTACCGATACTTTACAAAATGAAGCGGCGGCCGCGGGCCCGTGCCCCGCGGCGGCTCACCGGGCGACGACGATCGGTCGGGCCCGGGCGATCCGGCCGGTGGCTCCGTCCCCGGCGATCGCGGGAGCGGCGGCCAGTGCGGTCGGCAGGGCGGCGTGGGCGGCGAGCACCGCCAGGCCGTCGGTGATCCGGGTGGCGGGGCCGGCCAGCAGCGGCGACAGGCGGCGGATCGCGACGGCCAGCGCACCGCCGGCGGCGAGATCGGTCACGTAGTGCTCGCCCAGGTAGACGAGCGCGAAGCCGAGGGTCGCGGCGTAGGTCCAGCCGACCGCCCCGGCGATCCGCCCGGTGTCGGAGAGCGCCTGTGCCGCCGCGACCGAGGTGCCGAAGTGCAGCGACGGCATCGCGGCCAGCGGGTTGCCGCTGAAGGCGCCGTAGAGCTGCGGCCAGCGCTCGCCCCACAGCTGCTCGCCGTACTCGCGCATCACGCGGCTGACCGGCGGTCCGTCGCCGATCTCGATCCGCCCGACCTCGGCGGCGAACCACGGCGGTGCGGTCGGCACCAGCCAGTAGATGAACGCGCCAGCGTCGAAGGTTCCGTAGATCTGCACGGCCGCGCGCGGGAACTGCGCCGGGCGCTTGACCAGCACGTAGGCCGCGGCGACGTGCGGCACCGCGAACCAGATCCAGTGGCTCCAACTGAGGACCTTCTCCCACCACTGGAAGCGACCGGGCCGGTGCAGCGCGTGCTGCAGCCGGACCGTCGGGATCCGGCCGAGCCCGAGCAGCCGGTCGGTCCGGATCGGGTAGTCGATCCGGACGCGGCTGCGCTGCTTGTCGGGGTCGTCGGCGGGCATCTCGTAGGCCGCGAAGTACGACCACATCTGGGCGCAGACGATCAGCACGCTGCGCTTGCGCGAGGGCCGCAGGACGACGGCCAGGGCGGCGGGGGCGAGCGCCGTGGTGGCGAGCACGGTGCGTGCGCGCAGGCGCAGGCGTCGACGCACGATCGGGGTCACCACCCCGAGCGCGACGGCCGTCCAGGCCGCGGTGCGGATCGCTTTCCTGGACGCCACGGAGGCCGCAGCTTAACGCTCGTGCCCGTCGGCCCGCGTGCCGCTCGGGCGCGCGTTCGCGGGTGGTCGGGCGGCCCCTGGCTCGCCGGCCAGTTTCTGTCATCCTCGCGGCATGTGCGCGTTTGAGCTGACGGAGAGCCTCGAGACGATCCGGGTCCTCCGCGACGGGCCCGCGGTGATCGTCGAGATGCACCGCCCGGAGGTGCTCAACGCCTGGAACCAGCAGCTGGGCGGGGAGATGGCGGCCGCGCTGCGGGCCTGCGCCGCGGACGACGTGCGCGCGGTGATGGTCACCGGCAGCGGCCGGGCGTTCTCCGCCGGGGCCGACATCAGCTCGTTCTCGGCCGGCGAGATGACGGCGAGCGGTCATCCGAACCTGGAGTTCGAGCTCCACGCGCGCTACCACCCGATCATGCGCGAGATCCGGCGGCTGGACAAGCCGGTGCTGGCGGCGGTCGACGGGCCGGCCGCCGGGATCGGGATGTCGTGCGCGCTCTCCTGCGACCTGGTGACGCTCAGCGACCGGGCCAGCCTCAACCACGCCTTCACCCGGCTCGGCCTCGGCCCCGACGGCGGGGCCTCGCTGTTCCTGCTCGCGCGCGTGGGATGGACGCGGGCCGCGTCGATCATGTTCGAGGGCCGCAAGGTCGCGGCCGACGAGGCGCTGGCGATCGGCCTGGCCAACCGCGTGCTGCCGACGGACGGCTTCCGCGAGGCGGCCGAGCAGCAGCTGCGCGAGCTGGCCGACGGGCCGACCCAGGCCTACGGAGCGATCAAGCGCACGCTCAACGCCCAGCTGCTGGGGCAGTTCGAGGAGCTGCTCGCGCTCGAGGCGCAGGAGCAGCAGCGGATGTCGGAGACCGACGACTTCGCCGCGGCGGCGACCGCCTTCCTCCAGCGCGCCGAGCCGACCTACCGCGGACGTTAAGGGCAAGGTAGGCCTAAGATGAAGCCAGCAGATCCCCGTCCCCAACGGGATCCGGCCCTCCCCGCGCGAAGGGCCATACCCGTTCTGCCGACCCGTGACTAGAATCGGACCCGCTTTGCGACGCTCGAACCGGATTCCTCACCCTTTGCGGGCCGCCCTCACGACGCTGACGGCGGCGTCGGCGCTGGCCGCCACGCTGATGCTGACGCTGGCCGGACCAGCGCAGGCGGCCTTCTGGGCACCCGAGTCGGGCGGCTCGCCGAACGCCGACCGGATCCACACGCTCTACACGGTCGTCTTCATCGTCGGCGTGATCATCTTCGTCGCGGTGATCGGCGCGTTCTTCTACGCGCTCTGGAAGTTCCGTGCGCGTCCGGGGGCCGTCGCCGAGCAGCTGCACGGCAACACCCGGCTCGAGATCGGCTGGACGGCGGGCGCCGCGCTGATCGTCCTGGTGCTCGGCGTCGTGACCTTCGCGATGCTCCCGGGCATCCGCAACCCCGAGAACTCCGATCCGGCGGGGTGGCCGATCCCGGCGTCCTACCAGACGGCCAAGGACACGGGGCTGCTGCCGCCCGACGGCAAGTCGCTGAACATCGACGTCAACGGCCAGCAGTACGCCTGGCGCTTCGTCTACCCGGACGGCGACGACGACCGCACCAACAACGTGATCGCGCACGAGGAGATGGTCGTGCCGACCGGGACGACGATCACCCTCGACGTGCGCTCGTCGGACGTCGGCCACGCCTGGTGGATCCCCAAGCTCGGCGGCAAGGTCGACGCGCTCCCGGGCTACACCAACCACACGTGGTTCAAGGTGCCGCTCGGCAAGGAGGGCGTCTACGTCGGTCAGTGCGCCGAGCTCTGCGGCCGCAACCACGCCAACATGACCGCCCGGGTGCGCGCCGTGACGCCCGACGAGTTCACGCAGTGGCTCGCGAAGCAGAAGGCCGACCTCGAGCAGAGCGGTCGCTTCGGCGAGCAGTACCGCGCCGAGCAGCAGCGCGTCGACGCCGCCGCCGAGGCCGAGAGCGAGGCTGCGTCGCGCGACGATGCCGCGTCCTCGAGCGACGCCGCGGTGCCGCCGTCCACGTCCACCCCTGACGACGCCGCGTCGCAGCGCTAGTCCGCGCCAGTCCCTCACGAGGAATTCCGATGGCTACCGTTACCGCCACGCCGATCCCGCAGGTCCTCGCCCACGAGGTCCAGAAGCCGATGCGGCCGTGGCTCGACTGGCTCACGACGACCGATCACAAGAAGATCGGCATCATGTACCTGGTCCTGACCTTCGCGTTCTTCGCGGTGGGCGGGGTCGAGGCGCTGCTGATCCGCCTCCAGCTCGCGGTCCCGGACAACACGCTCCTGGACTTCAAGACGTACAACGAGCTGATCACGATGCACGGCACCACGATGGTGTTCCTGTTCGTGGTCCCGGTGATGGCCGGCTTCGGCAACTACTTCGTGCCGCTGATGATCGGCGCGAAGGACATGGCCTTCCCGAAGCTGAACGCGCTGTCGTTCTGGCTGCTCGCGGCCGGTGGCCTGGTCTTCTACGCGTCGGTCTTCTTCAACCCGCCTGAGTGCGGCTGGACCTGCTACGTCCCGCTGGCGTCCGCGGAGTACCTGCCCAACGGCGGCGTCGACGCCTGGATCTTCCTCGTCCACCTGACGGGCATCGGATCGCTGGTCGGCTCGATCAACTTCTACGTCACGATCGCCAACCTGCGCGCGCCGGGCATGACCTGGAGTCGCCTGCCGCTGTTCTGCTGGACGATCCTGACCTACTCGGTGCTGCTGATCCTGGCGCTGCCGGCGATCGCCGCGGCCGGCGCGCTGCTGCTGACCGACCGGCACTTCGGCACCAACTTCTACAACCCGACCGAGGGCGGCTCGCCGCTGCTGTGGCAGCACCTCTTCTGGTTCTTCGGGCACCCCGAGGTCTACATCATGGTGCTGCCGGGCTTCGGCATCATCTCGGAGGTCCTGCCGGTCTTCGCCCGCAAGCCGATCTTCGGCTACAAGGCGATCGCGGCGTCGACCCTCGTCATCGCCTTCCTCGGCCTGATGGTGTGGGCGCACCACATGTTCACGACGCCGAGCCCGAGCATCGTGTTCGCCTTCTTCATGGTGTCGTCGATGCTGATCTCGATCCCGACGGGCATCAAGATCTTCAGCTGGATCGGCACGCTCTGGCGCGGCACGATCGTCTTCGCGACGCCGCTGCTGTTCGCCGTCGGCTTCCTCGGGACGTTCCTGATCGGCGGCATCACCGGCGTCTTCCTGGGCATCTACCCGGTCGACTGGCAGCTGCACGACACGTACTTCGTGGTCGCGCACTTCCACTACGTGCTGATGGGCGGTGCGGTCTTCGCGGTCTTCGCGGGGCTCTACTACTGGTACCCGAAGATGTCCGGCCGGATGATGGACGAGCGGCTCGGCAAGATCAGCTTCTGGACGATGCTGTGCGGCTTCCACACGACGTGCCTGGTCCAGCACTCGATCGGCCTGGACGGCATGCCGCGACGGATCCCCGAGTACGCGGACGTCGGCAACCTCGCGCTCTACAACATGATCTCGACGGTCGGCGCCTTCATCCTCGGCGTCGGCATCCTGATCACCTTCTGGAACGCGCTGCGCAGCCTCAAGAAGGGCGCGGTCGCGGGTCCCGATCCGTGGAAGGCCAACACCCTCGAGTGGTTCATCCCCTCGCCGCCGCCGCAGAACAACTTCGACGTGGTGCCGCGGGTCCGCTCGGTCGAGCCGATGAAGGACATCCGCGCGGAGATCGACCGGCGCAACGCCGACCGCTCGAGGCAGCCGGCGTGACCCGGGTCGCCACGTCCACCGGGAGGCGATGAGCCGCCGTGCCGTCGTCCGTGTCGGCCCCCCGACATAGCGCCGCGCCGCGCGCCGCCGCCGTTCCACTGATCCGCGCCGACGCGCGGCAGCGGGTCGCGGACCTGATCGCGCTGACCAAGCCGAAGGTCCAGATCCTGCTGCTGCTGACCACGGTCACCGCGATGTACGCCGCGGGCAGCCCGTCGATCTGGCTCGTGCTGGCCACCGTCGTCGGAGGCTCGCTGGCCTCCGGCGGGGCGAGCGCATTCAACCACTGGTACGACCGCGACATCGACGCGGTGATGGAGCGGACCCAGGACCGTCCGATCCCGTCGGGTCGGATGGAGCCGTACGTCGCCCTCTGGGTGGCGCTCTGGCTGACGATCGGATCGTTCGTCCTGCTCGCCTGGGCGGCCAACATCACGGCCGCGCTGCTGGCGATGGCCGGCTTCGTCTGGTACGTCGTGGTCTACACGGTGTGGCTGAAGCGCCGGACCACGAACAACATCGTGATCGGCGGCCTGGCCGGGGCGTTCCCGCCGATGGTCGGCTGGGCGGCGGTGACCGGGGGCTTCGCCTTCGACTCGCTGTACCCCTTCGCGATCGTCTTCGCCTGGACGGCGCCGCACTTCTGGGCGCTGTCGCTGCTGATCCTCGACGACTACTCCGCGGCGAAGATCCCGATGCTGCCGGCGGTCCGGGGCACGGCCTACACCTACCGCGCGATCACGATCTGGTCGGCGATCACCGTCGTGATCTCGATCGTGCCCGTGATCACCGGGGCCTTCGGGACGATCTACCTGATCGCCGCGGTCGTGCTCGGCGCCGAGCTGATGCGCCGGTCGCTGCTGCTCGGCCGTGAGGGCACGCGCGAAGCCGCGCTCGGCCTCCACCTGTACGCGTTGATCTACCTCTCGGTCCTGTTCGCCGCGATGGTCGCCGACGCAAAATTCTGATTACCTGGGAAGAGGACTGATCTCATGGACCGCAACCTCGCCAAGCGCAATCTGCGCGACGCCCTGATCGCCAGCGTCGTCATCCTCGTGATGTTCCTGCTGACGTTCGTCGCCGCCATCATCTACGTCTCGTAACCAGCATGAGCGACCTCGACAAGCCCGTCCCGCCCGCCGGCGAGGACATCCACCTCCCCGGGAACAGCGCCCAGCCGCTGATCCTCACGCTCGGGATCACGATCCTGCTCGTCGGCGTGACGATGAACCTCTGGATCGTCGCCGTCGGCCTGATCATCACGCTCGCCACGATCGTCGCCTGGGTCCGCGACGCGATCCGCGAGACCAACGCCTTCCCGCTGCACGACGAGCACCACTAGGGCGCCCGGCGCGCCCGGGCGCTAGACCGCCTGCGGCGCGGTCGGCGGTCGCCGGCCCTGGTCCGCGTGGGTGAGCGCCACCAGCTCCGCCACCGTCGCCTCGATCGCGGTCGCGATCGCGCGGATCTCGGGCAGCCGGTCGGGGTCGCCGAGCAGGCCGAACTCGACCCAGCCGGCGTAGGAGGTCGCGGCGATCGCCAGCGCGCGGTCCCCGGCCAGGAACGGGACGGCCAGCGTGTGGAGCAGGCGCCGGCCCTGCAGGAACATCGCGCTCTGCGGGCCCGGGACGTTGGTCACGAGCACGTTGAAGTGGCGGTCGGTGAGCGGCACCCGCGAGGCCTGGGCCAGCACCGACGGGACGCCGAACGACGGCGCGGTCGTCCAGGTGTCGGCGCCGATCGTGCGCTTGGCGGCGAGCCCGTCCGCCATCGCGTGGCGGACCCGGGCCAGGCGGACCAGGGGGTCGGGCTCGCCGACCGCCAACGGCGCGTAGAGCATCGAGATCGGCGACGAGCCCGAGGCACCGTCGGCGCCGGTCCCGCGGCCGAGGGCGGCGAGCGCCACCGGCACGGCGGCCCGCAGCTCGAGCCCGTCGACCGCCTCGCCGCGGTCGAGCATCCAGCGGCGCACGGCTCCGGAGACCGCGGCCAGCACCACGTCGTTGACCGTGCCGCCGAAGCGATCCTTGACCCGCTTGAGATCGGCGACCGGGACCCGGGCGTAGGCGAGCGTGCGGTGCGTGCCGACCGGCACGTTGAGCGGCGAGGCCGGCGCCGGGCTGAGCCGCGACACGAGCCGGCCCTGGAACTGGTCGACGGCGCCCCGCAGCCGCTCGGCGGTCTGCGCGGGGGAGGCCACCAGCTGGGCGACCCGGCCGGGCAGCCGGCGAGCGTCGCGGAGCGCGGCGGTCGCCGTCGCGGCGAGCAGCTGGGCGGTGGTCGGCGGGGGCATCGCGGGCCAGCGGCGCTGGTCCTCGTCGTCCGCGACGGGCTCCGGGTCCGGGTCGAGCAGCGCCGTCATCAGGTCCATCGCGACGACGCCGTCGACGAGCGCCTGGTGCGACTTGGTGACCAGGGCGAACCCGCCGTCCCAGAGCCCCTCCACGACCCACAGCTCCCACAGCGGCTTGGTGCGGTCGAGGCGCTGCGAGAAGACCCGCGCCGCGGCGTGGCGCAGCTCGCCGATGTCGCCCGGAGCGGGCAGGGCGGTGTGCCGCACGTGGTAGTCGATGCTGAAGGTCGGGTCGACCGCCCAGCGGGGCCGTCCGATCCCGAGCGGCGGGTCGACCAGCACGGTGCGGTACCGCGGTATCCGCGCCAGTCGCCGCAGCACGTGCTCGCGCAGCTCGGCGATCGGCGGGGCCGGTCCCTCGAGCACGGCGACGCTGCCGACGTGCATCAGCGCCGACCCGCGCTCGGCCCGCAGCAGGGAGGCGTCGGCGGGGGACAGCTCGGTGAGGTGCGTGCGCTGCATGACGGGCTGGGGAGGAGGGGCGTGTCGGCGCGGGATCGACGGTCCCGTCCGGGGTTCTTCGCCGACCATACCCGAACGGGGGGTGGGCGCCGAGCGGCCCGGGGCGGGCGCCGCGCCCGGCTCGTCCGGCGACATAGACTCCCCGCATGCCGGCGACGAGGGACGGGCGATGCGACTGCTGCTGATCGGCGGGGGAGAGCGGGGCCTGCGGCTGACGCGCCGGCTGACCGCCGAGGGCCACGCGGTCCGCGTCGTGACCCGCGATCCCGGGCGGCACGCGGCGATCGCCGCGGCCGGCGGCGAGCCGTACGACGGCGACCCCGACCGGATCGGCACGCTCCGCTACGCGCTCGACAACGTCACCGTGCTGGTCTGGGCGCTCGGCAACGCGACGGGGGACGACGAGGCGCGGACCCTGG
>CAZFIQ010000044.1:0-14578 GCA_964519185.1 uncultured Patulibacter sp.
GCTGCAGCGGCCGCAGCTCGTCGAGCGCGGCCTGGCGGGCCTCGGCCGTGTCGGCCATGATCATCGCCCGCATCTTCGGCTGCCGGTCGGCGGCCATGAACATGTGCTCGGTCCGGCAGAGCCCGATCCCCTCGGCCCCGAAGTCGCGAGCGCGCGCTGCGTCCTCGGGCGTGTCGGCGTTGGTCCGGATGCCCAGCTCACGCAGGTCGTCGGACCAGCTCAGCACCGTCCGGAACGCGTCGCTCATCGTCGCCTCGACGAGCGGCACGTCGTCGGTGGTGACCACACCGCTGGAGCCGTCGAGCACCAGCTGGTCGCCGGTGCGGGCGATCACGGTGCCGCGGGCGCCGGCGTCTCCGTCCTCGGCCAGGCGGATCTCGCCGGCGGCGACGTCGATCTCCAGGGTGTGGGCGCCGGAGACGCACGGCCGGCCCATGCCGCGGGCGACGAGCGCGGCGTGGCTCGCCTTGCCGCCCTCGCTGGTCAGGATGCCCCGGGATGCGTGGAAGCCGACGACGTCCTCGGCCTCGGTGAACCGGCGGGCCAGGATCACCGCCTCGCCGCGCTCCGCCGCCGCGACCGCGGCCTCGGCGCTGAACACGACCGCCCCCTTGGCGGCACCGGGAGAGGCGTTGACGCCGCGGGCGACCACGGCGAACTCGGCGTTCGGGTCGAGCGTCGGGTGGAGCAGCGCGTCGAGCGTATCGGCGTCGATCGTGCTGATCGCCGTCCCGCGGTCGAGCAGCCCCTCGGCGACCGCGTCGACCGCGAACCGCACCGCGGCCTGCGCCGGACGCTTGGCGTTGCGCGTCTGCAGCATGTACAGACGGCCTTCCTCGATCGTGAACTCGGTGTCCTGCATGTCGCCGTAGTGGCGTTCGAGCGTCTGCAGGATCTCCATCAGCTCGGCGTGCGCGTCGGGCATCACGCGCTGGAGGTCGGCGATGTCCTGGGTGTTGCGGACGCCGGAGACGACGTCCTCGCCCTGGGCGTTGACCAGGAAGTCGCCGGACGGATCGGGCTCGCCGGTGACCTCGTCGCGGCTGAACGCCACGCCCGACCCGGACGTCTCGCCCTTGTTGCCGAAGACCATCTGCTGGACGTTGACCGCGGTGCCCCAGTCGTCGGGGATCCGGTTGAGGCGGCGGTAGGCGACGGCCCGGTCGCCGGTCCACGAGTCGAAGACCGCGCGGATCGCGCCGTCGAGCTGGACGGCCGGATCCTGCGGGAACGGCTCGCCGGTCGCCTCGGCGTAGATCGCCTTGAAACGCCCGGTCAGGTCGCGCAGCGCCGCCTCGTCCAGCTCCGTGTCGAGCCTGACGCCCTGCTCGCGCTTGAGCTCGTCGATCGCGCCCTCCAGACGCTCGCCCGATACGCCGCGGACGACGTTGGCGTACATCTGGACGAAGCGCCGGTAGGAGTCCCAGGCGAACCGGGGATTGGCGGTCCTCGCCGCCAGGCCCTCGACGGACGCGTCGGTCAGGCCGAGGTTGAGCACCGTGTCCATCATCCCGGGCATCGACTCGCGCGCGCCGGAGCGGACCGAGACCAGCAGCGGGTCCCCCGGATCGCCGAGGCGCCGGCCGGCGGACGCCTCGAGCCGGGCGACGGCGCCGGCGACCTGCGCGTCCAGCCCGTCGGGCGCCTGCCGGTCGGCCCGCATGTAGGCGACGCAGGCCTCGGTCGTGATGGTGAACCCGGCGGGTACGCGGTGCGGCCCGAGGATCCGGGTCATCTCCGCGACGTTCGCGCCCTTGCCGCCAAGCAGGTCCCGCTGCTCGCGTGATCCCGCCGCGAAGTCCTGAACCCAGCTGCGATGCTCTCCCATCGCTTGCATACTAGTGGCGCCGCGGACGAATTCCCACTCACCGGGGGGATCGATCGCGCAGCTCGACGCCCAGGTGGTGGTGCGCCAGCTGCTCGATCGCGTGCGCCACCTGCACGGCCGGCCGTGCGTCGAGCGGCGGCACGGAGGCGAGCGGGCGGCCGAGCGCGTCGACCATGAACGCCAGCGCCGCGGGGTCGATCGACGGGGCGCTGCGCTGGCACGCCGCGCAGGTCGCGCCGCCGTGCGCGGCGTCGAACGCGACCAGGCCGTCCGTCCGGCCGCAGTGGACGCACGCTCCGAGGGCCGGCTGCAGTCCGTGGGCGTAGAGCAGCTTCAGCCGGAAGGCGGACTGCAGGGCGTCCGAGGCGGCACCGGGGTCGGCGTCGAGCACCGCCAGCAGCGTGCGCAGCAGGCCGTGGACGGCCTCGGCCGGCTCGTCGGGCACGGAGGTGCGGTCGACGACGCGGCAGGCGCGCTGGGCCTCGGTCAGGGCGCGGTGGTCGGTCAGCAGCCGGTGGTGCACGGCGATCGTGTCCGCGCCCACCACCGTGTGCAGGTCGCTGCGGCCCCGCTGCAGCTCCAGCCGCACCACCGCCAGCGGCTCGAGTCGCCCCCCGAGCTTGCTGCGGGGGCGCCGCGCCCCGCGCGCGACCGCCCCGACCCGGCCGTGCTCGGGCGTGATCGCGTGGAGGATGCGGTCGGCCTCGCCGTACCGCATCGAGCGCAGGATCACCGCTTCGGTGCTGATCCGGCGACCGCTCACCGCTCAACTATACTTTGTGAAGTCATGACCGCCGACTCCCCCGCCGTCACCGTCTACACCACCGTCGCCTGCCCGTACTGCGTGCGCGCCAAGGCCCTGCTCGACGCTCGAGGCATCGCCTACGACGAGATCCACGTGGGGCGCGAGCCCGAGGCCCGGACCGAGCTGGCCCAGCGGACCGGGATGATGACCTTCCCCCAGATCCTGGTCGGGGACGAGCTCGTCGGCGGGTTCGACGAGCTCAACGCGGCCGACCAGTCGGGTCGGCTGGCCGAGCTGACCGCGGCCTGAAGCACCCTCGGCCGGCGGGCCGGCGGCCGGCGCGGCCCGGCCCCGCGGCGTCGCTACGGATAGCGCGCTGAAGTCGCCAGGGCCGCGCACGTCGTCGGCGCGGGGCCTACCGCACGCCCCGCGGCTTCGGCTGGCAGCGGTCGCAGCTGTAGGTCGATCGCTGCGCGACCGTCCTGCGGGTCACCGGCGTTCCGCACTCCGGGCACGGCAGCCCCTCGCGGCGGTGGACCCGGAAGTCGTTCTGGAACCAGCCCTCGAAGCCGTCGACGTGGCGGAAGTCGTCGATCGTCGCCCCGCCGGCGGCGATGCCGTCCTCGAGCGCCCGGCGGACCCCCGCCGCGAGCGCCGCGCACTGGGCCGTCGTCAGCTGCTCGCCCCGCCGCAGCGGGTGCACGCGCGCGTGGAACAGCGCCTCGTCGGCGTAGATGTTGCCGACGCCCGCGACCACCTTCTGGTCCAGCAGCAGTCCCTTGATCGCGCTGCTGCGCCGGCGGATCGCGCGCCGCAACGCGGGACCGTCGAACGTCGCCGACAGCGGCTCGGGCCCGAGCCGGCCGTCCAGGTGCGCGTCGGCCGCCGCGTCGTCGGCGAACCAGCGGCCGGTCCCGAACCGTCGCGGATCGCAGAAGCGCACGGTGGTGCCGTCGTCGAGCGTCAGGACCACCCGCTGGTACGGCGCGTCGTCGGCGCTGTCGACCAGCAGCACGCCGGTCATCCGCAGGTGCAGCAGCAGGGTGCCGCCGTCGGTCCGCCAGACCAGGTGCTTGCCGCGGCGCTCGAGCGCCAGCAGGCGCCGACCGGTCAGCGCGGCGGCGGTGACGAAGCGGTCGTCGGGCTGGCACCAGCGCGAATCGAGCACGTCGACCTGCGCCACGACCCGCCCCTCCAGATGCGGACGCAGCTGGCGGGTGACGGTCTCGACCTCGGGCAGTTCGGGCATGCCCCACCAAGCCTGCCAGACAGCCCCCGCGCGCCGGCGTACCGTCCCGTGTACGGTGCCGGCATGCGTGTCTGGAGACGACGTTGACCAGCGTGGTGCTGCCCGCCGGCCTGGCCCTGATCATGGTCTCGCTCGGGCTCGGGTTGCGGGTCGCCGACTTCACGCGGATCGTCCGCCGGCCCCGCGGCATCCTGCTCGGCCTGGCCAACCTGGTCGTGCTCTCCCCCGTGCTCGCGTTCGCGATCGCGACGCTCTACGGACTCGATCCGCTGTTCGCCGTGGGCCTGGTCCTGCTCGGCGCGTCGCCGGGCGGCACGATGGCGAACCTGCTGACGCACCTGGCCCGCGGCGACACCGCACTGTCGGTGTCGATGACGGCGCTCAGCAGCCTGCTCGCGGTGATCACCGTCCCGCTCTACCTGACGCTGGCCGTCTCGGTCTTCGATGCACCGGTCGGCAGCGACGTGTCGGTGCTCGGCGTCGTGCTGCCGGTCTTCGCGATCACGATCGTCCCGCTGGCCTCCGGGATGCTGATCCACGCCCGCGCCCCGACCTGGACGGCCCGCCACCGCGCGCTGGTCGGGCGGATCGCCCTCGGCTGCTTCGTGCTGATCGTGATCGGTGCCGTCGTCACCGAGCTGGACGCGGTCCGGGTCCACGCCGACGAGCTGATCCTGGCCACGCTGACGCTCAACCTGCTGGCGATGGCGATCTCCTACGGACTGTCGCGGCTGGCCCGGTTGACGCGGCCCCAGGCGACCGCGGTGGCGCTCGAGCTGGGCGTCCACAACAGCGCCCTGGCGATCGCGATCGGCTCGCTGCTGATCGACGAGCTGACGATCCCCGCCGCCGTCTACAGCGTGTGCATGCTGATCACCGGCGGGCTCTTCGCCCGGTTCATGGCACGGCGGAACCAGGCGGTCGCGGCCGACGGCGCGGGCCGGGTCGCGGCCGTGACAGGCCAGCGGGACACGCGCGCGGCGCCGTCGTCGATCCGCGCCGAGTGAACTCGGCGCGGTCCGACGCGTTCGGGCGAGGCCGACCGGACGCGGCCGCTACGCCGAAGCGTGCAGCGCCCGCGGGTGGGCGTCGCGGTAGACGTCCTGCAGGCGCTGGGCCGAGAGGTGCGTGTACATCTGGGTCGTCGCGATGTCGGCGTGGCCGAGCATCTCCTGGAGGGTTCGCAGGTCGCAGCCGCCGGCCAGCAGGTGCGTGGCGAAGCTGTGGCGCAGCGTGTGCGGGCTCATCCGGTCGTCGAGCCCGGCGCTGCGGGCGTGGCGCTGGACGATCTTGTAGAGGCCCTGGCGGCTCAGTCGGCCGCCGCGCGCGTTGACGAACAGCGCCGGCTCGGCGTGCTTGCTGCCGATCAGCGTCGCCCGCGACTCGCGCAGGTAGAGCGACACCGCCTCGACCGCCCGGCGGCCGACGGGGACCAGGCGCTCCTTGCGGCCCTTGCCGCGGGCCCGCAGCATCCCGTCCTCCAGGTCGACGTCGGCGACGTCCAGCCCCGTCGCCTCGCTGGCGCGCAGGCCACAGGCGTACATCAGCTCGAGGATCGCGCGGTCGCGCAGGGTGATCGGGTCGGCGTCGCCGTGCCGGCCGGGCATCGCCAGCAGCTTCGCCACCTCGGCCCGGGTCAGCACCTGCGGCAGCTGCTCGCGCTTGCGCGGCCCTCGCACGTCGGCGGTCGGATCGGCCTCGAGCAGGCCCTCGCGACGGACGTGACGGTAGAAGCTGCGCAGGCAGGCGGCCTTGCGCTGGACGGTGGCCGCGGCCGCGGGACGCGTGACCGTGCCGTCGGGCGTGGTTCGTCCGGCCGCCAGGCCGTCGAGGAACGCCGACACGTCGTCGCCGGTCGCGGCCAGCACGTCGACGTCGCGCGCCTCGAGGAACCGCTCGTACTGCTGCAGGTCCGAGCGGTACGCCTCGAGCGTGTTGCGGGAGAGCCCCCGCTCGAACTCCAGGTACGCGAGGAAGTCGAGCACCAGGGTGGTGATCGGACGGGTCGGAACGGGCGCGAGTGGGTGCATGTCCGCGACCGGATTTGCGCGCCGAGGCGGTGGGTCCTCGTCGGTGCAACGGAGTGTGCGCCGCGGCACGCGGACGACCGCGCGGCAGGGCGACGACCCGCCGGCGTACGGGCGTCCGCGGGGTCAGGCTCCCGGCAACCCGTTGGCCTTCGCCCAGAGCAGGGCGATCAGCGTCTTGCCGTCCTCGGTCTCGGCGATCGCGCCGTCGATGTCGGCGATCGGCCAGCGGACCAGCTCGATCCGCTCGTCCTCGCCGCTGTCGGCCGTCGCGTCGGACAGCTCCCAGGCGCAGAACAGGTGCATCCGCTCGTCGAGGATCCCGACCGACGGCTGGAAGGTCATGATCGGCTGCCACTGCGCCGCGGCGCGGCTGATCTCCTCCGCCAGCTCGCGCTTGGCGCAGGTCAGCGGGTCCTCGCCCGGCTTGTCGAGTCGTCCCGCCGGGATCTCCAGGCTGTTCGGGTTGCCCGTGGCCTCGCGCGGCTGCCGGGTCAGCAGCAGGTCACTGCCGTCGTGGGCCAGCACGCCGACGGCGCCCATGTGCCGGACGATCTCGCGCTGGACGACCGCACCGTCGGCGAAGCGGAACTGATCCTCCACGACGCGGACGATCCGCCCCTGGTGGAGGACGGTGCCCCCGACGCGCTCGAACTGGCGGCTGGCTTCGGTGCTCATCGTGCTCCTGGAGGCGGTGCGGGGTCAGACGGGTCGACGGGCGGCCCGCCGGCGTCGGGCTGGTGGCTGGCGAGGATCGTCAGCAGCAGGTCGAGCGTGCGGTCGAGCGCGGCGGCGGCGATCGACTCGCCCGGCTCGTGCGCCCCCTCGTTGCCGCCGGCCAGGTTGACGGTCGGGATGCCCTGCGCGTTCAGGACGTTGGCGTCGCTGCCGCCCGCGTCCACGAACGGGCGCGGAGCGATCCCCAGGGCCTCCATCGCCGCCGCGGCGTGGACGACGGGCCGCGAGCGGCGCGTGTGCCCGTACGGGACGAACCGCGTCTCCAGCTGCAGGTCCAGGTCGACCGGGCCGCGGGGATCGTGGGCGGCGTCGTGCAGCGCCGCCTCGACCGCGTCGACCGTGGCGCGCAGGTCGTCGGCGGTGGGGCCACGGACCTCGCCGACGATCCGGGCGTGCGACGGCACGACGTTGGTCGCCGGCTCGTGGCTCGCCGTGTCACCGCCGCTGACGTGGCCGACGTTGACCGTGGCCCCGCTGGCGAGGCGCCCCGCCGGAAGCGCCGAGATCGCGCGCGCGGCGGCGAGCACGGCGCTGCGGCCCTGCTCCGGGGCGATCGCGGCGTGCGCCGCACGGCCCCGGTAGCGGGCGTCGAACCGCACGTGGCCGGGTGCGGACATCACGATCCCGCCGACCGGGCTCGGATGGTCGACCACGTATCCGCAGCGCGCGCGCAGCTCCCGCAGGTCGCACGCGTGGATGCCCCGCAGCTGCGGCTCCTCCTGGACGGTGAAGAGCAGTTCGACGTCGACCGCGATCGGCGTGCGCGCCAGACGCTCGGCGATCGCGAGCAGGACGGCGACGGACGCCTTGTTGTCGGCGCCCAGCACCCCTCCGAGCCCGTCGGTCCACGTGCCGTCGCGCAGCTCCGGCCGGATCTCGGTGCCGACCGCCACCGTGTCGAGGTGGGCGCAGAGCAGCACGGCCGGAACTGCTTCGGGCGGCGACACGACGGGCGCCGCCGAGAGCAGCAGCTGTCCGTCGGCGTCTCCGTCGGGCGTTTCGGGTGCCTCTTCCGGCTCGGCCGCGGCCACGCCGGGAGCGGCCGCGGCTGGGATCCGGCAGAGCAGGTTGCCGGCGTTGCCCCCCAGAGCGGCGCCGGCTTGGTCCTCCACGACCGCGAACCCGAGCCCGGAGAGCACGGCGGTCACGTGGTCGGCGCACGCCCGCTCGTAACCCGACGGGCTGGGGATCGCGCAGAGCGCACGGAACCGCTCCTGCAGCGCCGCTCGCTCCTCGCGCGTGGCCCGCTGGACGGCCGGAATCGGGACCTGGGTCACCGGACGGTCCCGCCGGACCGGCTACGCGTTGGCCGCGGCCTCGGCGGTTGCCGGGCTGCCGTCGCGCCGCTGCGCGCGCTGGTGCGCGGTGCTGACGAAGCCCTGGAACAGTGGCGACGGGCGCTCCGGCCGGCTCTTGAACTCCGGGTGGTACTGGGCGGCGACGAAGAACGGGTGCTCGGGCAGCTCGACCGCCTCGACCAGCCGGCCGTCGGGTGAGGTGCCGCCGACGACCAGGCCGGCCTCCTCCAGCCGCTTGCGCAGGGTGATCGACACCTCGTAGCGGTGGCGGTGCCGCTCGTAGACGGTCTCCTCGCCGTAGAGCGCCTGGATCCGCGTGTCCGGCTGGAGCTTGACCGGGTCGGCGCCCAGGCGCATCGTGCCGCCCAGGTCGCGGACCTCCTTCTGCTCCGGCAGCAGGTCGATCACGGGCCACTCGGTCTCCGGGTCGAACTCGGTCGAGTTGGCGCCCGGCATCCCGGCCACGTGGCGGGCGAACTCGGAGACCGCGATCTGCATGCCGAGGCAGATCCCCAGGTACGGGATCCGCTCCTCGCGGGCGACCTTGCAGGCGATGATCTTACCCTCGATCCCGCGGCCGCCGAAGCCGCCGGGGACGAGCACGCCGTCGACGCCGGAGAGCAGCTCGCGGGCGACGTCCTCGCTCTCCAGGTGCTCGCTGTCGACCCACTCGATCTCGATCGCGGTGCCGTCCCAGGCACCGGCGTGCTTGAGCGCCTCGACCACCGACTTGTAGGCGTCCTCGAGCTTGATGTACTTGCCGACGACCGCGATCCGGGTCTTGCCGGTCGCGTCGTGGACGCGGCGGACGACCTCCTCCCAGGCGCTGACGTCGGCCGCCGGAGCGTCGATCCCGAAGTGGTCGAGCACCCGCTGATCGACGAGCTCCTGCTTGTACCAGAGGGGAATCTCGTAGACGTCGCCGACGTCCTTGCCGGAGATCACCATGTCCTCCTGGATCGCCGTCGAGTGGGCGATCTTGGTCCGGATGTCGCGGCTGAGCTCCGCCTCCGAGCGGCAGATCAGCATGTCCGGCTGGAGGCCGATGCGGCGCAACTCGTTGACCGAGTGCTGGGTCGGCTTGGTCTTCAGCTCGCCGGCGTGCTTGATGTACGGCACCAGGGTCAGGTGGACGTACATGCAGTTGCGGCGGCCGACGTCGACCGGGAACTGGCGGATCGCCTCGAGGAACGGCAGCGACTCGATGTCGCCGACCGTGCCGCCGATCTCGCAGATCACGACGTCGACGTCGCTCGACTCGCCGGCCAGCTTGATCCGGTTCTTGATCTCGTTGGTGATGTGCGGCACCACCTGGACCGTTCCGCCCAGGTAGTCGCCGCGGCGCTCGCGGCGGATCACCGTGTCGTAGATCCCGCCGGTCGTGACGTTCGAGGCCTTCGAGGTGTTGGTGTTGGTGAAGCGCTCGTAGTGGCCGAGGTCGAGGTCGGTCTCCGCGCCGTCCTCGGTGACGAAGACCTCGCCGTGCTGGTACGGCGACATCGTGCCCGGGTCGACGTTGATGTACGGATCGAGCTTCTGCAGCGAGACGGTCAGCCCGCGGGCGACCAGCAGACGGCCGATCGAGGCCGCGGCGATGCCCTTGCCGAGAGACGAGACGACCCCTCCGGTGACGAAGATGTACCTGGTCGGGGAGCGGTCGGGCACGCGCGAAGGGTCCTTGCTGATCTTGCGGGGGTGGCCGTCCGCGAGGGTCCGCGGTCGGGGCTCGAAGGCCCCTACGACCGCTCAAGACGGTAGCGGGTGGGCCGGACGAGGCCCGGGCTGCCAGCCCTCTACCCAACGGCCCGGCGACGCAACCTGCGACGATCGCGAGATGGAGCAGAAGAGCGACGAGCAGTGGCAGGAGCAGCTGACCCCCGAGCAGTACGCCGTGCTGCGGCAGTGCGGTACCGAGCCGGCGTTCTCCGGCCGGTACTGGGACACGAAGGACGACGGCACCTACCGTTGTGCGGCATGTCACGCAGAGCTGTTCCGCAGCGACACCAAGTTCGACTCCGGCACCGGCTGGCCGAGCTTCACCGATCCGGTGGTGGCCGAGGCCGTGAGCCTGCACGAGGACCGCTCGCACGGGATGGTCCGGATCGAGGTCAAGTGCGCCAGCTGCGGCGGCCATCTGGGCCACGTCTTCCCCGACGGACCCGGCGCCTCCGGCCAGCGCTGGTGCATCAACTCGCACGCGCTGGATCTGGCGACGGACTCCGAGTAGCGGCCGGCCGCCTGCTCCGCCGCGGGTCGTCCGCGGCGGAGGTCCGTCGACCGTCCCCGCGCGCCCGACGACGCCCGGGCCTATCCCGCTAGGTGTGCGGTCCTAGGCCGCGCTACGCAGCTCCTTGGCGTGGCGCAGCGCGCCCTTGTCCCCCTCGTCCGCGCCGAGCATCCGCACCAGCTCGCCGACGACCTCGCGGTCCTTCAGTCGTCGCACCACCGTTCGGGCCGGCTCGACCGTGGTGTCCTTCTCGATCGCGAAGTTCCGCTCGGCGAGCGCGGCGATCTGCGGCAGGTGGGTGATACAGAGCACCTGGCCGTCCTGACCGAGCGCGCGCAGCTGCTCGCCGACCGCGCGGCCCGTCTGCCCGCCGACGCCGCTGTCGATCTCGTCGAAGACCTGGGTCCGCATCCCGGCGTCGCCGCCCGCACCGACGACCGCCAGCAGCGCGAGCATCACCCGCGACAGCTCTCCCCCGGACGCCGCCTCGCGGACGGCGGCCGCGGGCACTCCGGGGTTCGGGGCCAGCAGCAGCTCGCAGCGGTCCTGGCCGCTCGCCACCGGATCGCGCGGCTCGACCCGGACCTCCAGCCGCGCCGCCGGCATCGCCAGGTCGGCCAGCCGCGCGACGACCGCCTCTGCGAGCGCCGGCGCCGCGGCCGTGCGGGCCTCGGTCAGCTCGGCGGCCAGCGCCTGGCGCTGCGCCTCGGCCTCCGCCAGCTCGGCCTCGACCGCCGCGGTGGCGCCCTCGACGTCCTCCAGCTCGGCCAGTCGCGATCGGCACTGCTCGGCGTGCGCCAGCACCCCCTCGACCGTCCCGCCGTACTTGCGCTCGAGCCGGCCGATCGCCTGGAGGCGCTCCTCGACCCGTTCCAACTCGCCCGGATCGCTCTCGAAGGCGTCGAGCCGCCGCAGCAGCTCGGTCGCCACGTCGTCGATCTCCAGGCGCAGCGACCGCACCCGCTCGGCCAGGCCGTCGAGCGGCCCGTCGACGCCACCGACGCCGTCGAGCGCCGCCTCGCCGACCGCCAGCGCGGCTCCCGCGGCGCCCTCGTTCGCGCCCAGCGCCTGCTGAGCCGTCGAGGTCGCCTGTCGCAGCGCGTCGACGTGGCGCAGCCGCTCGCGCGCGGAGACCAGCTCGTCGCGCTCCGCCGGGTCCGGAGCCAGCTCGTCGATCTCCTGGAGCTCGAACCGCAGCAGGTCGAGCTCGCGCTCGCGGGCCCCGGCCGCGTCGCGCAGCTCCTCGAGCCGCTGACGGGCCGCGCGCTCCGCGGCGTGCGCGGCCGCGTGCTCGCCGCGGCGCACCCGGTGATCGGGGTCGTCGATCGACCGGAAGCCGTCCAGCAGCTCCAGCTGCGCGGCGGACGAGAGCAGTCGCTGCGCCTCGTGCTGGCCGTGGAAGGCGAGCAGCGCCGCGGCGACCTCGCGCAGGTCGCCCGCGGTCGCCGAGCGGCCGGCCAGGAACGCCCGCGAGCGTCCCTCCGCCGAGACCCGCCGCGCCAGCACCAGCTCGTCGGCGTCGGCGGGCAGTCGCTCGGCGATCTCCGGCGGCAGCGGCACCCGCTCGCGATCCCAGGCGAAGACGCCCTCGACCCACGCCTCCGGCGCGCCGGGGCGGACGATCCCGCTCTTCGGCTTGGCCCCCATCAGCAGGTCGATCGCGTGCGCCAGCATCGTCTTGCCGGCGCCGGTCTCGCCCGTGATGACGTTCAGCCCCGGGCCGAGGTCGATCTCGGCCCGTTCGATCAGTAGGAGGTTCTCCACCCGCAGCTCGAGCAGCACGAACGCATGTTCGCACGACGCGCGGACGGATCGCACGGCCGCGCGCCCCGGCCGACTCCTCAGCCCGCCAGCCGTCCGAACTTCTCCCGCAGGCGGCGGTAGAAGCTCGATCCCGGCGTCTGCGCCAGCATCGCGGCGTCGCGTCGGTAGCGCAGGCGCAGGACCTCCTCGCGGCGCAGCACCCCGCTGGGACGGCCGTCGACGGCGACCTCGACCTCCGCCTCGGAGTCATTGTGCAGCTCGAGCACGCCGTCCGGGGCGACGACCAGCGCGCGGGCGGAGAGCGTGTGCGGGGAGATGAACGAGACCGCGTAGCCCTCGACCCCCCACGCCATCACGGGACCGCCGTTGGCCAGGTTGTAGCCGGTGCTGCCGGCCGGGGTCGCGACGACCAGGCCGTCGCACCGCACCCGCCCGGCCTCCTCGCCGTCGATCCCGTAGCGCAGCGTCGCGACCCGCTCGCCGGAGCGCCGGTGGACGCTGATGTCGTTGATCGCCGTGTGCAGCCCGCCGTCGGGCAGCGTCGCCTCGAGCGCCGGCAGGTCGAGGACCTCGAACGCGCCCTCGAGCGCGTTGCGCAGGCCCTCCTCCTGCTCGCTCGGCTCGACCGTGGCCAGGAAGCCGACCTGCCCCAGGTTGACGGCGAAGACCGGCACTCCCGTGCCGATCTGGTGTCGCAGGCCCATCAGGATCGTGCCGTCGCCGCCGAGCGCCACGCACAGGTCGGCGTCCTGCCGCCAGCTCGCGGTGACCTGTATGCCCGGGCCCGCGCTGAGGCCGTGCTTGCGGGCCTCGTCGGCGGTCAGCCACAGCTCGACGCCGGCCTCCGCGGCGACGGCCAGCAACACCTGCATCGTCGCGGCCGACTGCTCGGCGCGGGCGTGGCTGAGGACGGTCGCCGTCCGCGCCCGCTGGCCGAAGGCGGTCACGGGGCCGGCTCCGGCTCGGCGGTGAGGATCAGCGCGTCGAGCTGCTCGGGCGTCGGCGTCGGCGTCCGGTCCGCCTCCGCCAGGTGCAGGAACGTCTCGCGGTTGCCCTTCGGGCCGGGCAGGCCCGAAGGCACGGCGGCCAGCACCGACCAGCCCTGGGCGATCGCCGCCGTCGCGACCAGCCGGATCGCCTCGCGACGCAGCGCCGGATCGCGGACCACGCCGCCGTTGCCGACCCGCTGCTTGCCCAGTTCGAACTGCGGCTTGACCATCAGCAGCGCGTCGAACCGCTCGCCGACGACCGCCGACAGGGCCGGCAGCAGCTTGGTCAGCGAGATGAACGAGACGTCCGCGACCACCAGGTCGGGCGCGTACGGCAGCATCTCCGGCGTCAGCTCGCGCGCGTTCTGCCGCTCGATGACCGTCACCCGCTCGTCGTTGCGGATCGACCAGGCGAGCTCGCCGTAGGCCACGTCGACGCAGGTCACGGCCTCCGCTCCCTGCTGGAGCAGGCAGTCGGTGAATCCCCCCGTGGACGCGCCGACGTCGAGCGCCCGCCGACCCGCCACCGAGACCTCCAGGCCCTCGAGCGCGTTCGCCAGCTTGGTCCCCCCGCGCGAGACGAACTGCGCCGCCTCCGCCATGTCGATCTGGACGTCGTCGGGCACCTGCAGGCCCGGCTTGATCGGGCGGGCGAAGGGGTTGGCGTCGGGTCCGCCGATCCGCACCGCTCCGGCCAGCACGGCCGCGGCCGCGGCCGAGCGCGATGGGTAGAGCCCCCGCTGGTGCAGGAGCGTGTCGAGCCGGACCTTCGCCATCGCGGTCGAACGCTACCGGCTGCGACGACCCGGCGTGCATCGGTCGGCGGCCGTCCGCGGACGGCGGTTTTGTGACGCACCCCACACCTGGCTCCGCGGGCCCGCGACACGATGATCACGTGGTCGGTGGGCAACCGCCGGCTCGCGACAAGGCTTGATCTCTCTCCCGAGCCTTGCTGCGGTGATACGCACACACAGCAGTTCTCTCCTCCCCGGAACGGCCCGCCTCGTGCGGGTCGTTCCTCTTGTCCGACCGGACGCGATCGCGCGCCGCCGGAGGGCTCAGGCGACGAGCGACGCGCCGATCGCCGCGGCGATCCGCTCCGCGACCGCGGCGCCGGTGAAGCCGACCTCCGCGTGCAGCTGGGCGGGCTTGCCGTGCGTGACGTAGGCGTCGGGCAGGCCGACGCGCAGGATCCGGTGCTGCCCGCTGGTCGCCCACTCGATCCCGTGCTGCTCGCAGCCCTCCCAGACCGCCGAGCCGAACCCGCCGGCCAGGACGCCCTCCTCGACGGTGACCAGCAGCTCGTGGCCGGCCGCCAGCTCGCGCAGCAGCTCGAGGTCGAGCGGCTTGGCGAAGCGCGCGTCGGCGACGGTCACCTCGTGGCCGGCGTCGCTGAGGATCGCCGCGGCCTCCAGGCCGACGCCGACGCCGCTGCCGTAGCCGAGGATCGCGACCCGCTCCCCGCGGCGCAGCAGCTCGCCACGGCCGATCGGCACCGCGGTGGCGGTCGTCGGCAGCGGCACGCCGGTGCCCTCGCCGCGCGGGTAGCGGACGGCGAACGGGCCGTCGTGGACGATCCCGGTGTGCAGCAGGTGCACCAGCTGCGACTCGTCGCGCGGCGCGGCGACGACGATGCTCGGCAGCGAGCGCAGGTAGGCGATGTCGAACACGCCGTGGTGGGTCGGGCCGTCGTCGCCGACCAGGCCGGCCCGG
>CAZFIQ010000044.1:14588-15023 GCA_964519185.1 uncultured Patulibacter sp.
CGATGGACCGGGCGGGCCTGGTCCATCGCCAGCACGACGTCGAGCTCCTGCAGGCAGATGTCGTGGACGATCTGGTCGTAGGCGCGCTGGAGGAACGTCGAGTAGATCGCGGCGACCGGCTTGAGGCCCTCGAGCGCCAGCCCCGACGCGAACAGCAGCGCCTGCTGCTCGGCGATCCCGACGTCGAAGTAGTGGTCGGGCTCCGCGGTCTGGAGGATGTTCAGCCCGGTGCCGGAGTTCATCGCGGCGGTGATGCCGACCACGCGGCGATCGGCCCGGACCTCCTCCACCATCCGCTCGCCGAAGACCTGGGTGTAGGTCGGCGGGACGGCGGGCGCGTCCGGGTTGGCCGGGACCTTGGGCGCCGGGGCGCCGCCGACGATGCTCTTGGGCTTGGCGGCGTGCCACCGTTCCATGCCCTCCAGCCCGCCGTCC
>CAZFIQ010000044.1:15033-16523 GCA_964519185.1 uncultured Patulibacter sp.
CTCCGCCGGGGCGAAGCCCTTGCCCTTGACCGTCTTGACGTGGACGACGACCGGCCGGTTGGCGGCGAACGCCTTGCCCAGCGCCTGACGCAGCGCGTGGACGTCGTGGCCGTCGATCAGGCCCATGTACGCCCAGTCGAGCGACTCCCACAGCTCGCCCTCGGCGTTGAGCAGCTTCATCGAGCCCTTCAGCGGCGGCCCGACCCGGCTGACCAGCTCGCCGACGCCGGCGGGCAGGTCGGTCAGGACCTCCTCGACGCGCTCGCGCCCGTGCCACAGCTTGGGGTTCAGCCGGACGCGCTGGAAGTAGCGGGAGAGCGCCCCGACGTTGGGCGAGATCGACATCCCGTTGTCGTTGAGGATCACCACCAGCGGCGTCCCCAGGCCGCCCGCCTGGTGCGCGGCCTCGAAGGCCACGCCGCCGGTCATCGAGCCGTCGCCGATCACCGCGACGACCTTCGGCGGGTGCTCGTCGGCCTGGCCGGCGGTCCGTTCCTTCAGCCGCACGCCCTCGCTGAGGCCCACGCCGTAGCCGATCGAGGTCGAGGCGTGGCCCGCGCCCATGATGTCGTGCTCGGACTCGTGGATCGCGCAGAACGGGGCGAGCCCCTGGTACTTGCGGATCGTCGCCAGCTGGTCGCGCCGGCCGGTCAGGATCTTGTGCGGGTAGGCCTGGTGGCCGACGTCCCAGAGGACCTTGTCGCGCGGGCTGTCGAGCAGCGAGTGGACGGCCACCGCGATCTCGCACGTCCCCAGGTTGGCGCCGAAGTGCCCGCCGATCTCGCCGACCGTGTCGATGATGTGCTCACGGACCTCCTGCGCGACCTGCTGCAGCTGCTCCTCGCTGAGCGCGTGCAGGTCCTGGGGGCGGTCGATGCGATCGAGCAACCGGGTCACGGGTCAGGTCGTCCTCGTGTGGATGAACGTGGTGAGGGTCCGAAGGTCCTCGGAGCCGGACGGCGCGGCGGCGTGGAGGGCGCCGGCCGCGGCGTCGTGGTGCTGGGCGGCCATCCGCCGGGCACCCTCTAGACCGTACTCGGTCACGTAGGTCCGCTTGTCGTGACGCTCGTCACTCCCGCTCGGCTTGCCGAGGTCGGCGTCCGTGCCAGTGACGTCGAGGATGTCGTCGACGATCTGCCGGAGCACGCCGAGGTGGTGCGCGAACTCGCGGAACGGCCGCGCCTGCTCGTCGTCCAGGCCCGCCAGCCGCAGCACGCAGCCGATCGACGCGCCGATCAGCCGGCCGGTCTTCAGCTCGTGCAGGACCCGCAGCTCATCGGCGGTCTGCTGCGCGTCGCCCGCGGCGCTCGCCTTCTCCGCGGTCACGTCCAGGTACTGCCCGCCGACCATGCCGTCGACGCCGGTCGCGTCGGCCAGCTCGGTGGCCGCGGCCAGCAGCCGCTCGGCGGGGATCTCCCCCGCGTCGGTCGTGCGCGAGCGCAGCAGCAGGTGGAAGGCCTCGGCGTAGAGCGCGTCGCCCGCCAGGATCG
>CAZFIQ010000045.1:0-14140 GCA_964519185.1 uncultured Patulibacter sp.
GAGGAGGCGAGCTTCGGCACGCCTCCTCCGACGCCACGACCAGATCGCAGGCCAGCGCCAATCCCAGCGCACCCGCGAGGACGTGCCCGCTGGCCCGGCAGATCGTCGGCTTGCCGAGGTCGAGGATCAGCCGGAACAGCCGCGGAAAGCGGTCGATCGCGTGGTACTTGTGGACCAGCGGCTGGTCGGCGGCGAAGCCCGCCAGGTTGCCGCCGGCCGAGAACGTCCGGTCGTCGGCCGACGCCAGGACCACGCACCGCACCGCGTCCTCGTCGCGACAGCGCGTGAACGCCGCGATCAGCGCGTCCAGCATCGCGTCCGACAGCGCGTTGCGGGTGCCGGGGTCGTTCAGCGCGATCGTCGCGACGCCGTCGGCGACCTCCACCCGCACCAGCGGGTCGGCGTTCGTCTCTTCCACGGTGCTCTCCCCGTCGCTCACGGCCGCAGCCTACCCGCGGTACCCGGCGGCGTGCCCCGGACCCCACCCGCAGCAACACTGCCGATCCCGGATCGGCACGGCGCCGTCGCAGTCTGCCCCTGGATCCGGTGCGCGAACCGCGACGACGATACGTCACATGCCCGTCCTTGCCGTTCCGTCTACGCCGTTCACAGCAGAAAGCAGATCCGCTAGCATCGGCACCATGGCCACCCTGCACCTGCGCAACGTCCCGGAAGCCGTCAACGACGCCCTGACGCAGAGCGCCAAGGACCGCGGGGTCTCGAAGAACCAACGAGCGATCGAGGTCCTGGAACGGGGATTGGGCCTGGACCACGCCGCCCGCGTGGAGCTCATCGAACGCATCCGTCGCAATCAGGACGCGATGGGCGACCTCAGCCACATCGATATCGCCGGGATGATCCGCGAAGGGCGCCCCAGCGGAGATGACTAGGACGCGCCACGCCCCCGGCGGGGCCAACGGGCCGGCGTACCTGCTGCTCGATGCGTCCGTGCTCGTCGAGATGCTGATCAACGGGCCCTGGCGCGCTCCGGCGACACGCCTTCAGGGCCAGCTCCGCCGGGCGACCGCACCCGTGCCGATGACCGCCAGTCACGCACTGGCGGAAGCCACCAACGTCGTCCGACGGCTGTCCCGCCGGGGCGCGCTCCCCGGAGCAACCGCCGACATCGCCATCGGGAGCCTGCTCGATCTCGACCTCGTGCTCGACCCTCCGGGCGCCCGGATCCCCCGCGCCTGGGAGCTGCGCCACACGATGACCCCCTACGACGCCCTGTACGCCGCCGCCGCCGAGGCGCTCCACCTGCCCCTGATCAGCACCGACGAACGACTGCTCCGCGCGTGTCGCGCCGCCGAGATCCCGGCGATCCATCTGCGGGATGCGTTTCCCGACGGACCGCAGTAAGACGTCGTCTCAAAATGATCGGCCGCCCGCGGCGGCCGCTGACACATCGCCGGATCACCACCCGAACCCTCAGTCAGACAACCAGTCTGACTCTCGGGCATCGCGCGGCACCCTGCTCGGTCATCGACCACCACGGTCAACCACTGATTTTGAGACGACGTCTAAGACGCCGTCCAACTCCTCACTTTCAGCACAAGTAGGACGTGCCACCTGCTACTTTGGCCGCATGGCCAGTGAGACCGTCATCAAGCCGGACCACGGTGCCCACGGGCGCCATCCGATCTTCACCGACGAGCACGAGGAGCTGCGGGCCTCGATCCGGCAGTTCGTCGAGAAGGAGCTGGCTCCCCACGCCGACGAGTGGGAGGAGACGACCTTCCCCGACTCGGTCTTCACGCGGATGGGCGAGCTGGGCTACCTCGGGTTGCACTACCCCGAGGAGTACGGCGGCCAGGGCGGCGACTACGCCACCCAGATCGTGCTCGCCGAGGAGATGTCGCGCAGCCACTCGGGCGGGCTGGTGATGGGCGTCGCCGTCCACACCGACATGGCCAACCCGGTGCTCAAGCTGCTCGGCACCCACGAGCAGAAGCAGCAGTACCTGGTCCCCGCGCTGAAGGGCGAGAAGATCGCGTGCCTGGGGATCACCGAGCCGGGCGCCGGGTCGGACGTCGCCGGGATCCAGACGACCGCCGTACTAGACACGTCCGATCCCACCCACCCCGAGTGGGTCGTCAACGGCTCCAAGCTCTACATCACCAACGGCCACCGCGCCGACTACATCGTGCTCGTGGTCAAGACCGACCCCGACGCCGGCTACGGCGGGTTCAGCCTGCTGCTGGTCGACATGGACGCCCCCGGAGTGATCCGCGAGAAGCGCTTGGAGAAGCTCGGGATGCACGCCTCCGACACCGCGCTGCTGGCGTTCCAGGACGTCCGGGTACCCGCCGAGAACCTGCTCGGCGAGGAGGGGAAGGGCTTCTACCACATCATGTGGGAGCTCCAGGGCGAGCGACTGATCGCCGCCGCCGGGGCCGTGGCCGCCGCCGATCGGCTGGTCGAGCGGACCATGGACTTCGCACGGGAGCGTCAGGCGTTCGGTCGCTCGATCGGGAAGTTCCAGGGGATCCGCTGGAAGTTCGCCGAGATGGCAACGAAGATCGAGGCCGGGCGGCAGATGACCTACAACACCGCCTGGCGCGTGATGCAGGGCGATTACCCGGTCCGCGAGATCTCGATGGCCAAGCTCTACACCAGCCGGATGGCCTGCGAGGTCGCCGACGAGTGCCTGCAGATCCACGGCGGTGCGGGCTACATGAAGGAGTACGGGATCGAACGGGCGTGGCGCGACCTGCGCCTGAACCGGATCGGCGCCGGCACCGACGAGACGCTGCTCGAGGTGATCGGCCGCTCGTACGGGCTCTGATCGCCCGCCGACGCCTCCGCCCGCTCGCCGCGCACGATGACCACCGCACCGCCGGCCGCCGCGTCCGGTTCCCACGACCGGACCGCCAGCTCCAGCCTCGACCACGCCTGGGGCTACCTCTTCACCGCCGAGCACGAGGAGCTCCGCCGGACGATCCGCCGCTGGGTCGAGAGCGAGGTTCGGCCGCACCTCATCGAGTGGGAGGACGCCGGCTGGACCCCCGCGTCGGTCCTGCGCCGGGCCGGCGAGCTGGGGTTCCTCGGCCTCGCCTACCCCGCCGCGCTCGGCGGCCAGGGCGGCAACGCGGTCCACGAGGCCGTCCTCCAGCAGGAGCTGGCGCGCTCCGGGTCGGCCGGCTTCGCCGCCGCGATCGGCGCGCCGATGACGATCGCCACGCCCCCGATCCTCACGTTCGGCACGTTCGAGCAGCAGCGGCGGTGGGTGCCGCCGGTGCTGCGCGGCGAGCGGTTCGCCGCGCTGGCGATCACCGAGCCCGGCACCGGTAGCGACGTCGCCGGGATCCAGACCACCGCGACCAAGGTCGACGGCGGGTTCGTCGTCAACGGCGAGAAGTGCTTCATCACCGGGGGCCTGCGGGCCCAGCAGCTCGTGGTCGCGGTCAAGACGACCGCCGACGGCGGCCACGGCGGGATCTCGTTCCTGGTGATCGAGCGTCCGCCGGTCCCGGAGGGCCGCGAGGACGACATCACGTACCTCGGCGGCGACCGCGGCGACGGGATCACGTCGAGCCTGCTCGAGAAGCTCGGCTGGCACGCGTCCGACACCGCGCTGATGTCGTTCCAGGACGTCTTCGTGCCCGACGACCACCTGCTCGGCGAGCTGCACGGCGGGTTCAAGCTGATCATGGCCAACTTCGCCTGGGAGCGGCTGTCGATGGCGCTCGGCGCGGTCGCCGGCATGGACGCGGTGCTGGAGCGGACCGAGGCGTTCGTGCGGGAGCGCGAGGCGTTCGGCCGTCCGATCGCCCGGTTCCAGGGCACCCGCTGGGCGATCGCCGAGATGCGGACGAAGGCCGAGGCCTGCCGGGCGCTGACCTTCGAGACCCTGCGCAAGCACGTCGCCGGTGTCCCCGCCCTGCAGGAGGTCGCGATGACCAAGCTGCTGACCCAGCGCGCGCTGGTCGAGATCGCCGACGGCTGCCTGCAACTGCACGGCGGGGCCGGCTACATGAAGGAGTACGAGGTCGAGCGCGCCCTGCGCGACGCCCGGCTCGGCCCGATCGGCGGCGGCACCGACGAGATCATGAAGGACGTGGTCGGCCGGCTGATGGGGGCCTGAGCGTCTCGTCGTCGGCCGTCCGCCGCGCCACGACCAGGTGCCCGCCGACGTGCCCGAGGCCCAGCAGCAGCGCCCCGGCGATCAGCGACGGCAGAGCGCCGTGGATCCCCAGCAGCAGGCACGCGAGCGACGGCAGGGCCGCCAGTGGAACCGGCACCCCGCCGAGCCACTGACGACCATTCGTTTGGTCGGGAGGGATCGGCCCCACCCGCTAACCTGCGGACCGCGGCCGCTGGCGCCGCCCCGTCGGGCCGCCACGCCCGTCCAGCCACCAACGGAGGAGCAGCATGGGAGTTCTCGACGGCAAGGTCGCGATCGTCACGGGATCGGCACGCGGGATCGGCCGCGCCACCGCCGCGCTGCTGATCGCCCAGGGCGCCCGCGTCCTGATCAACGACCTCGACGGCGACGTCGCCCAGCAGACCGCGCAGGAGCTCGGCGGCGAGACCGCGGTCTTCGCCGGAGACCTGACCGCCGAGGGCGTCCCCGAGAAGCTGGTGCAGCACGCGATCGACCGTTGGGGCCAGCTCGACATCCTGGTCAACAACGCCGGGTACACGCTCGACGCACCCGTCCACAAGCTCGCCGACGACGCCTTCCAGCGCATGCTGGAGATCCACGTGACCGTGCCGTTCCGGACGATCCGCGCGGCCGCCCCGCACCTGCGCGAACCCGCCAAGCGCGAGCGCGCCGACGGCATCGAGGTCTTCCGCAAGATCGTCAACGTCAGCTCGATCAGCGGCACGATGGGCAATCCCGGCCAGGCCAACTACTCCGCCGGCAAGGCCGCCGTCGTCGGCCTGACGAAGACCGTCGCCAAGGAGTGGGGGCAGTTCAAGGTCAACGTCAACGCCGTGTCGTTCGGCTGGATCGACACGCGGCTGACCGGCTCCCGGGACGCGGACAGCCGGATCGAGATCGACGGTGAGGCGCACCAGCTGGGGATCCCCGAAGCCGCCCGCGACCTGATCCCGACGACCGTCCCGCTCGGCCGTGCCGGAACCGCCGAGGAGGCGGCGGGCGGGATCTTCTACCTCTGCTCGCCGTGGTCCAACTACGTCCACGGCCAGGTGCTGCACGTCACGGGCGGCATGACCGGCGGGATGGACTGACAGGTCGTCCGCAGGGGCCACCTCGGGGTCGTCCGCCCGTGGCGCGGCTGACACCCGCCCGCCGTCGGCTACCGTCCCGGGCATGAGCAGCTTCGTCGCCCCCGACGGTCGTCCGCGCTGCGCGTGGGCCGGTGCCTCGCCGGGCTTTCCGCAGTACCTGACGTACCACGACGAGGAGTGGGGATTCCCGGTCGACGACGACCGTCGGCTGTTCGAGAAGGTCAGCCTGGAGGCGTTCCAGTCCGGGCTCAGCTGGCGGACGATCCTCAGCAAGCGCGAGGGCTTCCGCGCCGCCTTCGCCGGGTTCGACTACCACGCGGTCGCCGGGTTCGACGATCACGACGTCGAGCGCCTGCTCGGCGACGCCGCGATCGTGCGGCACCGCGGCAAGATCGAGGCGGTGATCAACAACGCCCAACGGGCGGTCGAGCTGGAGCGGGAGGCCGGGTCGCTGGCGGCCTTCTTCTGGCGCTACGAGTCGCCCGCGGGCGAGGTCTCCCCGCCGCAGTCGAAGACGACCACGCCGACCTCGGTCGCGCTCGCGAAGGAGCTCAAGCGACGTGGTTGGCGGTTCGTCGGCCCGACCACCGCCTTCGCGTTCATGCAGGCGATGGGGCTGATCAACGACCACACCGAGCAGTGCGCGATGCGGGCCGCGGTCGCCGAGCGGCGCGCGGCCTTCACGCCGCCGGTCGGGTAGCCCGCGGCGGCGTCCGGCTACGCGCCAGGCGTCGCCGCCCCGGCGGGCGGCACGTACGCCTTCGCCGCCGCGCGCCCGCCGTCCTCGACCACCGCATAGAGCAGCTTGATCTCGTCGAGGATCGCGTCGGCGACCGCCTGCGCGTGCTCGCGCGGAACGTCGCCCTCGACGCGCTCGAACCGCATCGGCGCGCCGAACAGCACGGTGATCTTCGGGAAGTGGCCGCGCTTGAGGTTGCGGACGTGCGAGCTGCCGTGGATCGCCGTCGGCACGATCGTGGCGCCCGACTCGAGCGCGATCCGGCCGATCCCCGACTTCGCGGTCTCGGCCAGCTTGCCCGTCCGCGAGCGCCCGCCCTCGCAGTACATGCCGACGCAGCCGCCGCGATCGAGGATCGCGTCGACGGTCCGGAACGCCTCGTCGTCGCGCGCCCCGCGGCGCACCGGGAACGTGCCGCCGTTGGCGTAGATCTTGTCCATCGGGTTGGTGAACATCTGCGACTTCGCCATGAAGTGGATCTTGCGGCGCAGACCGAGCCCCATGAAGAAGTGGTCGAAGTTGGAGAAGTGGTTCGGCGCGATCACCAGCGGGCCGGAGCGCGGCACCCGCTCGGTGCCGTAGGCGACGGTCCGGTAGAGCCCGAGCCCGATCACGCTGGTCAGCATCCGCGTGACCTCGTAGACCGCACCCGGCTCGGCCGCCCGCGTGCGTGCGTGGTACCGGTCGAACGTCTCGGCCGGCCGCGGATCGCGGTAGACCTGGTCCTTGAGCTTGACGAGATCGTCCGCCATCGCGGGAATCCTATTCGAGCGGGCGCCCGGCGACGGCCGACGCACCGTCCGCGGTGGCCCGCGCGGTCGCGTGGTCGGCCGGTCGCGCCTGGCCGAGCGAGCGGCCGAGCGCGTCGCGCCAGCCGGCGTGCAGCGCCTCCGCCTCGTCGCGACCGATCCGCGGCTCGAACCGTGCCGCCTCGCGCCACGTGCGGGTGACCTCGCGCTGACTCCAGGCCCCGACCCCGACGCCCGCCAGGTACGCCGCGCCGAGCGAGGTCGTCTCGTGGATCGCCGGGACGACCACGGGCACGCCGAGCACGTCGGCCTGGAACTGCATCAGCCAGCGGTTGGCGGTCGCCCCGCCGTCGGCCTTGAGCACCCGCAGCGGCTCGCCGCAGGCCCGCTCCATCGCCCGCACCGCGTCGAGGGTCTGGTAGGCGATCGCCTCGAGCGTCGCCCGGGCCAGGTGCGCGCGCCCGGTGCCCCGGGTCAGGCCGACGATCGTGCCGCGCGCGTAGGGGTCCCAGTGCGGCGCCCCGAGCCCGGCGAACGCCGGCACCAGGTAGACCCCGTCGTTGGACCTCAGCGACGCCGCCAGCGGCTCGGTCTCGGCGGCGCTGTCGATGATCCCCAGCCCGTCGCGCAGCCACTGGACCGCGGCCCCGGTGGCGAAGACCGACGCCTCGAGCGCCATCACCGTGCGCTCGCCGATCCGCCACGCAACGGTCGAGACCAGACCGTCGGGGACGGGCGGCCGCTCGCCGGCCGGGCCGCTCGCCGCCCGTTCGCCGACGTTCAGCAGCACGAACGACCCGGTGCCGTACGTGTTCTTGCCCTCGCCGCGGTCCAGGCAGGCCTGGCCGTAGAGCGCCGCCTGCTGGTCCCCCGCCACGCCCGCCACCGGGCAGGACGCCCCGCCGAGCGCGTCGGGCCGGACCCGGCCGAAGACGCCGACCGACGGCAGGATCCGCGGCAGCGCGCGGACCGGCACGCCGAGCAGCTCGCACAGCTCCGGGTCCCAGTCGCCGGTCGCCAGGTCCATCAGCATCGTCCGCGAGGCGTTCGACGCGTCGGTGACGTGCTCGCCGGTCAGCTGGAACAGCAGCCACGCGTCGATCGTGCCGAAGACCGCCGTGCCCCGACGGGCCCGCTCGCGCAGCTCGGGGGCGTGGTCCAGCAGCCAGGCGATCTTCGTCGCCGAGAAGTACGGGTCCAGGGTCAGGCCGGTGCGCTCGCGGATCAGCGGCTCGTGTCCGTCGGCGCGCAGGCGGTCGCAGAGCCCGGCCGTCCGCCGGTCCTGCCAGACGATCGCCCGGTGCAGCGGCTCGCCGGTGGCCGGATCCCAGACGCAGGTCGTCTCGCGCTGGTTGGTGATGCCGACCGCGATCAGCTCGCGCGGGTCGACGCCGGCGTCGTCGCAGGCCTCGAGCGCCACCGCCTGGGTGACGGACCAGATCTCCGCGCTGTCGTGCTCGACCCATCCCGGCTGCGGGAAGTACTGGCGGAACTCGCGGTAGCCCCGGCCGATCAGGTCGCCGTCGCGGTCGACGACGAAGCAGGTGGTCCCGGTCGTGCCCTGGTCGATCGCCAGGATCACGGCGCCACCCCGGCGCCGCGCTGCTCGCCCTCGGGCGGGGCCGTCGAGGTCTCGTCCGAGGCCGCGTCGACCGCCGCCGCCCCGCGCACCTCGCGCACCGGTGCATCGGCCGGCAGCACGTCGTGGACGAAGGTCGCGATCCGGTGCAGCGACTCCCGCGCCTCCGGCGTCCCGAGCCACGCCACCGCGACGTGAACGGTCCCGGCGAAGACGTCCAGCTCGGTGCGGACGCCGCAGCCGGCCAGCCGGTCGGCGACCCGCACCGCGTCGTCGTAGAGCAGCTCGCGGGCGCCGACCTCGATCAGCGTCGGCGGCAGCTGGCGCTGCAGGTCGTCCGGCGCGAACAGCGGAGAGACGCGCCAGTCGTCGAGCGGACGGCCACCGGCGGCCACCCGGGCGCAGCGCCGCAGCGCCGTCTCGGGGATGAACGGGTCGTGCTCGCCGTTGCCGCGGATCGAGCCCCCGGAGACCGACAGGTCCGCCCACGGAGACAGCAGCACCAGCGCGGCCGGCTGCGGCAGGCCCGCCTCCGCCAGGTGCAGCGCCAGCTGGTGGGTGAGGTTGCCGCCCGCCGAGTCGCCGGCGACGACGATCCGCGCCGGATCGTGATCCTCCAGCAGCGCCCGGTAGGCCGCCACCGCGTCCTCGACCGGGGCCGGCAGCGTCCACTCCGGCGGCAGCCGGTAGTCGAGCGAGAAGGCCGGCAGCCCGGTCACGTGCGAGATCCGCGAGACCAGGTTGCGGTGGGTCCGCGGCGAGCCGAAGACGTAGCCGCCGCCGTGCAGGTAGAGCACGACCGGGCTGCCGTCGGGCGCGTCGAGCGCGCGCGGCCCACGGACCCACTCTCCGGGCACGCCGCCGAGCGACGACGGCTCGACCCGCGTCCCGCGCATCACCGGCACCCGGTCCGTCGGGTCGGTGATCCGCTGCAGCATCCGGATCCCGCGCGGCGTCATCCGCCAGCCGCGAGCCAGCGGGAACCAGACGCGCCGCAGACGACGCGTCATGCGCTCGGTCTGGCGACTGGCGGGGCCGAAGCTGCGGACGACGGGACGCGACGTGCTCGGTTTGGGGTCCATCGTGTATCCAGCCTACGCGCTCGAACGGCCCCGCCGGGAATCGCCGGCCTCCGCCCGCTATCGTGGCTCCCTCGATGGCCGGCCAGCTGCTGCGCGACGACCCCGCCTACGGCGTCGTCCGCCTGACGATCCACCACCCCGAGAAGCAGGGCGCACTCGACCACGCGCTGCTCGACGCGCTGACCACGACCGTCGCCGCGCTCGACCGCGAGGCCGCCGACGGCTCGGCGCGCACGCTGATCCTGACCGGCTCGGAGGGGCGCTTCTCGTCCGGCTACGACCTCGGCGGCCTGCACGAGCTCGACGACGACGCCTTCGGGCCCGCGGCCTCGGCGCTGATCGCCCACCCGACGACGGCCGCGATCGAGGCGCTCGAGGCCTGCGAGCTGGCGACGATCGCCGCCCTGCCCGGCCATGCCGTGGGCGGCGGGCTCGAGCTGGCGATCGCGTGCGACTTCCGGGTCGCCGCCGACCACGTCCGGCTGGGGATGCCGCCGGTCAAGCTCGGCCTGGTCTATCCGTACACCGGCCTGCGCCGCTTCATCCGCACGATCGGCGAGCCGCGGACCCGCGAGCTGTTCCTGCTCGGCGCGCCGATCGACGCCGGCACGGCGCTCGCCTGGGGCCTGGTCAACGGCACGGCGGATGCGGACGACCTGGACGACGAGGTGCTCGCGCTCGCCGTCGAGCTGGCCGGCAACGCGCCGCTGGCGATGCGCGGCAACAAGCGGGCGCTGCGCGCGCTGGCGGAGGCCGACCAGCGGCTGGACGACGCGACGGCCGCCAGCCTGCTGGCGCTGCGCGAGGCGAGCATCCGCAGCGACGACCTGCGCGAGGGCGTGACCGCCTTCGCGGAGAAGCGCGCGCCGGTCTGGCGCGGACGCTGAGGACCTCCCCGGGGGCCGACGGGCCAGCGCGCCCGGACGCTCCCCGGCGATCGGTCGACCACCGTCGGCCCGATTCGGCAGGATCTGCCGGGTGCGCCTGATCAGCTGGAACGTCGCGTCTCTCCGGGCCCGCCTGCCGCGGGTCCTCGAGCTGCTCGAGGAGCTGGAGCCGGACGCGCTCGCGCTGCAGGAGACGAAGTGCGCCCCGGACCAGCTCCCACGGGAGGCGCTCGCGTCGTACGGCTACCGGATCAACGACCTCTCCGGCGGCCGCTGGAACGGCGTCGCGGTGCTGACCCGGATCGAGGACGCCGACCCCGCCGACGGCGATCCGGCGCTGGAGGCCAGCGCCACGACCGTCGGCGGCCTGCCGGGCGAGCACGACCCGACGCAGGCGCGTTGGGTCGAGACGCGGGTCGGCGGCCTCACCGTCGTGTCGACCTACGTGGTCAACGGCAAGGCCCTCGACCACCCGGACTACCAGGCCAAGCTGCAGTTCTTCCGCGCGATGGCCGAGCGCGTGCGCGGGCTGGCCGCCGCCGGTCCGGTCGCGGTGCTCGGCGACATGAACGTCTGCCCAACCGACGACGACTGCTGGAATCCGGCGCTGTTCGTCGGCAGCACCCACACGTCGGAGCCGGAGCGGGCGGCGCTGCGCGGGGTGCTGGAGGCGGGTGGGCTGGTCGACGCCCACGTCGCCCACAACGGCGCCCGCGACGCCGCCGGCCACCCGGCCTTCACCTGGTGGGACTACCGCGGCGGCAGCTTCCACAAGAACCACGGGCTGCGGATCGACCACGCGCTGCTCGACCCCGCGAGCGCCGCGCGGATCGACGGCGTCTGGATCGCGCGCGACTACCGCAAGGGCGAGAAGCCCTCCGATCACGTGCCGCTGGTGATCGACCTGCACCCCGTGTCCTGAGCGGGTCAGGCCGCCCAGGTCCAGGACACGAACAGCACCGCCCAGGCCGCCTGCAGCGTCAGCAGCAGCGGCGCGAGCCAGCGCATCCGCCCTCCGGCGTGGGCCCACAGCCCGAGCGCGACGACGATCGGGAAGCAGGCCATTGCGAAGCGCGGCAGGGACATCAGCGGCTGCTGCATCGACGGGACGGAGAGCGGGTAGGCCAGCGACACCACCCCCCAGGCCACCCAGCTGAGCGGCATCCGCCGCCGCGCCCACCAGAGCGCCGCGATCGCGACCGAGACCACGACCAGCAGCACGACGTCGCGGGCCAGCGCCAGGCCCGGCAGCTGCCCGGGGGCCAGCGGGGCCATGTACCAGGCGCCGAGCAGGTCGCCGGCGCGGCCGACGATCACCCAGGCCCCCGCCGCGAGCCCGCCGATCGGCGTCAGGAACGTGCGCTCCCAGTCGCCCTGGGCCCGCACCACGCCCATCGGGTCGCCGGTGGCGATCCCGAGGAACGCCGCGTAGGCGACGGCGCCGAGCGGCACCAGGCCGATCCAGAGCACGTCGGGCCGCAACCGCCGACGCACGTCCCGCCGCCCCCAGAGGTACTCGACGAGCAGCGGCACGACGAGCAGCACGCCGATGCTGCGGCAGGACGCGGCGAAGGCGGCGAGCAGCCCCGCCCACAGCCAGCGGTCGCGACGAGCGGCGACCAGCGCGGCGAGCGAGAGCAACAGGAACAGCGCCTCGGTGTAGACCGCGGAGAGGAAGATCGCCGGCGGCACGTAGGCGGCGACCCGGACCACGGCAGTCGCGGTCGCCGCGTCGCGGGCGGCCGCCAGCGTCCGGTGCAGCAACGTCAGGAACGCCACCGCGCAGACCCACGAGATCAGCAGCCCCGCGGCGAGCAGCGAGCCTCCGAGCGGCGCGGAGACGACCGCGATCAACGCCGGGTAGAGCGGGAAGAACGCCGACCGGGCGGGGTCCGCGGCCGTGTATCCGGCGTCCGCGATCTTCAGGTACCAGGTGCTGTCCCATCGGCATCCCGGGCCGACGAGGACGTCGAGCGCCCCGCTGCCCGTCGGCCGGCAGCTCCACAGCGGATCGAGCCGGGCGCCGCGCGACTCGGCCCAGCCGAGCAGCAGGATCGTCGCGATCCCGGCGCCCCAGACCACCAGCCGCGAGACCACGAAGGCCCGAAGCGCCGCCGACAGCGCGGCGACGTTCCGCGGGCCGAACGCCCCCTCCAGCCCACCCGCCCCACGACGGGCGAGCGATCGCACGCTCAGCCGATGCACAGGCAGAGGATCCCGGGTCGGCGGCCGCGACGTCGGCTCGGGCGCCGGTGGACTGGCCACCGACCGCGCGCACCGGCCGAACCGGCGCCCGACGCATCATCTATAAACACGAAGATACGTAGAAGATCTTCCAAGTCCGTTTACGTTTCCTGACTAGGCTGGCGCCCCGAAGCAGGTCCGCACCCCACCCACGACCCACGGAGCCGTCATGCCTCGCCTTCTCCCCGTACCGCTGCTGATCGCCGGTCTCGTCTGCCTCCCGCTCGCCGCCTGCGGTGGCGACGACACGTCCCCGCAGGCCGCGGCCCCCAGCCAGTCGACCGGCACGCCACCGGCGGCCACGACGGCACCCGACGGCACGGCCACCACGCCCTCCGACGCTCCGGACCGCCAGGGCGACGCCGCCGGCGACGCCCCGCGCGCCGCGGAAGGCGACGACACCGGTGCGGCGACGGACGCCGCGCCTTCGAACCGCAAGGACGGCCCGGACGCGGGGGCCGGCACGCGCACCGGCGACGAACCCCAGAGCTCCAGCGATGACCGTCCCACCAAGCCGAGCGACCGGCGGGAGTCTGGCCCCGGCGACGACGCGACGACCAACGGCGCCGCGATGCCCCAACGACTGCAGGATCACGCGAAGGGCGGCGCCCCCGCCTCGAAGGACGAGGCGGACGACATTCGCGCCGCGATCAACGGATTCCAGGAGGCGATCGCCGAGAAGGATGCGGCCAAGGCCTGCTCGCACACGACCGGGATGCCGATGACATCGGACGCCGGCAAGCCGACGCTGTCGTGCGAGATGCTCGCCCAGGGGGGCTCGCCCCCGCCGACCGAGGAGAACAGGCGGACGGTCGCCTCCGCCAAGATCACCGTCAAGGGCGACAAGGCGAGCGTCGAACTGGGGGCCGGGGTCCCGATGCCGTTCCGCAAGGTCGACGGCACCTGGCGCATCGACTACGGCACGTTGCTCGACGCCGACGGCGGTTCGCGATAATCCCGGGCGTGCTCCCGGACCTCCCCCGCCCCTCCGAGCCCGTCGTCCCTCGGCCCGCCGCCGCCGTCATCGCCCTGCGCGACGGCGACGACGGGCTCGAGGTGCTGGTCGGCCAGCGCACGTCCGCCGCGCGCTTCATGGGCGGCTTCTGGGTGTTTCCCGGTGGGCAGGTCGACCCGGTCGACGGCGCGGGCGACGCCGGCTTCCGGCGCGCCGCGGCCCGCGAGCTGGCCGAGGAGGTCAGCGTGGTGGTCGCCGCCGAGGCCCTGGTCCCGTTCGACCGCTGGGTCACTCCCGAACCGTTCCCGCGCCGGTTCGACACGCTGTTCTTCGTCGCCGCGGTGCCGGAGGCGACGATCCGGGTCGACGGGACGGAGATCGTCGCGAGCCGGTGGACGACGCCCGTCCGGCTGCTGGGCGAGGCCCGGGCCGATCGCGCCCTGCTCGCCTACCCCACGCTCCGCCAGCTGGAGAAGCTGACCCGCTGGGCGAGCGCCGCGGAGGCGCTCAGCGGCTGCGCCGCCCACTCCGCCGAGCACGGGGTGGCGGCGGTGGTGGTGCCGGCCGACGCGCCGTTCAGGCGCTGACGTCGTCGGCCGCGCTCGCCGTCGCCGGCTCGCCGCCGGCCGCGTCGTCGCCGGAAGCCGGAGCGTCCTCGGGCGCCGCGTCCTCGGCCGGAGCGTCCGCATTGGCGGCCGCATCGGCC
>CAZFIQ010000045.1:14150-16434 GCA_964519185.1 uncultured Patulibacter sp.
CGGCCGTGGTGTCGGAGGACTCAGCGGTGGCGTCGGAGGTCTCCTCCGCCGTGACGTCGGACCTGTCGGCCGCGTCCTCGGCGGGCGGCCCCTCGCCGTCCGCCGGGTCGACCTCGGCCGGCGCCGGGGCAGGGGCGGTCGCCGTCTGGCTGGGCGCCTCGGCGTCGGCCAGATCGTCGCGACCGGCGGCCCGCAGCAGCTGGTCGTAGCGCGGGGCGATCTCGTCGGTCAGCCGGAACAGCTCGACGATCCGCGTCGTCTCGCCCTTGGCCTGGACCGTCCCGCGGGCCAGCCCGACCGTGACGTTGTGCTGGCCGCGCCACAGCGCGTGCGCGACGTCGGCGTCGAGCGTCACGACGATCTCCGGCGACGGCGCGCCCTCGGCGGGCGCGTCCAGCGTCACGGTCGGCGCGCCCTCGCCCCGGAGGGTCAGCGTCGCGACCGCGTCCGGGTTGCGGAAGCGGAACTGGAGGACCGTGTCCAGCACCATCAGCCGCGGAGCGAACTCCGCGTCGGCCGTCAGCTCCTGGAGCAGCCGGCCGAGGCTCGCGTGGACGTCATCAACGGTGGAGAAGAGCACGGGACCCCCACCTTACCGGCGGCGCGCGGTCCGTGGGCGAGCGGCGCCGGGCCCAGCGCCCGATCATCGGCCACGCGGATCGCGCCCTCACCCGCCGCCCCGGCGCGACGACCCGATCGGGGTGGCCCTCGCCACCCCGATCGCTCGCTCGTCCGGGGGCTGCGGTGACCGTCAGATCCGCTCGATCAGCAGGGCGATGGGCGGGCGGGTCCAATACCGGGGCAGGGCGATTGCCCTGCCCCGTACCTCGACCGTCAGATCCGCTCGATCAGCAGGGCGATGCCCTGCCCCCCGCCGATGCACAGCGAGATCAGGCCGTAGCGCTCGCCGGTCCGCTCCAGCTCGGCGATCGCCTTGACGGTGATCGCGGTGCCGGACGCGCCGATCGGGTGTCCGAGGGCGATCGCGCCGCCGTTGGGGTTGACGCGCTGGTCGTCGTCGGCCAGGCCGAGCTCGCGGGCGACGGCCAGCGCCTGGGCGGCGAACGCCTCGTTCAGCTCGATCACCGCGATGTCCTCGAGCTTGACGCCGGTGCGGTCGAGGACCTTGTTGATCGCCGTGACGGGACCGATGCCCATGATGTTCGGGTCGACGCCGGTCACCGCGTAGCCGAGGATCCGGGCCTTGGGGGTGACGCCGAGCTCGGCGGCCTTGTCCTCGCGGACCAGCACGACCGCCGCGCCGGCGTCGTTCAGGCCGGACGCGTTGCCGGCGGTGACGGTGCCGTCCTCGCGCTTGAAGGCGGGCTTGAGCTTGGCGAGCGCCTCGATCGAGATGTCGCCGCGGAGGTGCTCGTCCTTGTCGAAGACGACCTCGCCCTTGCGGGTCTTGATCGTCACCGGGGTGATCTGCTCGTCGAAGTGCCCGGCCGCCTGCGCCGCGGCGGCCTTCTGGTGGCTGCGCAGGGCGAAGGTGTCCTGGTCCTCGCGGCTGATCGTGTCGCGCTCGGAGAGGTTCTCCGCGGTGATCCCCATGTGGATCTTGCGGAACGGGTCGGTCAGGCCGCCGACGACCGGGTCGGTCATCTTGGACGGGCCCATCCGCGCGCCCCAGCGCGCGTCGTCGACCCAGTACGGCGCCTGCGACATCGACTCGGCGCCGCCGGCCAGCGCGACGTCGACGTCGCCGGTCTGGATGTGCATCGTCGCCGTGACGATCGACTGGACGCCGGATCCGCAGAGCCGGTTGACGGTCAGCGCCGGGGACTCCTGCGGGACGCCGGCCTTGATCGCCACGACGCGCGACATGTACATGTCGTCGGTGCTGCTGTGGATCACGTTGCCGAAGACGACGTGCTCGATCTGGTCCGGCCGCAGGCCCGAGCGCTCGATCGCGGCCTTCGCGGCGGTCGCGCCAAGGTCGGTCGCGGCAACGTCCTTGAGCGACTTTCCGTAGCTGCCGATGGCTGTGCGTGCAGCCGAGGCGATAACGACACCGGTCATGTGGGGCTCCTGCGTTCGGTGGAAGGCGACGATCCACGACGGTCCGTCGCGACGACGACAGCCGGGCGGCGAGCCCAACCGACGCGGCCCCGAAGGCTACCGCGCCGACCCCGTCCCCATCGACTGGCCGATCAGCCAGTGGTCGGACGGCGGACGGGACCGTTCTCCCCCGATCCGACCGCCGCGGACGTCGCGCCCCGCTCGGAGATCCTCAGACGGCGTCTCAGAGCCCGTCGAAGCCGCTGAAGTCCTGGCGCTCGAC
>CAZFIQ010000046.1:0-9879 GCA_964519185.1 uncultured Patulibacter sp.
CGGTGACCCGCGGCTGCGGTGCCTGCGCGGCGATCGGCTGGACCGGGCTCGGCGTCTGCGGGACTGGGCCCGCCCCCGGCCCCGGAGCCGGCTCGGGGACCACGGCGGTGCACGGCGCGGTCGTCGTCGCGGTCGCGTCCGCGGCGGAACCGACGTACAGCGACACGATCTGGCCCTGGCAGACCGGCTGGCCGCCGGCGCGCTGCGCCGGGGCTCCGTCGATCCGCACCAGCCAGGTCCGCTGCGGGTGGTCGCCGGTCACGCCGTTGAGCGCGCGCAGCTGCCCGTCGGCGACGGACAGTGCCTCGACGCAGCCGGTCGGCTGAGCCGTCGTCGCCGCGGCGTCGAGCAGCGCGGTCACGCTCGCGCCGACCGGGGCCGCCACGCGGCAGACGCGCAGGTCGCGCTCGCCGGTCGCGTCGATCCCGGCGTCGATCACCAGGACCTGCGGGACGACGGTGCCGTCGGCGACGGCTGGCGGGGCGATCGTGCGGGTCGGTCCGGTGACGTAGCCGGAGCCGGTCAGCGCGCGGACCGCCTCCTGGCTGGCGTAGAGGTTGGCCTCACCGGGGGCGAACGACGCGGGGAAGCCGCCGGCGTCCTCGCCGCTCGCGATCTGGCTGGCGACCAGGAAGTCGATCGGCGTGGTGCCGGACCCGGTCGTCCACGCGGCGCCCTGCGGGTCGATCCCGCAGGCGTTGAGCGCGAAGACGACCGCGGCGGTCGAGTTGACGTCGCCCGCGGGTGCCCACCCGTTGTCGATCCCGCCCGACGCGACCTGGCCGTCCGCGAGGTACGCGAGGCCGCGGACGATCGCCGGGTCGTCGGGCCGGACGCCGGCGTCGCAGAGCGCGCCCACGGACTGCCCGGTCATGTCGACGTCGCTACGCCAGCCGTCCTGGCGCTCGGTCGGGTCGGCGATCCGGTCCCACGACCACGCGCCGCTGTCGAGCTGGTTGCTGCGCAGGCTGTCGGCGACCGTGTCCCGCAGCACCGCCGGCACCGGCAGCCGGTTCAGCAGGAAGAGCGCGCCGGTGGCCGTGCTCATCGGGGTGGGGTTGCCGAAGGTGCCCTCGATCCGGCCGACCCCCGGAGCCTCGCCGCCGGGCTGGCGGCCGTGGTAGACGCCGGCCAGCTGCGCCAGCAGGTTCTGGTTGGGCGCGAGCTTGCGCGGGTCCAATCCGGCGGCGTAGGAGAGCAGTGCCGCCTTCGCGTAGTCGCTCGCCATCCGCGTCGGCGCGAACGGGTCCGGACCCGACGGCGTCGTCCAGTCCTCGTCGCCGTCCGGGCCGCTGGTCCAGAGCGTGCGGTAGGTCGCCAGCAGGCTCGGGCCGCCCGCGGTCGGGACGATCGCGTCGACGTCGCGCCCGGCCGCGGCCAGGGCGCTGAGCGTCCAGTCGCCGCCGAAGCCGACGATCGGCCCGCTGGGCGGGACCTGCGCCGTCAGGTAGTCGGCGCCGCGCTCGACGGCGGCTCGGACCTCGGTCGGCGTGGCGGCGGTGGCGCCGGGCGCGGCCAGCGCCGAACCGGCCAGTCCGGCGACGGCGGCCGCCAGGGCGATCGTGCGCCGTCGGGGACGGATCGATCGTGGGGTGGTGAGGGGCATGCGGGGTTCCTGTCTTCCGGCGACGGGACCCCCGCGCGGAAGGGCGCGGAGCCTGCCGTCCGGACGCGAGACGGGGTGGACGGAGCGCCACGCTCGGATCTTCGGGCTCGGGATCGTCCGGATGGCTCGCCTTCCCGGAACGTGACCGCCCCAGTGGCTTCGTGAGCCGCCGTCCCCCATACCGCTGCGCGTCAGCCCCGGAATCGCACCGGAGTTCCCCGCTCGTGGACGGCTGAACGGTAGCAGCGGGTGACCGGTGACCGGACGATCGTCTGCGTGGTTCCTGCTACCTTCGAGGGGATATTCAGCGGATCGTGTGCGAGGGAAGACCGGTGGGAGACCGGCGCGGACCCGCCACTGTGAGCGAGCAGACCCGTCGCACGCACGCGTGCAGCCACTGGGGGGAGTCCCTGGGAAGGCGCGGCGGCCCCGACTCGTGAGCCAGGAAACCTGCCCGGTCCGGCAACGTCGAGAACCCTTCGGGAACAGGGGGAGGACAACGTGATGCGGGTCATCGCGTGCGCCGGCGGACTCGCCGCCACGATCATCGTCAGCCTGGTCGCCGTCAGTGCGGCGCCGGCCGCGCCGAGCGACCAGCGGGTCCGGATCGAGGGGCGCACCGCCACGCTCTTCGAGGGCCCGATCCGCACCGACGGTCACGCGATCCGGGCGTCGAGCGACAACCGCTCGCGGTCCTGCGACGGCACCGCCGCGACGTCCGGCGGCGCGAACGCGACCCCGACCGCCGCCGCCGACGACGCGATGCGGCTGACCGGCCAGAGCTTCGACGGCAGCTGGGGATCGCACCAGGACTACTTCGTCACGCGCTTCGGGCCCGACGGGCAGGAGCCGGGCAGCGCGGCCTACTGGGGCATCATCGTCAACGGCATCTTCAGCTCCGTCGGCGGCTGTCAGTACCGGCTCAACCCGAACGACCAGACGCTCTGGCTCTACGACGCGTTCAACGCGCGGCCGCTGCTGCGGCTCGACGGTCAGCCCGACGGCGGCACGATCGGCGAAGCGACCGCCAACGTCGAGCGCGGCCCCTCGGTCGCCCCGCCGCAGCAGCTGTTCACGGTCGGCCTGCACGAGCCGTTCCCGGTCCACGTGCAGCGAGCGACGACCCGTGGCGACGTCGGCGCCCCCGGGGCCCGCGGGCCGGCAGCGGGCGTCACCGTGGCCCCGGTGGTCACCGACGCGAGCGGCGGGCAGACGGTCGTCCGCGCCGGCGAGGGCGCGGTCGCGACCGGCGCCGACGGCCGGGCGACGCTGAGCTGGAGCACCCCGGGCTGGAAGCGGATCAAGGCTGAGGCCGACGGCTTCGTACGCTCCAACCGGCTGGACGTCTGCGTGCGCGACGCGGTGGGCAACGACTGCGGCGCGCCGCCCGCCGACGCGCAGATCCGGACCGCGCCGCCGGTCACGCTGCCCGCGCCGACGCCGGAGTCCGGGACGGGCAGCGGGTCGCTGGTCGACGGCCGCGGCGGGGCGCTGCCGCGGATCACGCTCGGTCCGTCGACCGTCCGCGACCTGCGGATCACCACCGACGGGCACGCCTCTGGACGCGTCGCCGTCCGCTGGACCGTCGCCGGCAGCCCGCTGCGGGCGTGGCGGATCGAGTCGCGGGCGGCGGGGCGCAAGGGCGCGCGCTGGTCGACGGCCGCCAGCGGATCCGACGCGACCACGGCCCTGCTCGACCTGCCGACCGGGCGCACCGCGCAGCTGCGGATCCGGCTGGCGGCGGCGGACGGCAGCGCCGGCCTGCGGTCGCTGGGCACGGTCGTGGTGCCGATCGACGATCGCCTGCGCGCCGTGCGCTTCGGCGGCCGCTGGGCCCGTGATCGCGACCTGCGGGCGTGGCGGCTGACGACCACGCGGATGCGCACGGGCGCGACGCTGACGACCCGGCTGGCGGCCGGACGGCCGACGCTGGTCGTCCGCTCCGACCGCCGCACCGCGCGGATCGAGCTGCGCGTCGGCGACGGCCGCCCCCAGCGGCTGACCGTCCGCGCCCGCAAGGACGGTCGCACCGCGTTCGTCAGCGGACGGCGGACGGCGAAGGCGGCCACGGTACGGGTCAGGGTGCTCTCCGGGACCGTCCACGTCGACGGCGTCGCCGCGCGCTCGTGACCGCTCGGCCGGCTTCCCGGCGGGCCGCACGTCCGGTCCGCCTGCTGCTGCTCGCGCTGATCGCGGCGGCGCTGACGCTGGCCGTGACCGCGGCGCTGCCGGCCGGGCCCACGGGGCCGTCCGTCGGACCAGCGGCCGCGGCGGCGGCCAAGCCGGGCCAGGCCAGCCAGGCCCGGCTCGACGATCTGGTCGGGTTCCTCCAGGACACCCAGAACGACGACGGTGGCTACGGCGGATCGCCGGGTGCGGAGTCCGACCCGATGATCAGCGCGTGGGTCGGGATCGGGCTGGCCGCCGCCGGGATCAACCCGCAGGACCAGAAGCCGCCCGGCGCCCGCTCGACGAGCGTTGCCTCGTACCTGGCCAAGCAGGGGCCGCAGCGGGTCGGCGGCGCGGCGCCGGTGACCACCGAGTACGCGCGGATCGGGATGTTCGTCAACGCGGCCGGCCTGGACCCGCGGAAGTTCGGCGGACGCGACTACGTGACGCCGCTGCTCGAGCGCCAGTCCGCAGCCCCCGTGACGATCGGCGACGTGACCGTGCCGCCCGGCTGGTTCCCCCACGCCCAGGGCGGGCAGGCGCCCGGCGTCAACGACACGATCTTCGCGGTCTTCTTCCTGGCCGGGATCAAGGACCGGGCGCCGGTCCGGCCGGCGATCCGCCAGGCGACCGACGCGATCCTGGCGATGCAGCGGCCGGACGGCACCTGGCCGGCGATGCGGCCCGGCGACGGCACCAACGTCGACATGACGGGGGCCGCGGTCCAGGCGCTGTGCGCGGCCGGGCGCTGCGGCAACGCCGCGGTCAAGCGGGCGATCGACTGGCTGCGGGCCAACCAGCAGGCCGACGGAGGCTGGCAGGCCGGCGACATGGCCGGCGAGCAGCCCGGCGAGTCGAACTCCGGCACCACGCCGTGGGTCGTGCAGGCGCTCTGGGCGGTCGGTCAGGATCCGGCGAAGTGGAAGCCCGCGGGCACCGATCCGCTGCAGTTCCTGGCGACCCTGCAGCGGCGCGACGGCAGCATCATGTGGCGCCAGTCGCAGGACCTCAACCCGACCTGGATGACCGCCTACGCGGCGCCGGCCTTCGCCGGACACGCCTGGCCGGTGCCGTCGCCGCCGCGGGCGTCCGAGGTGCGGGCGGCGGAACGCGAGGCCGCGGAGCGCAAGCGGGCCCGTGATCGGGCGGCGGCGCGCAAGCTGCGGGCCGAGCGGGCAGCCGGCAACGCGGGCGAGGCGGCCGACGGCGACGGAGCCGTTGCGACCGGCGGCGGAGGCCGGGGCGCGGAGCTGTTCTCGCGGCCCCAGCCGCAGAGCCAGGGCGACACCACCGGCGGCGTGCGCGACACCGAGCGGCGGCAGGAGCGGCAGCGCTCGACGCGCGGCGACGACGGCGCGACCGGGACCGCGGCGGCCTCCGGGGTCGGGACCGACGGCGGCGTCCAGAACGCCCCCCGCGACGCCGACGAGGAGGGCCAGGACGGACTCGGTCAGCTGATCAGCGGGCAGGTCGTCGAGGCGCCGCGCGGCACGGAGGCGCAGCAGATCGACGACGCGGTCGCGGCCGGGTTGCGGACCGCGCAGGCCGGCGGTACCGCGAAGTCGTGGACGGTGGCGGCGCTCGGCGGAATGCTGGCGCTGGCGGTGCTGGTCGGGATGCGAATCGAGACGCGGCCCGTGTCGCGGTGGGGGCGGTGACGAAGCCGTGAGCGGGCGGGCGATGACGGCGATCAGGTCCGGCCGGCGGCCGGTGCGACTGGCCGTGGCGGCCGTGCTGGGGCTGGCCGTCGCCGGCTGCGGCGTCGGCGCGGGCGACGCGCCCGAGGACGTCGGCCTGCGGATCAGCGACGGGTTCGGCGACCTCCCGACGTTCGCCCGGACGCCGGTCGTGGTCGAAGGCGAGGACACCGTCATCCGCCTGCTGCAGCGCAACGCTACGGTCGAGACGTCGGGCGGCGGCAGCTTCGTCGAGTCGATCGAGGGCCGGGCGGGGGGCGAGCAGGTCGGCGACTCCGCCGCCTACTGGATCTTCTTCCGCAACGGCAACTTCAGCGATCAGGGGGCCGCCGACGTGCGGGTCCGCAGCGGCGACCGGATCTGGTGGGACCGCCACGACGGACGGATCGCCAACGTCCGGGCGGTCGTCGGGTCGTTCCCGATGCCGTTCGTCGAACGCGAGGCCGACGGCGCGTCGGTGCCCGTCGAGTTGGGTTGCGCCGATCCGGCCGGGGCAGCCTGCACCACCGCGGCGGCGCGGCTGGACGCCGCCGGGGTGGAGGTGACCGCGGGCGCCCTGCGGCCGGACGCCCGTTCGACCGCGCTGCGGGTACTGGTCGGGACGTGGGACGAGGTCCGCCGGGACCCCGTGGCCGCGCGGCTGGAATCCGGCCCCAAGACCTCCGGAGTGCTGGCGCAGATCCGCGGCCGGGCGATCATCCCGTATCGCGTGAATGGCCGGGCTCGCACCACGTTGCCCGACGGCTGGGGGATCGTGGCCGCGCTCCGCCCCGGGCGCGAGCCCGCGACGTGGGTCGTGACCGGTCCGAGCGACGCTGACACCGAGGCCGCGGCTGAGCAGCTGACCGCAGAGGCGCTGGCCGGCCGGTTTGCGCTGCTGGTGAGCGACGGCACCGCCGGTCCGTTGCCGGTCGAGGAGGAGCCGTGATTCCGGCCGCCCTCCGCGCGGACGGTTCGTCGGCCACGGAACCGCGGGACGATGTCGCCGACGGCTTCGAGCCACGGTCGCGGCGGCGGCGACGCGCGGGGCGCGACGTGCTGGTCGGGCTGGCGTCGATCTCCTACCGCCGTCGCGCGACCGCGCTGCACGCCGCCCGGCCGGCGGTCGCCGCGGTCTACTGCGCCGCGCTGGTCGTCCTGACGCTGGTGATCTCGCACCCGCTGCTGCTGCTCGCGGAGCTGCTGACCGTGCTCGTCGTCGGGGCGCTCGTCGGGGCGCTGCCGAGTCAGCGCCGGGCGCTCGTCGTGGCCCTGCCGCTGGCCGCGCTGGTGCTGCTGGTCAACGTGCTGGTCAGCCACCACGGCCTGACCGTGCTGCTGCGGCTCGGCGACCTGCCGCTGCTCGGCCGCGTCGACATCACCGCCGAATCGCTGGCCGCCGGGTCGGTGCTGGCGCTGCGGGTGGTCGTGGTGATCCTGATCGGCGTGCTGGCGGCGGTCGCCGTCGACCCCGACCGGCTGCTGACCGCGGCCCGCCGCTGGTGGCCCGCGGCCTCGCTGAGCTCGGCGCTGGCACTGCGGGTGGTGCCGGTGCTGGCCCGCGACGGCGCGCGGCTGGCGGACGCGCGCCGCTGCCGTCCCGACGGCGTGCCGGGGGCCCGCGGCGACCGGACGGCGCGGCTGCTGGTGCTGCGCGCGGTGACCGCGTCGGTGCTCGACCGTGCGGGCGACCTGGCCGCGACGCTCGAGCTGCGCGGCTACGGCCTGCGGCACCGGCCGACCCGCGTTCCGGCGCCGTGGTCGCGGCACGATCGTTCGATCCTCGCGGCGGCACTCGCGGTGGTCGCGCTCGCGGTCCTGGCGATCGCGTCCGGGGCGGGGCTGATGACCACCGACCCGACGCTCGCGTTGCCCGGGGGCGCGCTGCCGTTCGCGCTGGCGGTGGCGCTGCCGGTGATCGCGGTGCTGCCGCTGCTCGACCGCACGGGGACCGCGACGTGAGCGACGATCCACGGGCCGCGGTCGGGGACCCGGCCCCCGTCGTCCGCGGGGGCGAGCCGCCCGCACTGGCCTTCGAGCGGGTGAGCTACCGGCATCCCGATGCGGCCGCCCCGGCGTTGGCCGACGTCTCGTTCAGCGTCTGCCCCGGCGAGTTCGTCCTGCTCGTCGGCGGCTCGGGCTCGGGCAAGTCGACGCTGCTGCGGGCGGCCTGCGGGCTGGCGCCGCACCACGACGGCGGGACGCTGGCGGGACGCGTGCGGGTCGCGGGTCAGGACACCCGCGACGCCGGGCCGGCGGCGCTCGCGGAGCGGGTCGGGACGGTGCTGCAGGACCCGGAGACCCAGGTCGTGCTGAACACCGTGCGGGCCGAGCTGGCGCTGCCGCTCGAGCTGCGCGGCCGGCCGCCGGCGGCGATCGCCCGCGCCGTCGAGGAGGTCGCGCTGGCGCTCGGCATCGAGGGGCTGCTCGACCGCGCCACCCACGAGCTGTCGGGCGGCGAGCTGCAGCGGGTCGCGCTCGGCGCGGCGCTGGCGCCCGGCGGGGCGGGCGGTGCGCTGCGGCTGTTCCTGCTCGACGAGCCGACGTCGCAGCTCGATCCGGTGGCGGGCGACGAGCTGGTCTGGCTGCTGCGGCGGCTCAACGAGGAGCACGGCTGCGCGGTGCTGCTGGCCGAGCACCGGCTCGACCGCTGCCTGCACCACGCCGACCGGGTGATCGCGCTGGACGCCGGCCGCGTGGTCTGCGACGCCCCGCCGGCCGCGTTCCTGGCCTGGGCCGCCGACGTCGCGCCGGGCCTGCTGCCGCCGGCCGCGCGGATCTTCCGCGGCGCCGGTCGGTCGCCGCTGCCGGTCGGGGTCAAGGACGCGCGGACCGCCCTGCGCGCCGATCGGCCGGCGACCGCCGGCGACGGGGCGGACGGCCCCGGCGGCGGGCCCTCCGCGACCGATGCCGACCCGCGCGGCGGGGGCGACCCGGCGCCGCGGGTCGCGGCGCGCGCGGGCCGCTTCCGGCGGCGCGGCGGGTCGGCGGACGACAGCCCGCCGGCCGCCGTCGCGGTGCGCGGCCTGTGGCACGAGATCGCCGACGGACCGACGGTGCTGCGGAACCTCGAGCTCCGCGTCGCCGCGGGCGAGCGGGTCGCGCTGATGGGCCGCAACGGCGCCGGCAAGTCGACGCTGCTGCGGATGCTCGCGGGCCTGGACGCCCCGTCGCGCGGCCGGATCGAGCGAGCGGGGCGGTTCGGGCTGCTGCCCCAGAACCCCAACGACATGCTGCTCCACGACCGGGTCGGCGACGAGGCGCCCGCGCGGACGATCGAGCTGGTCGGGCTGACGGCGCTGGTCGACCGTCACCCGCGCGAGCTGTCGGGCGGCGAGCGGCAGCGGCTGGCGCTGGCCGTGGTGCTCGGCGGCAGCGAGCCGCCGGCCGCGCTCGGCCTGGACGAGCCGACCCGCGGGATGGACCACGCGGCGCTCGACGCCCTCCGGGGCGAGCTGCGGCGGGTCGCGGACGACGGGACCGCGGTGATCGTCGCGACCCACGACGTGGAGTTCGCGGCGGAGTTCGCGGAGCGGGTGGTGCTGCTCGCCGACGGCCGCGTGATCGCCGACGGCACGCCGGACGAGGTGCTGGCCGGCGGCTGGTACTTCGCCACCCAGGCCGCCCGGATCCTCGGCGCGCCCGGCGTGGTCACCGCGGAGCAGGGCGTCGACTGGCTGCGCGCGCCGGCCGGCCGGGACGGGGCCGCATGACCACCGCGCTGCCGTCGCTGATCGTCGTCGCGGTGACCGTCGCCGCCTGCGCCTGGTGGTACGAGCGAACGCGGCCGACGACCCGCACGCTGGCGCTGGTGGCGACGCTGGCCGCGCTGGCCGCGATCGCGCGGGTGGCCTTCGCGCCGCTGCCGAACGTCAAGCCGACCACCGACATCGTGCTCTTCGCGGGGATGGTGCTGGGCGGGGCGCCGGGCTTCGCGGTCGGCGCGATCACCGCGCTGGCCTCCAACCTGGTCTTCGGCCAGGGGCCGTGGACGGTCTGGCAGATGCTCGCCTGGGGCCTCTGCGGCCTGCTCGGCGCGGGACTGGCGGCGGCGACCCGCGGCCGGCCGGTCAACCGCTGGACGCTGGCGGCCGTCTGCGGCTTCGCGGGGCTGCTGTTCGGCACGATCATGAACCTCTCGTCGTGGCTGACCTTCACCGGCGGCGGGGTCGACCAGCTGCTGGTGATCGTCACCACGTCGGCGCCGTTCGACCTGACGCACGCGGCCGGCAACGTGGTCTTCGCGCTGCTCTTCGGCCCGGCGATGCTCGGCGCCCTGCGCCGCGCCCGCGCCCGGACGACGGGCCGCTTCGTCGACGAGCTGCCGGTCGCGACGCCGCCTGCCGCCGACGCCGTCCGCTGACCCCCGCTGAGTCCGCGGAGGGCTGCGTGCGATTCGGGCGTCCAGGCGGACCAGATCGCACGCAG
>CAZFIQ010000046.1:9889-16255 GCA_964519185.1 uncultured Patulibacter sp.
CCACCGCGTGCTCGCGTACCGCAACGGCGCCAAGGCGATCCGCGAGGCGCCGCGCTCGGTCGCCACGCTCAGCCGCGCCGGCACCGTGACCGAGCTGCCGGGGATCGGCAAGACCCTGGCGGAGAAGCTCGACGCGCTGCTGACCACCGGGGAGATCCCCGCGCTGACCAAGCTGCGCGCGAAGATCCCCGACGGGCTGCGGACGATCACGCGGCTGCCGGGCCTGGGACCCAAGCGCGCCCGCAAGCTCTACGACGAGCTGCGGGTCGACGGGCCGGAGGCGCTGCGCCGGGCGATCGCCGACCAGCGGATCCGCGGGCTCGCCGGCTTCGGGCCGAAGTCGGAGGAGAAGCTGCTGGCGGCGCTCGACGCCGCGGGCGACGATCTGGACGGTCCGCGTCGGGAGCTGCTGTCGGTGGCGCTGCCGGTCGCCGAGCGGCTGGTCGCCGAGCTGCGCGATCGCGGCCGGGCGGCCGGGGTCCACCGGGTCGAGGTCGCGGGATCGGCGCGGCGCCGCGCCGACAGCGTGCACGACCTGGACCTGATCGCGACGGCCGACGACGCCGAGGGGCTGGTCGCGGTCTTCGCGTCCTCCGAGCTGATCGCCGACGTCCACCGCCGCGGCACCAACGGGGCCAGCGGGACGACCCAGAACGGGCTGTCCGTCGACCTGCGCGTCGTCGCCCCCGACCAGTTCGGCAACCTGCTGCAGCACTTCACCGGCTCGAAGGCCCACAACGTGGCGATCCGCGAGGCGGCGGTCAAGCGCGGCCTGCACGTGTCGGAGTACGGGATCCTCGACGACGCGACCGGGGAGACGGAGCGGTTCGCGACGGAGGAGGAGGTCTACGCGCGGCTGGGCCTGCCGTGGATCCCGCCGGAGCTGCGCGAGGACCGCGGCGAGCTGCGGTTGGCGTCCGTCCCGCCGCTGATCACCGTCGACGACCTGCGCGGCGACATGCACATGCACACCGTCGCCAGCGACGGTCGCGGCACGATCCGCGAGATGGCCGACGCCGCCGCCGCGCTCGGCCTGGACTACATCGCGATCACCGACCACTCGGCGTCGCACGGGTTCGGCGACGACGTGACCCCGGACGAGCTGCGGGCGACGATCGAGGAGGTCCGGCGGGTCAACGCGGAGCTCGACGGCTTCACGGTGCTGGCGGGCAGCGAGGTCAACGTCCTGACCGACGGGAGCCTGGACTACGACGACGAGCTGCTGGCCGAGCTGGACTGGGTCGTGGCGTCGGTCCACACCGCGTTCGCCAGCGACCCGACGGCGCGGATCATCGCGGCCTGCGAGCACCCGTCGGTCGACGTGATCGCGCACCCGACCGGTCGCCTGATCGAGAAGCGGACGCCCTACGACCTGGACGTCGACGCGGTGATCGCGGCGGCGGCGCGGACCGGGACCTTCCTGGAGATCAACGGCTCGCCGCGGCGGCGCGACCTGAACGACGTCCACGCCCGCCAGGCGCGGGACGCGGGCGTGCGGCTGGTGATCGACTCCGACGCCCACGGTCCGGACACGCTGAGCAACGTCCGCTGGGGCGTCGCGACCGCGCGACGCGCCTGGCTCGGTCCGGACGACGTGGCCAACACCCGTCCCTGGCCGGAGCTGCGGAAGCTCCGCAAGGGCGGGCGGTAGTCGCTCTTCGCGGACCCGCCGCGCGACGCCTTCGCGGTTCGCCCCGGTCAGGCGGGCGAACCGCGACGGCGTTCCCCGGTCGGCGACGCCGACCGGGGAACGGGGGTGAGGCTCCGCCCCCGGGCCTCACCCCCGTCCGTGCGTCACCGCTTGGTGCCCTTGACCCGGACGGTCGTGGCCTTGGCGGCGACGGTGGTGCGGCCGCTGCCGGCCAGCTGGACCCGCAGCGTGACGCGCGACCCGCGCTGCAGGCTGCGCTGCAGACCGCCCCGGGCGACGAGCGTCAGGGTCCGGCTCTGGCCGGCCTGGATCCGCACGGCCTTGCGGGTGGCCACGGTCGTGCCGCCCCGCTTGACCGTCACCCGCACCACGCAGGTGCCGGCGCCCGGGGCGCAGGACAGGCGGATCGGCACGCGGCCGCTGCGGGTCGCGGTCAGCGACCGCCGGGCGACCGAGATCCGCGGCGTCGCGGCGGCCGGCGTGGTCGACGGCGCGGCCGGCGCGGCGGGCGCCGCCGGCGCCGGCGGGGCGGGCGGCGGGTTGAGCGTCGCCGGGTCCAGGTTGGACGGCACGTCCGGCTTGGGCGCCTCGGTCTCGGGCGCGGGCAGCGGCTCGATCACGATCGGCCGCGGCTTCAGGTCCTCGTCGTACTTCAGCGCCGGGAACTGCGTCGGCTCGACGTGCCCGTCGAGCAGCTGCTCGATCGCGTAGCCGAAGCCGACCAGCTTGCCGTCGTCCCAGGCCCGGCCCTGGATCTGCAGCGACACCGGGTGCCCGTGGTCGTTCTCGCCGATCGGCACGATCAGCTCCGGCGCGCCGGAGGCGGACGCCGGGGCGGTGGAGAACGCGCCGCCCAGCTGGAACGAGTCGTTGGAGTGGAAGTCCGAGGTGTTGTTCGGGTAGATCACGGCCTCGACGCCCGCGTTGTCCATCCACTCCTTCAGCCGGGCCTGGTACTCGGTCCGCTGGGTGCGGATGCCCTCGACCTGGGGCCGCGTCATGCGGCCGGCGGTGGTCGGGCTGCTCGACCGGTTGTAGGGCAGCTTCTTCTGCGAGTCCATGATCTCGGCCGGCGTGTTGTACGGCGCTTCGGGATGGGCCTCGAGCCAGCGGGCCCAGCCCTCGACGCCCGTGTTGCCGCCGGGGGTCGGGTTGGACGGCGATCCCGGCGCGGCCGGCATCGGTACCAGCGTGACGCCGGAGGACCGCAGCGCGTCGAGCGCCGCGTTCGAGACCTCGAGCGTGCCCGTGGTGCCGTAGCTCGTCGACGCGAACTGGTCGGGCAGGTAGCCGAACCGCTTGCCGCGCATCGAGCCGGCGTCGAGCATCGACGTCCAGTCGGCGGGGCGCTTGGCCGACGCGTCACCGGCCACGCTCAGCTCGTCGTCCGGATCGGTCCCGGTCGTGAAGTTCAGGATCGCCGCCAGATCGGAGACCGAGCGCGCCATCGGGCCGGCGTAGTCGCGGGTGAAGTTCAGCGGCATCACGCCGGCTCCGGAGCTCATGCCGTCGGTGCCGCGCAGCGCCACCAGCGAGCTGGCGCCCGACGGCGCGTTCAGCGAGACACCGGTCTGCGAGCCCATCGAGAACGCGGCGAAGCTCGCGGCGACGGCGACGCCGGAGCCGCCGGAGGAGCCCTGCGACGTCGAGGACGGCTGGATCGCGTTCCAGACCTGGCCCCAGGGGCTCTCCGAGTGGCGGCCCGAGTTGGCGTACTCGGACATGTTCGCCTTGCCGAGGATCACGGCGCCGGCCTCGCGCATCTTGGCGACCTGGAAGGCGTCCTTGGTGGGCCGGAAGCCCTCGAACACCAGCGAGCCGTTGGTCGTCGGCATGTCCTTCGTGTCGTACAGGTCCTTGACCGCGACGGGGATGCCGAGCAGGTCCGTGTCCGTGCCCTGGGCCCGGGCGACGTCGGCCTTGCGGGCCTGCTCCATCGCGTCGGCGGCGACGTGGATGAACGACTTGAGCCCGCGCTGGCCGCGGTCGTAGGCCGCGATCCGGTCGAGGTAGGCGCGGGTGATCTCCTGCGACGTCGTGACCCCGGCGCGCATGTCGGCCTGCAGCTCCGTCAGCGTCTTGCCGACCACGTCGTACGGCGAGCTGGTCTTCGGCTCGCTGGTCGCCGGCGCGGCTTCCGGCTGCGGCGGCTGGACGGTGGCGCAGGTCGCGGGCAGCGCGGCGTCGATCGCCGCCAGGTCCCAGTTGGCGATCGTGCAGATCTCGGCGGTCGAGAGCCCGCTGAGGTCCGGGTCGGCCGCCAGGTCGGTCGCGGCGGTGGTGACGGCCGCGATCTGCGCGCCGGCGGTCGCGGCGCTGTCGCGCAGGCCGATCACCACGAAGTGGACGAGCGACCGGGTCTCGCCGGGCTGGAGCACGATCCGCCGCAGGTACCCGTGGAAGTTGGCCTCGTGGCCGGACGTCGCCAGCACGTTCTCGAACGGGCCGCGCATCCAGTTGTTCTGGCGCAGCAGGGCGCCGGGCAGTGACGTTCCCGGCGTGCCGAAGACGGTGGCCGAGGTGCCGTTCTGGGTCGGTCCGGACGTCAGCGACGTGGCGGCGGCGGTCGGCGTGCCGACGGTCGCCCACGCGTCGGCGGAGGTGATGCTCGTGTCGCCGTTGGACGTGGCCAGCACGCGGGCCTGGGTGGCCTGGAACGCGGGGTTGGTGTCGCTCGACTGGCCGAGGATGCCGCCGAACGAGACCTCGATCGTGACCGGCTGGCGGGCCCGGTTGGTGAAGCTGTCGACCCAGCGGGCCCAGTTGGCGGAGCGCTCGACCTTGAGGTTGCGGCTGACGTCGACGCCGGAGACCCGGACCGGGGTCGTCGTCGCGAACTCGTCGAGGCCGTCGAACCGGAGGCCGAAGCCGCGCAGCAGCTCGCCGTCCAGGTAGTCGGCCTTGCTGCCGGAGACGCTCAGCTTGATCCCGCCGTAGCCGAGCAGCGAGCCCTGGTTGGTCTGGCGGATCGATCCGGTGTCGAGTCCGGGCATGGCGGCGTCGTTGACCGCCCAGCGCTCGCCGTTGGCGGCCGAGACGTAGTTGATCGCCGACGCGGATGGAACGGCGATCAGCGCCGCGGCCACGGCGGACAGCGCCGCCGCCCCGCCGGCGCGGCGGCGACGGCTCGAGGGTCGGCTGGGGGTCGGTCGGGACATCGGCGGCTCCGTGAGGTCGGGGATGCGGCGCGGTGAGGGTGCGCCGCCGGCAGCCGGGTCCGGGAGTCGGCGCACACGCCACGCCGTTCCCGGTCCGGCGGATCAAGGATCGCCGCGCGTTCGCCGTACAGCGACTAGACGGATGTATGGCCTTTGCCGCGGCGCCGTTGGACGTCGGGCCGAACCGGGCGCTGCGTGACGCGACGCACGGTTCCGGGGCCGTCGACGCTGCTACCCGGGCGCGAGGCGCGGGGCCGGGAACCCGTGCGTCCGGGCCCGCGGGCCCGTCGACGGCCCGCGGCCGGACCGCGCCCGACCGGGCGAGCGGCGGGGGCGTCTCGTAGCCTGCAGGCATGACGTCACGCGCCGAGCCGGTCACCACGATCACGACGGGGCTGCGGTACCGCGACCTCGACACGCTCGGCCACGTCAACCAGTCCGTCTACCACGTGCTGCTGGAGGACGCGCGCGTCGGGTTCCTGCGGTCGGTGCTGGGGCCGTCGCCCGGCATGGTGGTGGCGCGGGTCGAGCTCGACCACCGGCACGAGGCGCGCTACCGCGACCGCGAGATCACCACGACGACCACGGTTCGGCGGGTCGGACGGTCCAGCGTCACGCTGGCGTCGCGGATGGAGATTCCCTCGGGGGTCGTGGTGGCGGAGGCGGTGACCGTGATCGTGGCCTGGGACGACGAGGCCCGCACGTCGCGGCCGTTCGACGCGGACGAGCGGGCCGCGCTCGAGCCGCTGGTCGCCGGCGACGCCTGACGGGTCGCCGATCGCGGGCGCCGGGTCGGGGAGCTCCGCGGTGGGCTCGCCGGCGGCCCAGAACGACGAACGGCCCGCCGAGGCGGGCCGTTCATGGACGGCGCCGGAGCGCCGTCGTCAGCGTGTCGGTTCTAGATGACCGAGACGTTGGTGGCGTTCGGGCCCTTCGGACCGGACTCGGGGTCGAAGGAGACCTTCGCGCCCTCGGCCAGCGTCTTGAAGCCGGTGCCGTTGATGGCGGAGTGGTGGACGAAGAGGTCCTTACCGGCCTCATCGGGCGTGATGAACCCGAAGCCCTTCTCCTCGTTGAACCACTTAACGGTACCTGTGGCCATGTGAATTTCCCTCCGTGGGGTTTGTGCAACGGCGCGGAGGGTGCTGATGCAACGACCGAACGCTGGCACTGCTTCGTCGAGCCTTGTGGCTCAACACGACGCCAGAAGCATGGCATAAATCACGATCCTTGCGTTGCGGGTTCTGTCGATGCCTCCCACGGGGTCGGATCGCCGACCCAGAATCGGGGGCCCGCGCCGCGTCGCGCCACCCGATCCTTCGGGTTCGCCATTGCGCAGCGGTCGAGCGACAAGCACCCGCAACCGATGCATTCCGTGAGGCCGGCCTTGAGGTTCTGCAGCTCCGCGATCCGCTCGTCGATTCGTGTGCTCCAGGTGCGGGAGAGCGAGGCCCAATCACGACGGGAGGGCACCCGGTCGGTCGGCAGTCGCGCCAGCTCGGCGTGGATCTCGTCGAGGGTCAGCCCGACCCGTTGGGCGAACACGATGAACGCGAC
>CAZFIQ010000047.1:0-14844 GCA_964519185.1 uncultured Patulibacter sp.
GACGAGCAGGAACGCGAACGACGCCACGCACATCAGGCGGGCGCCGATCCGCAGATGCTCGGCAGCATGGCCGCGGTCCGCAAGGCGGAGGTCGACGAGGCCCGCGAGCTGGCCGCGCAGCACGGCCTGGTCGTCGCCTGCGACAACGCACCGGGACAGGTGATCATCGCCGGTCGGATCGACGCGCTCGACGCGGCGGCGGAGACCGCCAAGAGCCGCGGCAGCCGGATCCGCCGGCTCGACGTCGCGGGCGCGTTCCACTCGCCGCTGATGGAGCCGGCGATCCCCGGGCTGCAGGCGGCCGTCGACCGCACCACGTTCCGGCCGGCGTCGGTGCCGGTCTGGTCGGCGGTCACGGCCGCGCCGATCGACGACGTCCCGCGCCGGCTGATCGACAGCCTGACCAACCCCGTGCTGTTCCGTCCGGGACTGCTCGCGCTGCACGCCGCGGGCGTGCGCCGGTTCGTCGACGTCGGCCCCGGGGACGTGGTGGCGGGCCTCGCCCGCCGCACGTTCGCGGACGGCTTCGACGGCGCCGACGCGGTCACGGTCGAGGTGCCGGAGCTGGCGGAGGCCGCTGCCGTCGACGCCACGCGCGACAATACGTCGGATGCCTGACGTGACCTCATCACCCACCGGCGGCTCGACCCGGGCGCCCGGGCGGATCCGCGTGGCGCCGCTCGGCGTCGGAGCCGCGCTGCCCGAGGCCGTCGTGACCACGGCCGAGATCGAGCAGCGACTCGAGCTCGAGCCCGGCTGGCTGCTCTCGAGGACCCACATCAAGGAGCGTCGGATCCTCGCCCCGGAGGAGCGACTCACCGATTTCGCGCGGTTGGCCGCCGAGCGCGCGCTGGCCGACGCGGGGGTCCCGGCGAGCGAGGTCGACCTGGTGATCGCCGCGACGCTGCTCAGCGACGACATCGCCCCGGCGATGTCCGCCGTCGTCGCGGACGGGATCGGCACCCCGAACGCCGCCGCGTTCGACCTGTCGTCCGGCTGCAGCGGCTTCGCCGCGGCGGTGACCGCGGCCACCGCGATGCTCGAGACGGGGCGGGCGACCACGGCGGTCGTGCTCGCCGCCGAGGCGATGAGCCGGATCACCGACCGCTCCGACCGGGCGACCGCCGGGCTGCTCGGGGACGGCGCGGGCGCGATCGTGCTGCGCGCGACCACCGACGACGGCGTCGGCAGCGTCGGCCGGTCGGTGATGGGCTCCGACGGCGGCAACGGCGGCACGATCCGGGTCGCGACCGACAACCCCTCGGTCTTCGACGACGTCGAGTTCGGCGAGGGCAAGCCGTTCGCGGTGCGGATGAACGGCTACGACACGTACAAGACCGCGGTGGTGCGGTTCGAGTCCACCGTCCGGGACACGGCCGAGGCCAACGGCGTCGCGCTCGACGACGTCGATCTGATCGTCCTGCACCAGGCCAACGGCCGGATCCTCGACTCCGTGCGCCGACGGCTCGGCGTCGACGAGCAGCAGCTCGCCAACTCGGTCGACCACCACGGCAACACGTCGGCGGCCTCGATCGTCCTGGCGCTCGCCGACGCGCGGGCCACCGGTCGCCTGGAGCGCGGTACCCGCGTGCTGCTCGCCGGCTTCGGAAGCGGCCTCGCGTGGGCCGGGATCACCATGACCTGGGAGGGCGCCGCGTGAGCGCCAAGAAGTTCGTCTGGCCACCCGCCAAGCCGGAGGACGGCTGCGCGCTCGTCACGGGCGGCTCGGGGGCGATCGGGGCGGCCACGGTCAAGGCGCTGGCCGCCGACGGCTGGCCGGTCGTCGTCCACTACGGGCGCAACGCGGAGAAGGCCCAGCAGGTCGTCGCCGAGGTCGAGGCCGCCGGCGGCACCGCCGTGGCGATCGCCGCGGACCTGGCCGACCCGGCCGCGCCCGAGCAGCTGCTGGCCGCCGCGGTCGCGGCGCTCGGCCCGGTTCGCGTGCTGGTCAACAACGCCGGGATCACCGCCGACAACCTCGCGATGCAGATCAGCGACGAGGACTGGCAGAGCGTGATCGACGTCGACCTGTCGGCCGCGTTCCGGCTGATCCGGCCGGCGCTCAGCCCGATGATCCGCGGCCGCTTCGGCCGGATCGTCAACGTCTCGTCGGTGATCGCGCTGAAGACCAACCCCGGCCAGGCGAACTACGCCGCCGCCAAGGCCGGCCTGCTCGGCTTGACCCGCTCGGTCGCCGCCGAGGTCGCCCGTCGCGGCGTGACCGTCAACGCGATCGCCCCGGGCTTCATCGAGAGCGAGATGACCGAGGGCCTGCTCGAGGACCTCGTCGGCCACATCCCGGCCCGCCGCGCGGGCCAGCCGGAGGAGGTCGCCGCGGCGATCCGCTTCCTCGTCTCGCCCGAGGCGTCCTACGTCACCGGCTCGACGCTCGTCGTCGACGGGGGGCTCGGCGCCTGAGGGTGCCGGACCGCACACAGCCCGACCCGACGGCAGGGGGGTACTACCCCCCGGATGGCGGTAGTGCACCGCCGTCCCCGTCCTCGGTGCTCGCAACGCGTGTACCCATGACGTGACCCGCTCTTCCCGCAGTTCTGCCCGCTAGTAGTCAACACAGGAGAAGTCCCAACGTGTCCACCGCTGTCACCCGTGAGGACGTCGAGCAGCTCGTCCTGAGCTCGCTCGAGGAGCTCGGCGCCGAGGCCGACGCCCTCAACCCGACCGCGTCCTTCGAGGACCTGGACGTCGATTCGCTCGACCTCGCCGAGCTCTCGCAGATCGTCGAGGAGAAGTACGCCGTGAAGCTGCAGGGCGAGGACGTCGCCAAGCTGCGCACGGTCGAGGACGCCGTGAACCTGATCGTGGAGCGCGCCGCCCAGTGATCAACGCTGCGATCACCGGAGTCGGAGCGGTCACGCCGCTCGGCGTCGGGGCGGAGACCCTCTTCGACGGCTGGGCGGCGGGTCGCTCGGGCATCGTCGACGGAGAGGGCAACTGCCTCGACTTCGATCCGACCGCGGTCCTCTCCCGCAAGGAAGCCCGGCGCGCCGACCGCTCCAGCCAGATGGTCCTGGCCGCGAGCACCGAGGCGCTGGCCCAGGCGGGGTGGACCGACGGCGACGGCGGCGGCGAGCTGCCGTACGCCTCGGAGCGGATCGGCACGGTGATCGGCAGCGGCATCGGGGGCTTCATCACCCTCACGGAGAACCACCGCGCGATGCTCGAGGGCAAGCCGGTGTCGCCGTTGGCCATCCCGTTGCTGATGGCCAACGGCCCGACCGGCCAGGTCGCGTTGCGGCACGGCCTCCGCGGGCCGAGCTACGGCGTGGTCAGCGCCTGCGCCGCCGGCGCGGACGCGATCGCCGCCGGGCTCCGCGACCTGCGCTCCGGCGCGGTCGACGCGGTCGTGGTCGGCGGGACCGAGGCGGCGATGGTCGACCTGGCGCGCGCCGGGTTCGGCGCGATGGACGCGCTCTCGACCACCGGTCAGTCGCGCCCGTTCCACGTCGAGCGCGACGGCTTCGTGCTCGCCGAGGGCGCCGCGGTGCTGATCCTCGAGCGCGAGGACAAGGCCCGCGAGCGCGGGGCCGAGATCCTCGGCTTCGTCCGCGGGACGGGCTCGTCGCAGGACGCGCACCATCTGACCGCGCCCACGCCGGACGGCTCCGGCGCGTCGCGGGCGGTGCTCGCGGCGCTGGAGAACGCCGGCGTCGCGGCCGAGGACGTCGACTACATCAACGCCCACGGCACCGGCACCCCGCTGAACGACCGGGCGGAGACCGGCGCGATGCAGATCGCGCTCGGCGACCACCTCCAGCGGACGCCGATCTCCAGCCTCAAGTCCGCGCTCGGCCACAGCCTGGGCGCGTCCGGGGCCGTCGAGGCGGTCGCGACGATCCTGGCCCTCGGCCGGCGCGTCGCTCCCCCGACCCTGAACCTCGATCAGCCCGACCCCGAGCTGAACCTGCTGCACGTGATCGGCGAGCCGATGCCGCTGCGGGAAACGCCGGGCCGAGCGCCGATCGCGCTGTCGACGTCGTTCGGCTTCGGCGGACACAACACCTGCATCGTGCTCGGAGGCATCTGATGAGTGGACGCACTGGGACCCCGACGATCGTCGCCGAGCGGACGGCCCCGGCCGCCGCGGAGCGGTTCGACGCGGACGAGCCGCTGACGCCGCTGCAGCGGCTGGAGTCCCTGTGCGACCCCGGGTCGCTGCGGCTGCTGCGGACCGCCGTCACGTCGCCCGCGCTCGGCGAGCGGGCGGTCGCCGGCGACGGCATCGTCGCCGGCCTGGGCACGATCGACGGTCGTCCGGTCGCCTGCTACTCGGAGGACCAGGCGCTGCTCGGCGGCAGCCTCGGCGCCCGGCACGCGGAGACGATCGTCCGCCTGCTGCAGATGGCCGGCGAGTCGCGGATTCCCGTGGTCGGGTTCCTGGCCTCGGCCGGGGCGCGACTGCAGGAGGGCCTGGAGGCGCTGGCCGGCTACGGCCGGATCTTCGCCGAGCTGACCCGGCTCTCCGGCCAGGTCCCGCTGATCTCCGTCGTCTCCGGCACCTGCGCCGGCGGCGGGGCGTACACCCCCGCGCTGACCGACGTCACGATCATGACCCGCGACGCGGCGATGTTCCTGACCGGCCCCGGCGTCGTCCGCGAGGTCACCGGCGAGGACGTCTCCGCGATGGACCTCGGCGGCTGCGACGTCCAGAGCCAGAACGGCGTCTGCCAGATGGTCGCCGACGACGATCGCCACGCGATCGCGCTGACCCGCGAGCTGCTCGGCCTGCTGCCGGCGCGCTCCGGCGAGGAGCCGCCTCAGGTCCGGCCGGTCGCGTCGCCCGCGTTCGACCCGTCGGCGTTCGTGCCGAGCGAGCCGCGCCGCGGCTACGACGTCCGCGACGTCGCGACCGCGCTGGTCGACGGCGGACGGCTGCTGGAGATCGCCCCGGCCTGGGCGCCGAGCGTGGTCGTCGCGCTGGCCCGGATCGACGGCCGGACGGTCGGCATCGTCGCCAACCAGCCGTCGCGGATGGCCGGCACGCTGGACGCCGAGTCGGCCCAGAAGGCCGCCCGCTTCGTCCGCTGGTGCCACCTCTTCGGCGTGCCGCTCGCCGTCCTCGTCGACACTCCGGGCTTCATGCCGGGGAGCGACCAGGAGCAGGGCGCGGTGATCCGCCACGGCGCCAAGCTCGTGCACGCCTTCGCCGAGGCCGACGTCCCGAAGATCACGATCGTCCTGCGCAAGGCCTTCGGCGGCGCGCAGATCGCGATGAACAGCCGCGCGCTCGGCGCGACGATGGTGCTGGCCTGGCCGAGCGCCCAGATCGGCGTGATGGGCGCGGAGCAGGCCGTCGGCTTCACCGGCCGGCGCGAGATCGCCGCCGCCGACGACCCGGTCGCCAAGAAGGCCGAGCTGGCCGCGCAGTACGCGGCCGAGCACCTGACGCCCGACGTCGCCGCCTCGCTCGGTATCGTCGACGAGGTGATCGAGCCGGCGCAGACGCGCGACCGCCTGATCTGGGCGCTCGGCGCCCTCCGGCGCCCCGCGTCGGCCGAGCAGCGGGCCCGCAACTTCCCGCTGTAGCGTCGTCGCAACCGTCGCCCCGAAGTCCAAGAACCCCGAGGTACCCGTGACCGTTCCCGTGCCCGCCGGCCTGCTGACCGGCCGTCGTCTGCTGATCACCGGCGTGATCACCAAGGACTCGATCGCCTGGCACGTCGCCGCGCGGGCCCAGGAGGCGGGCGCCGAGGTGCTGCTGACCGGCTTCGGCCGGCCGCGGCGGCTGACGGAGCGCGCGGCCAAGCAGCTGCCGCAGCCGGCCGACGTGCTCGAGCTCGACGTCAACCGGCCGGAGGACATCGCGGCGGTCGCGGCGGAGATCGACGCCCGCTGGGACGGACGGCTGGACGGCGTGCTGCACGCGATCGCCTTCGCCCCGGAGGACGCGCTCGGCGGCAACTTCCTGGAGACCCCGGCGGAGAGCGCCAAGGTCGCCTTCGAGACCAGCGCCTTCTCGCTCAAGGCGCTGGCCGCCGGGCTGCCCAGCGACCCGCCCTCGGTCATGAGCGGCGGGTCGCTGGTCGGCCTGGACTTCGACGCCCGCGTCACGTACCCGGCCTACGACTGGATGGGGGTGGCCAAGGCCGCCCTGGAGGCCACCAGCCGCTACCTGGCCCGCTACGCCGGTCCCCACGGCGTGCGCTCCAACCTGGTCTCCGCCGGACCGCTCGGCACGATCGCCGCGCGCGGGATCCCCGGCTTCAACCAGCTCAGCGACGGCTGGGACGACGCCGCCCCGCTCGGCTGGGACAACGCCGATCCGACGCCGACCGCCGACGCCGCGCTGTTCCTGCTGTCGCCGCTGTCGCGCGCGATCACCGGCGAGATCATCCACGTCGACGGCGGGGTCCACGCGAGCGCGTCGGTCGGCGCCGGTGCCCCCGCGGCCTGACGGCCGCCCGCCGAATCCGACGGCACCCGGAGCGGAGTCCGGGTGCCCCGCCCTGTAGCGTGGCCGCGTGAATCTCGAGTGGGACCTCTCGTGGCTGCTGCTGCACAGCACGCTCGCGCTCGACGTCGTCGGCATGGCGGTTCGCATCGCGGCGATCGCGATCGTGCCGGTCAACCGCCGTCCATCGTCGGCGATGGCGTGGCTGCTGGCGATCTTCCTGATCCCCTACATCGGGGTGATCGCGTTCCTGCTGATCGGCAACCCCAAGCTGCCCGCCCACCGGCGGCGCAAGCAGCGCGAGGTCAACCGCGTGATCCTCGAGCGGACGGCCGGGATGGACCAGCTGCCGCCGAACGATCCGGGACCGCCGTGGCTGGCGTCGATCGTCCGGCTCAACCGCAACCTCGGCGCGATGCCGATGGTCACCGGCAACGCGGCGACGCTGATCGACGACTACCAGACGTCGCTCGACGCGATGACCGCCGCGGTCGACGACGCCGGCGAGTACGTCCACTGCGAGTTCTACATCCTCGCCTCCGACCCGACCACGGCGCCGTTCCTCGCGGCGCTCGAGCGCGCGGTCCAGCGTGGCGTGTCGGTCCGCGTGCTGTTCGACCACATCGGCTCGTACCGCTCGCCGGGCTACCGCGCGACCAAGCGCCACCTGACGCGGATCGGCGTCGACTGGCGGCCGATGCTGCCGGTCCAGCCGCTGCGCGGCAAGTACCAGCGTCCCGACCTGCGCAACCACCGCAAGCTGCTGGTGATCGACGGCGACGTGGCGTTCATGGGCTCGCAGAACCTGATCGACGCCAGCTACAACAAGCGCGCCAACCGTCGCCGCGGCCTGCAGTGGAAGGAGCTGATGGTGCGGCTCGACGGCCCGATCGTCGGCGGCGTCAACGCGCTCTTCGTGACCGACTGGTATTCGGAGACCGACCAGGCGCTGGAGGGCGAGATCGAGCTGGTCGACCCGAACGTCGCCGCCGACACGCTCGAGTGCCAGGTGGTGCCGAGCGGCCCGGGGTTCGAGAACGAGAACAACCTCAAGCTGTTCAACTCGGTGATCTACAACGCGCAGCAGCGGGTCAGCATCACCAGCCCGTACTTCGTGCCCGACGAGTCCCTGATGCACGCGGTCACGACCGCCGCCGAGCGCGGGCTCGACGTCGAGCTGTTCGTCTCCGAGATCGGCGATCAGCCGCTGGTCTTCCACGCCCAGCGCTCGTACTACGAGGCGCTGCTGCGGGCCGGCGTGCGGATCTACCTGTACCCGGCGCCCTACATCCTCCACGCCAAGCACCTGACGATCGACGACCGGATCGCCGTGATCGGCTCGAGCAACATGGACATGCGCTCGTTCGACCTCAACATGGAGGCGTCGCTGCTGGTCAGCGGCGTCGACTTCACGGACGAGATGCGGCGGATCGAGGACGGCTACCGGGCGATCAGTCGCGAGCTGACGCTGCGGGAGCACCAGTCCCGGGCCTGGCCGGGCAAGCTCGTCGACAACCTGGCGCGGCTGACCTCGGCGCTGCAGTGACCGGCCGGATCCCGGTGCCGATGCGGCTACCGCCGCCGGCGTCGGCGCGATCCGCATCGGCGCCCGGACGGCGCCTACCCGGCCTATAGGCTCGTCGGCATGTGCGGGCGCTACACGCTCACGCCGGGGGACCCCTCCGAGTTCGACACCCGTTTCGGCGGGCGCGTCGACGCGCGGGCGCTGCGGCGCTACAACGTGGCGCCGACCGAGGCGGTTCCGGTGGTCGGGGCCGCGGCCGACGGCGGCCGCCGCTCGGCGAGCGCGCACTGGGGCCTGCTGCCCGGCTGGGCGCGGTCGCGGCGCGAGCGGCTGAAGCCGATCAACGCGCGGGTCGAGACGCTGCCGGAGAAGCCGCTGTTCGCGCCGCTGGTGGCGTCCGCCGAGCACCGCGTGCTGATCCTGGCCGACGGCTGGTACGAGTGGCTGCGGCAGGAGCAGCCGACCCGGGCGAAGGGTGAGCGCATCCCGTTCCGCCACACCGTTGACGACGGGGCGCCGGTGGCCTTCGCCGGGATCGCCCGCACGATCCGGCTGCGCGACGAGCCCGCGGGCGTCGACCCGGCCGGCCGGCCGTACGGCGGCGACGGGCTCGGCGAGCGGAGCCTGCTGACCGTCGCGATCGTGACCTGCCCGGCGAGCCCGTCGGCGGCCCGGCTGCACGACCGGATGCCGGCGGTGCTGGCGGGGCCGGACGAGGAGGCCGCGTGGCTCTCGCCCGACGTCGGCGCGCGCGACGCGGTGGCGCTCTGCGTCCCGCTCGACGACGACCGCCTGAGGATCGTCCCGGCCAGCCCGCTGGTCAACGACGTCCGCTCGGAGGACGGGCCTTGGCTGCTCGACCCGGACGTCACGCGCGCGCCCGGGGCGCCGCCGCCCGACGGCGGGCAGGCGCGGCTGGACCTGGCGGACGCGGGCGATGCGTAGCCGACCACGGCGCGTCCTGAACGCCGTCGGACGGACGGTGCGGGCCCCGCGCTTCGTCACCCGCACGGCGATCCTGACGCTGGTCGTCACCCTCCTGATCGCCAACTTCATCGCCGCCGGGGTGACCCTGGTGCTGGTGGTCTTCGTGGTGCCGGGCGAGTCCGACGCGGTGCTCCGCGACTCGATCGCCGGCAACGCGTGGTTCCTGCTGGCCTACCTCGGGATCGTGATCCCGGGGATCCTCTGGTGGTCGTGGCGAGCCACGCGCTCGGTCACGCACTGGATCGGCCGCGACGCGCCGCCCAGCCGCGACGAGCTGCGGCGCCTGCTGCGCGCGCCGGTCCGGGTCTTCTGGCTGCTGGCCGCGGCCTGGCTGCTGGCCGCGGTCCTGTTCGGGGCCTTCAACCTGGAGCAGTCGTGGGCGCACGCCCGCCGGGTCGTGCTGGTGACCGCGCTGACCGGCGCGACGATGGCGACCTTCGGCTACCTGGTGACCGAGCGGATGCTGCGGCCGATCGCCGCGATCGCCCTGCAGTCCGGCGGCTTCGACCGCTCGGTGCTGCCGGGGATCACCAGCCGCCAGCTGCTCGGCTGGGCGACCGTCACCGGCGCTCCGGTGCTCGGCGTGATGCTGGTCGGCGCCTTCGCGCTGCTCGAGCCGGAGGGGGTGACCGTCTCGCGGCTGGCGCTCTCGATGGTGGTGCTCGGCGGCGTCGCGCTGACCTTCGGGTTGGCCGTCGAGCTGCTGGCGGCGCGGGCCGTCGCCGATCCGGTGCGGACGGTCCGCCGGGCGATGGACCGGATCGGCCGGGGCGACCTGGACGTGCGGGTCCGCGTCTACGACGCGACCGACCTGGGGCGGCTGCAGGACGGCTTCAACCGGATGGCCGACGGGATCCGCGACCGCGACCGGATCCGCGACCTGTTCGGCCGCCACGTCGGCGAGGAGGTGGCGCGCACCGCGCTGCGGCAGGAGCACGTCCGGCTGGGCGGCGAGGTCCGCGAGGTCGCCGCGCTGTTCGTCGACATCGTCGGCTCGACCGAGCTGGCCGTCCGCCACAGCCCGGACCACGTGGTCGGCCTGCTCAACCGGTTCTTCGCGGTGGTCGTCGAGACGGTCGGCGAGCACCACGGCTGGGTCAACAAGTTCCAGGGCGACGCGGCGCTGGTGATCTTCGGTGCGCCGTTCGTCGACGACCGCGCCGCGGACCGGGCCCTGGCCGCGGCGCGGGACCTCGGCGAACGCCTGGCGCGCGAGGTGCCGGAGCTGCGGGCCGGGATCGGCGTCAGCGGCGGCCCGGCGGTCGCCGGCTACATCGGCGCCGAGGAGCGGCTCGAGTACACGGTGATCGGCGACCCGATCAACGAGGCGGCGCGGCTGACCGACGCCGCCAAGGACTTCCCGGCCGGGGTCGCGGCGGCGGGCCGGCTGGTCGCGGCGGCGAGCCCCGCCGAGAGCGGGCGCTGGACGCTGGGGGAGCAGCGGACCCTGCGCGGCCGCGACGAGCCGACCGACCTGATGCTCCCGGCGGCGTAGCGCGACGGCCAAAGCCTGGACAGCGGCACAGTTTGCGGCCGTCGCCCGGGGGTACCGTCCTGGAGGATGCCCGCCGCCCGCGCGTACGCCACCCCGATCGACGCCTACGACGAGGCGATCCGGTCGTCGGGCGAGCCGCGCGCCCACGTCGCGCGGCTGATGGCGGCCGTCGCCGCGCTCGACCCCGAGCAGCTGGCGGCGCTCGGTCACCGGCGCGACCGCTCGTTCGTGCAGGCGGGCATCACCTTCGACACCGTCGGGGCCGACGGCCAGGCGGTCGATCGTCCGTTCCCGCTCGACCTCGTGCCGCGGGTGATCGAGGCCGCCGACTGGGCCCCGATCAAGCGCGGCCTGGCCCAGCGGATCCGCGCGCTCAACCAGTTCCTCGACGACGTCTACCACGGGCGGGAGATCGTCCGCGAGGGGCTGGTGCCGTGGAAGGCGATCGTGTCGCGCTCGCACTTCACGCGGCAGGTCGACGGGGTCCGGCCGCCGGGCGGCGTCTACACGCACGTCGCCGGACTCGACCTGGTGCGCGACGCCGACGGCACCTGGCGCGTGCTCGAGGACAACGTCCGTACGCCCTCGGGGATCTCCTACGTGCTGGCCAACCGCCAGGCGATGACGCGGCTGGCGCCGCGGCTGTTCGGCGGCTACCGGGTGCGGCCGGTGGACCACTACCCGCAGGCGCTGCTCGAGGCGCTGCGGGCGGTCGCCCCGGCCGACGAGGGCGAGGCGACGGTGGTCGTCTGGACGCCGGGTCCGCTCAACCCGGCGTACTACGAGCACGCCTTCCTGGCCCACCAGATGGGCGTCGAGCTGGTCCAGGCGTCGGACCTGGTGGTGCGTGGCGACGTCTGCTACATGCGGACCACCCGCGGGCTGCAGCGGGTCCACGCGATCTACCGCCGGCTCGACGACGCGTTCTGCGATCCGCTCGAGTTCCGCGCCGACTCGGTGATCGGCGTGCCGGGCCTGCTCCGCGCCTACCGCGCCGGCACGGTCGCGGTCGCCAACGCGTTCGGCACCGGGGTCGCCGACGACAAGGCGATCTACCCCTACGTCCCGGACATGATCCGCTTCTACCTGGGGGAGGAGCCGATCCTCCAGAACGTTCCGACCTACCGGCTCGACGACCCGGATCAGCTGGAGCACGTGCTCGGCCGGCTCGACGAGCTGGTCGTCAAGCCGACCAGCGAGTCCGGCGGCAAGGGCGTCGTGATCGGCCCGCACGCGACCCGCGACGAGCTGGCGGCGGTGCGGCGCGAGGTGCTGGCCGACCCCGGGCGCTGGATCGCCCAGGAGACGGTTCGGCTGTCGACCGTGCCGACGGTGATGGCCGACGGCCGGCTGGAGCCGCGCCACGTCGACCTGCGGCCGTTCGCGGTCTTCGGCGAGTCGATCCGGGTGATCCCGGGCGGGCTGACCCGGGTGGCGATGACGGCGGGGTCGATGCTCGTCAACAGCTCGATGGGCGGGGGCTCCAAGGACACCTGGGTGCTCGAGGCCGGGGCGGACGGGGCCGCCGACGGGGACGCCGAGCGCCACGCGGTCCAGGGCGAGCGCCTGCTGCCGGCGCTGCCGGAGCTGCGCTGGAGCGGACCGTGGAGCGGCCAGCCCCAGCAACAGCAGCAGGCGACGACCGAGGGAGCGGGCTGATGCTGGCGAGGATCGGGCACGAGCTGTACTGGCTCGGGCGCTACGTGGCGCGGGCCGAGCACACCGCGCGGATGCTCGAGGGGGTCTTCGCCGCCGACCTCCAGGGACGTCCGGACGATCCCGTCGGGGTCAACCTCTCGTGGGGGCCGGTGATGGCGATCATGGGCGCCGACTGGGACGGCCGGCGGGTCGACGCCGGCGACGCGCTGCAGCGGCTGATGCTCGACGCGGACTTCGACGCGTCGGTGGTGGTCTGCGTCCAGCTCGCCCGCGAGGCGGCGCGGACGCTGCGCGACGTGGTCCCGCAGGACATGTGGGAGGCGATCAACCGGCTGTCGCTGGAGCTGCGGGCGGTCACGCCGGACGCCCTGCTCCACGACCCGTCCGAGCCGTTCCAGGCGGTGCGGGAGCGCTGCACGCTGTTCTGGGGCCTGGTCGGCCGCACGATGCTGCGGGACGAGGCGAGCGCGTTCCTGGCCGCCGGTGAGCGCCTGGAGGGGGCCAGCGTGCTGCTGCGGATGCTGCGGGTGGTGCTGCCGCAGGCTCCGGCGGTCGCCGGGACGCTGGGCCGCGAGGGCGACGGGCAGGCCCACGCGCTGCTGCGGGCGGTCGGCGGCGAGCACGCCTTCCGCCGCGCCCGTGCCGGGGTGCCCGACGCCGCCCACGCCGGACGCTTCCTGTTGTTCGAGCGGGACTACCCGAACACCGTCGCGGCCCACGTCGCGGCGGTCGCGGACGCGCTCGAGCAGGCCGACGTGGCGGCCCGCACCAGCCCGCCGGTGCTGCGGCTCTCGCGGCTGGGGGCGGACCTCGAGTTCCACCGCCGGACGCTGGCGGCGGCGGACCGCAATTCGCTGGTCGAGCAGAGCGTGCGGGTCCAGGACGAGCTGGACGCCGTCGACCGCGACATCGCCGAGCAGTACTTCGCCGGCGCGCTGGGCCCGTCCTCGGTCAGCGTCTGAGCTCCGAGGGGATCGTCATGCACTTCGGCATCGTCTACCGCACCGAGTACCGCTACGACGGGGAGGTCGTCGACAACCTCAACGCGGTCCGCGCCCGCCCCGCCACCACGCCGACCCAGCGCTGCGACGAGTTCCACGTGCGGACCGAGCCGGAGGCGCGCCTCCACCGCTACGTCGACTACTTCGGCGCGGAGGTGGTCGAGTTCGGCGTCGAGCGGCCCCACGACCACCTGGTGGTCGACGTCCGGGCGCGCGTGACCACCGCCGAGCTGGACGATCCGCCGGAGGCGCCGTGGGAGGCGCTCGGGTCGTCCGCCTACGAGATCGCCGCGGGCGAGTTCCTGCTGCCGTCCGGGATCGAGCCGCCGGCCGAGCGGACGGCGGACCTGGTTGCGCTGTCGCGGGGCACGACCCCGCTGGCGACGGTGCGGCTGGTGACCGAGCTGCTGCGCGACCGCTTCGTCTACGACACCGGCGCGACCTTCGTCGGCTCGACCGTCGGCGACTTCCTCGACCACGGCGGCGGCGTCTGCCAGGACTTCGCCCACCTCGCCACGGTCCTGCTGCGGGCCCACGGCATCGCCGCGCGCTACGTGTCGGGGTATCTCTGGGCGGCGCCGCCGGACGACGGCGAGGACTCGATCGAGGTCGCGACCCACGCCTGGGTCGAGGCGCTGCTGCCGGGGGTCGCGGGCCGCGACGAGCCGGCCTGGATCGGGGCCGATCCGACCAACGGCGTCCCGGCCGGCCCGACCCACGTCAAGATCGGTCACGGGCGGTACTACCAGGACGTTCCGCCGATCCGCGGGGTGTACCGCGGGAGCGCGCGGGCGGAGCCCGACGTCCGCGTCACCATGACCCGGCTCGACCCGCAGGCCAGCCCGCGGCTCTGAGCGGCCGCCGCGGGCGGGACCGCCGGGCGGCGTCGCGGGGAATCCGCTACTCTCCCTCGCCGGACCTGCCCAGTGGCGGGTCTGTCTTGTCCGGCCCTTCGGGACCGGCAGGAGAACGTAGCCGCACCGCGTACGGGAGCCCAGATGGCCCGCGGAGATGTCCGCGTCGCAGCAACCCTCGCATGCGAGGTTTGCAAGCGCCGCAACTATCAGACCAAGAAGAACAAGCGCAACACGCCTGACCGGCTGACCATCAGCAAGTACTGCCGATGGTGCCGGACCCACACCTCCCACAAGGAGACGCGGTAGGCGGTAGGACCGCTTGATCTGCACGAGGACGCCGCATGGCAGCCGATGAGAACGACGAAGAACGCCCGCGCCTGACCGCCGCCCCTTCCGGGGCGGGGGGCAACGCAAAGGTCCAGGCCCGACAGACGTCGGACGCCGCCGCACCCGCTTCGGGTGGGGGTCTACGTCGCTTCCCCGGTTTCCTGCGCGCGTCGTGGGCCGAGCTGCGCCGCGTTCGCTGGCCGGATCGGACCCAGACCGCTCAGGGCGTCGGCGTCGTGCTCGTCTTCGTGGCGATCGCCGGTGCGTTCCTCGGTGCGGTCGACGCGGTCGCCTCGCGGCTCGTCGAACTGATCATCTGACCCGCAGCACGCCGGTCGTCTCTCCGCCTCCTGGATTCCCATGTATCGCTGGTACGTCGTCAACACCTTCTCCGGGCACGAAGCCAAGGTGAAGCAGAAGCTCGAGCACCGTCTGGTGACGCTCGGGCAGCGCCGTGCCGTGCGCCAGATCGTCGTCCCCACGGAGACGGTCACCGAGGTCAAGGACAACCAGAAGGTCACGTCCGAGAAGCGCACGATGCCCGGGTACGTGCTCGTGCAGATGGATCTCAACGACGATTCGTG
>CAZFIQ010000047.1:14854-16091 GCA_964519185.1 uncultured Patulibacter sp.
GTCAAGGGCACGCCCGGCGTCACGGGGTTCGTGGGGGCCGGCGACGAGCCGATCCCGCTCACCCAGGAGGAGATCGACCGGCTCCTCAAGCGCACCCAGCAGCCCACCAAGGCCCAGGCGCGCGCCCAGTTCGCGGTCGGCGAGTCCGTCAAGGTCGTCGCCGGTCCGCTGTCCGACTTCTCGGGTGAGATCGCAGAGGTCTCGCCCGATGCGGGCAAGTTGAAGGTTCTTGTGTCCATCTTCGGCCGGGAGACCCCGGTCGAGGTGGGCTTCGATCAAGTGAAGAAGATCTGAGATGGCGAAAAAGGTTCTCACCCAGATCAAGCTGCAGGCCGTCGGCGGCCAGGCCTCCCCGGCCCCGCCGGTCGGGCCCGCGCTCGGTCAGCACGGGCTCAACATCATGGAGTTCTGCAAGGCGTTCAACGCCGCTACGCAGCAGGACAACGGGACGATCATCCCCGTGGTGATCACGGTGTACGAGGACCGCTCGTTCACGTTCGTCACCAAGAACCCGCCGGCCGCCATCCTGATCAAGCAGGCGATCAACCTGCAGAAGGGCTCGGGCGAGCCGCACGTCAAGAAGGTCGGCAAGCTCAGCGCCGACCAGGTGCGCCAGATCGCGGAGAAGAAGCTCCCCGATCTCAACGCCAACGACATCGACGCCGCGATCAACATCATCGCCGGCACCGCCCGCTCGATGGGCGTGGAGGTAGAGGCCTGATGACCCGTCACGGACGCAAGTTCCTGGCCGCCCGGACCAAGGTCGACCGCACCCGCGAGTACGACGCCGCCGAGGGCCTCGCGCTGGTCAAGCAGCTGGCGCGCGCCAGCTTCGACGAGTCGGTCGAGGTCCACGTCCGCACCGGCCTCAACGTCCGCCACGCGGAGGAGCAGCTGCGCGGCACGATCGCCCTGCCGCACGGCCTGGGCAAGTCGGTCACGATCGCGGTCTTCGCCGCGGGCCCGAAGGCCGCCGAGGCCGAGGCCGCGGGCGCGGACTTCGTCGGCACCGACGATCTGGCCAAGAAGATCGAAGAGGGCTTCTCCGACTTCGACGTCGTCATCGCGACGCCCGACCAGATGCCGCTCGTCGGCCGCCTCGGTCGCGTGCTCGGCCCGCAGGGCAAGATGCCGAACCCGAAGGTCGGCACGGTGACGATGGACGTCGCCAAGGCCGTCGAGGAGTCGTAGGCCGGCAAGGTCGAGTACCGCACCGACCGCACCGCGATCGTCCACC
>CAZFIQ010000048.1:0-5871 GCA_964519185.1 uncultured Patulibacter sp.
CCGCTACGTCGACCTGATCATCCCGCGCGGCGGCGAGGGCCTGAAGCGGGCGCTCAAGGCGGTCGCGACGGTGCCGATGATCTTCGCGGCGTCGGGCAACTGCCACGTCTACGTCGACCGCTCGGCCGACCTCGACCAGGCCGTCGAGATCATCGACAACGCCAAGGTCCAGCGGCCGAGCGCCTGCAACGCGGCGGAGACGCTGCTGGTCCACCGCGACGTCGCCGCCGAGCTGCTGCCGCGGGTCGCCGAGCGGCTCGGGGCGCTCGGCGTCGAGCTGCGGCCCGACGCCGACGCGGAGCCGCTGGTCACCGGCCACGGGGCGGAGGTCCGTCCGGCGGTCGACGAGGACTGGGACGAGGAGTACCTGGCGCTGATCCTGGCGATCAAGCTGGTCGACTCGGTCGACGAGGCGGTCGACCACGTCGAGGAGCACGGGTCCGGGCACAGCGAGGCGATCGTCGCCCGCGACGACCGGGCGATCCGGGCCTTCGAGCGGGGGATCGGATCGGCCTGCGTCTACGTCAACGCCTCGACCCGGTTCACCGACGGCGGCGAGTACGGGATGGGCGCCGAGATCGGCAACTCGACCCAGAAGCTGCACGCCCGCGGACCGATCGGGCTGCGCGAGCTGACGAGCTACCGCTACCTGGTGCGCGGCGACGGCCACGTCCGCGCCTAGCGGCCGAGCACGGGGGATCGGTGCGGATCGGGGTCTTCGGCGGGACGTTCAACCCGCCGCATCTGGCGCACCTGATCCTGGCCGAGTGCGCGCGCGACGCGCTGGCCCTGGACCGCGTGCTGCTGGTCCTGGCTCCGCGCCCGCCGCACAAGCGGGTCGACGGCGACCCCGGACCGGAGGAGCGACTGGCGCTCTGCCGGGCGGCGGTCGTCGGTGAGCGAGGACGGATCGAGGTCTCCGAGGTCGAGCTCCACCGCGAGGGCCCGTCGTACACGGCGGACACGCTGGCGCTGCTGCGCGAGCAGCGTCCGGACGACCAGCTGGTGCTGCTGCTGGGCGGCGACGCGGCGGCCGGACTGGGGTCGTGGCACCGGCCGGAGGACGTCCTCCGCTACGCGGAGATCGGCGTGGCGGAGCGCGGCGACGACACCCACCGGCGGGCGGCCGAGACGCTGCGCGGACTGGGGGCGGAGGACCGCCTGCGGCCGTTCGCGATGCCCGCGATGGGGATCTCGTCGACGCTGATCCGCGAGCGGGTGCGGGCCGGGCGGACGGTCCGCCATCTGGTCCCGGAGGGGGTCGAGGCGCGCATCGGGGCCCGGGGGCTCTACCGTGGAGGGGGACAGACAGCATGACGAAGCGCACGTACATCTCCCAACACGCGAACGTCGACGGCGACGAGCCGGTGCTTCCGCCGGACCCGGAGCTGGAGGCGATGGTCCGCCGGATCGCCTCGCTCGCCGGCGACCGCAAGGCCGAGGACGTGGTGGCGTTCGACCTGCGCGGCGCGTCGGCGTTCTCGGACGCCTTCGTGATCTGCACCGGCCGCACCGATCGTCAGGTCAAGGCGATCCACGACAGCATCTACGAGGGCATGAAGCACGACGGCGAGCGTCTGCTGCCCAAGCGCACCGAGGGCGTCCAGGAGGCTCGCTGGATCCTGATGGACTACGGCGACGTCGTGGTGCACGTCTTCGTGCCGGAGACGCGCGAGTTCTACCGGCTGGAATCGCTCTGGGGCGATCGGCCGCGCTACGACGTCGAGGACGCGGTCAGCGGCGCCGCGAGCGACGACTGACGCTGCACGGCGACGATTCGGTGGCGAATTCGCCACCATACGGGGTGGTGCGCCCGCTCCACGAACAGCTCCTCGTCCCCGCCCGCCCGACGCGATGAGAGTCGAGCGCTGCTTCGCGTTCCTGGACCTCTGCGGGTTCACGGCCTACACCGACGCCAACGGCGACGAGGAGGCGGTGTCGATCCTGGCGATGATGCGCTCGGTGGTGCGCCGGGCGGCGGAGCGTCGCGGGGTCGCGGTCAACAAGTGGCTTGGCGACGGCGTGATGCTGTCGAGCCTCTACAAGGGCAGCGTGGCCGCGGCGACGCTGGAGATCCGCCACCACCTGGGCGGCGCGAGCCCGCTCGAGGTCCGGGCCGGGATCGCCCGCGGCGACGTGATCACCTTCGAGGGCGACGACTTCGTCGGCGCATCGATCAACGTCGCGTCGCGGCTCTGCGACCTGGCGCAGCCCGGGCAGATCCTGATGGCCGGGCACCCGGACGCGACGGTGCCGGCGTGGGCGACGACCGAGCTGGTCGGCCCGATGGCGGTCCAGGGGATGACCCAGCCGATCGAGGTCCACACGATGGACCTGCTGCACACGCCCGGGGGCCGGATGGTCGTCGATCCGCTGTGCGGCCTGCCGGTCGATCTCTCCGTCGCCGTCTCGCCGCCCGGGGAGACGTCCGAGGATCTGCGCTGCTTCTGCTCGATGGCGTGCGCGGAGCAGTGGGGCCGGGCGCGCGAGCGCCGGATCCACCGGATGGTCTGAGCTCCGTCGTCAGGCGAGCGTCGGCTCGGGAACGACCCGTGCCGGGGCCTCGACCGCGGGGCTGACGTGGTGCTCGGCCGGGTCGAAGGTCCGCAGCGCGCGGCGGTGGAGGAAGGTGAAGTCGGGCCACAGCGTCGTGTTGCGGCCGCGCTCGTCCAGGTACCAGGAGGCGCAGCCGCCGTCGTTCCAGACCGAGCCTTCGAGCCGCCGCTGGATCGCCTCGTTCTCCGCGTCCACGACGTCCTGGCGCGGCTCGAGCGCGCCGATCCGCTGGTGGTGCGCCGTCCGCAGCGCCTGCAGCACGTAGTGGGTCTGTGACTCGATCATGTAGATGATCGAGTTGTGGCCGAGCCCGGTGTTGGGGCCGACCATCATGAAGAGGTTGGGGAAGCCCGGGACGGTGGTGCCCTTGTGTGCCTCCATCCCGCCGGACCACTTGTCGGCGAGCAGCTGACCGTCGAGGCCGTGGACGCGGTCGGCGATCGGCTGGTCGGTGACGTGGAATCCGGTGCCGTAGACGATCGCGTCGACCTCGTGCTCGACGCCGTCCTGGTCGACCACCGCGTGCTCGCGGATCTCGCGGATGCCGCTGGTGATCACGTCCGCGTTCGGCTGGTCGAGCGAGCGCAGGTAGTCGTTCGACAGCAGGGTTCGCTTGCATCCGACGTCGTAGGTCGGGGTCAGCTGCTCGCGCAGGACCGGGTCCTGGACCTGACGCTCGAGGTGCTGCAGGGCGATCTTCCGCGGCAGGCCGCGCAGCGCCCGGACGTAGCGGAAGGGGATCACGAAGCTCTCGTGGCGGACGTAGAGCGCCAGCCGGGCCAGGCGCATCGTCAGCGGCACGTGGCGGAAGAGGAACCGCTCGACGCCGCTGATCGGACGGTCGGGCCGCGGCAGCACCCACGGCGGGGTCCGCTGGAAGAGCGTCAGCTTCGCGACGTCGGGTTGGATCGCGGGGACGAACTGGATCGCCGACGCGCCCGTCCCGATCACCGCCACCCGCTTACCGCGGAAGTCGTAGTCGTGGTCCCAGCGGGCGGAGTGGAAGGCGGTTCCGGTGAACCGCTCGAGGCCGGGGATCTCGGGGTAGCGCGGCTCGCAGAGCGGCCCGGTGCCGCTGACCAGGAACTGGGCGCGGACGGTGCCGCGGGCGGTCTCGACCAGCCACCGCTGGGCCGCGGCGTCCCAGGTCGCGCCGAGCACCTCGGCGTCGGTCCGCAGATAGCGCTGCAGGCCCCAGCGCTCGGCGACGTCGAGCTGGTACTTCCAGATCTCGGGCTGGCTGGCGAACGCCCGGCTCCAGTCCGGGTTGGGCGCGAACGAGTACGAGTACATGTGCGACGCGACGTCGCAGGCGCAGCCGGGGTAGGTGTTGTCGCGCCAGGTGCCGCCGATGTCGCTCGCGGTCTCGAGGATCACGAAGTCGTGCTCGCCGTCCTCGAGCAGGGCGATCGCGACGCCCATCCCGGAGAACCCGCTACCGACGATCGCGACCCGCACGTCGTGCGGGATCGGCAGGGTCGACGTCAGCGGCGCGGGGGTGGCGGCGGCGGTCATGTCCGCAGCCTACCGCGGGTAGCGTGGTTACTCAAGAGTAGGTTACGTCACAGTAGGGACCGTGGGGTACAATTGTCCGCGTGTCTGCCGAGCTCAACGTCGCGATTCCGGATCGCGTCCGTGGGGGGACCCGCCAGCGGGTCTACACGGCGCTGCGCGACGCGCTCGTAGCCGGCGAGCTGGCGCCCGGTCGCCGGCTCTCCGAGAACGAGCTGGCCGAGTGGCTGGGGGTCAGTCGGACCCCGGTCCGCGAGGCGCTGGTGCGCCTGCGCGACGACCGCCTGGTGGAGATCGTCCCGCAGTTCGGCACCTTCGTCTCGAAGATCTCGATCGCCTCGGTCGAGGACGCCCAGTTCGTACGGGTGGCGCTCGAGTGCGCGGCGATCCGTCTGGCGGCCGAGCGCGTCGGACCGGCGGACCTGACTGCGCTGCGCGCGATCATCGCCGAGCAGGACCGGGCGCACGAGGCGGGGGACTTCGACGCCTTCTACGCCTCCGACGACGCGTTCCACGCCAAGCTCTGCGCGCTCTCCGGGCACGGCATCGCCTGGTCGGTGGTGCAGCGGGCCGACGGCCATCTCAACCGCGTGCGGCGGCTGAGCCTGAAGGTCCCGGAGTACATGGGCGAGATGATCGCCGAGCACCGTGAGGTCGTGACCGCGCTCGGCAAGCACGATCCGGACGAGGCGGAGTCGGTGCTCCGGCACCATCTGCGAATGGTGCTGTCCGGTCTCGAGCCGATCCGGGCCGACCACCCGGGCTACTTCGAGGACGCGTAGGCCGTGACTCGCCGCCCGGATGGATCTCCGGCGGCGAGTGGGTACGGGTGCGGTAGGGGCAGGACGCCGGCCGGTTCGGCGCGCTGGCGCGTGGGCGCGTGGGTTGGGGCGCGAGCAGGAAATCCCCCGTCGGGCTGCTTGTATACTAGTATGCAGGCGGCGCGGCCCCGCGTGGTGCCCGCGCCGGAACGCCGTCCGTCCCCGATCACGCGAGCGCTATGCCCGAACACGACGTAGATCCCGCCGAGACCCAGGAGTGGATCGAGGCGCTGGAAGCGGTCCTCGACCACGACGGACACGAGCGCGCCGAGGCGCTGCTGGAGCGGCTGGTCGATCGCGCCCGGTCGCGCGGCGTCCACGCGTCGCTGCACTCGACCACGCCGTACGTCAACACGATCCGCACCGACGACGGCGCCAAGCTGCCGACCGACCAGGCGATCGAGCGGCGGGTCCGCTCGCTGGTCCGCTGGAATGCGCTGGCGACGGTGATGCAGGCCAACAAGGAGTCGTCCGAGCTGGGCGGCCACATCGCCTCGTTCCAGTCGGCCGCGACGCTCTACGAGGTCGGCTTCAACCACTTCTGGCGCGCCCCGAGCGCGGACCACGGCGGCGACCTGGTCTACATCCAGGGCCACTCCTCGCCCGGCGTCTACTCGCGGGCCTTCCTCGAGGGCCGGATCAGCGAGGAGCAGCTGCGCAACTTCCGCCAGGAGACCGGCAGCAACGGCTCGTCGGAGTCCGGACTGTCGTCGTACCCGCACCCGTGGCTGATGCCGGACTTCTGGCAGTTCCCGACCGTCTCGATGGGCCTCGGCCCGCTGATGGGCATCTACCAGGCCCGGTTCATGAAGTACCTGCAGGGTCGCGGCCTGGCGGACGCCAACAAGGACCGCGACGTCTGGGTCTTCTGCGGCGACGGCGAGATGGACGAGCCGGAGTCGATGGGCGCGATCGGGATGGCCGGGCGCGAGAAGCTCGACAACCTGAACTTCGTCATCAACTGCAACCTGCAGCGGCTCGA
>CAZFIQ010000048.1:5881-15892 GCA_964519185.1 uncultured Patulibacter sp.
TCAATCGCTACCTGACCGACCGCAAGATCAAGGACCTCTCGAAGAAACGCGTCTGGGCCTTCCTCGGCGACGGCGAATGCGACGAGCCTGAAACGCTCGGCGCCATCACCCTCGCCTCGCGCGAGCATCTCGACAACCTCACCTTCGTCATCAACTGCAACCTGCAGCGGCTCGACGGCCCGGTCCGCGGCAACGGCAAGATCATCCAGGAGCTGGAGGCCAACTTCCGCGGCGCCGGCTGGAACGTGATCAAGGTGATCTGGGGCTCCAAGTGGGACCGCCTGATCGCCGAGGACACCGAGGGTCACCTGGCCCGGCTGATGGACGAGACGGTCGACGGCGACTACCAGACGCTGAAGTCGCGCGACGGGGCCTACGTCCGCGAGCACTTCTTCGGCAAGCACCCCGAGACCGCCGCGATGGTCGCCGACTGGACCGACGACGAGGTCTGGTCGCTCAACCGCGGTGGGCACGATCCCGCCAAGGTCTTCGCCGCCTACACCGCCGCCCGTGAGCACGAGGGCCAGCCGACGGTGATCCTCACCAAGACGATCAAGGGCTACGGGATGGGGGCCTCGGGCGAGGGCCAGAACATCACGCACCAGCAGAAGAAGATGACCGAGGAGGTCCTGCTGGCCTTCCGCGACCGCTTCGGGCTGGAGCTGACCGACGAGCAGGTCCGCGAGACCGCGTTCTACCGGCCGGCCGAGGACAGCGAGGAGATGCAGTTCCTCCACGCGCAGCGCAAGCAGCTCGGCGGCTACCTGCCGGCCCGGCGCGAGAAGTCGACGTCGCTCGAGGTTCCGGGGCTGGACGCGTTCAAGGCGGTCACCGACGGGTCGGGCGAGCGCGAGATCTCGACCACGATGGTCTTCGTCCGGCTGCTCTCCGCGCTGCTGCGCGACAAGAACCTGAAGAAGAACATCGTTCCGATCGTCCCCGACGAGTCGCGGACCTTCGGCATGGAGGGGATGTTCCGCCAGCTGGGGATCTTCTCCCAGGTCGGCCAGCTGTACCAGCCGGAGGACAGCGAGCAGCTGATGTTCTACCGCGAGGATCGCCAGGGGCAGATCCTCCAGGAGGGCATCAACGAGCCGGGCGCGTTCTCTTCGTGGATCGCCGCGGCCACGTCGTACAGCAACCACGACGTGCCGATGATCCCGTTCTACATCTACTACTCGATGTTCGGGTTCCAGCGGATCGGCGACCTGGCCTGGGCCGCCGGCGACAGCCGCGCCCGCGGGTTCCTGATCGGCGGCACCGCCGGCCGGACCACGCTCAACGGCGAGGGCCTGCAGCACGAGGACGGCCACAGCCACATCCAGGCGTCGCTGATCCCCAACTGCGTCAGCTACGACCCGGCCTACGGCTACGAGCTGGCCGTGATCGTCCAGGACGGCCTGCGGCGGATGGTCGCCGAGCAGGAGGACGTCTTCTACTACCTGACGGTGATGAACGAGAACTACCCGCAGCCCGCGCTGCCGGAGGGCTCGGAGGAGGGCATCCTGCGCGGGATGCACCGGATCCAGCAGTCGGATGGTGCGAAGGTCCGGCTGCTCGGGTCGGGCACGATCCTCCGCGAGGTCCTCGCCGGCGCCGAGCTGCTCGAGCAGGACTTCGGGATCGCGTCGGACGTCTGGAGCGTCACCAGCTTCACCGAGCTGCGCCGCGACGGGATGGCGGTCGAGCGCCACAACCGGCTCCACCCGCTCGAGGACCAGCAGACCGCCTACGTCGGCGAGCAGCTGCCGGGCGACGTCCCCGTGGTCGCCGCGACCGACTACATCCGCGAGCTCGCCGAGGGCGTGCGGCCGTTCATCGAGGCCTCCTACACGGTGCTCGGCACCGACGGCTTCGGCCGCAGCGACTACCGCAAGGCGCTGCGCAGCTTCTTCGAGGTGGACCGCCACCACGTGGTGATCGCCGCCCTGACCGAGCTCGCCGACCGCGGCGAGATCGAGCGGAAGGTGGTCGCCGAGGCGATCGAGACGTACGAGATCAAGACCGACAAGGGGGCCCCGTGGGCACGCTGACCGCGGTCGAGGTTCCCGACATCGGGGACTTCGACGACGTACCGGTGACCGAGATCCTCGTGGCGGTGGGAGACACCGTCGCGCTCGAGGATCCGCTGGTCGCGCTGGAATCCGAGAAGGCCACGATGGAGGTCCCGGCGCCCGTCGCCGGCGTCGTCAAGGAGATCCACGTCTCCGTCGGCGACGCGGTCTCGGAGGGCGCACGGCTGCTGACCGTCGAGGCCGAGGGTGACGACGACGCGTCCGGCTCCGACGGCGAGCCGACCGCCAAGCCCGACCCGTCCGACGCCGACGTCGCGGGCAGGGGCGAGAGCCCGGCGTCCGAGGCCGCCGGCTCGACCAAGTCCCCGGGCGGCGCGGCCGTCGATGCCGAGGCCGAGTCCGCCGCGAGCGAGTCGGAGCCGAAGGCCCCGTCGAACGCCGACGGCGGTGCGGAGTCCGGCCCGGTCAAGGCCACGGCCCAGGACGGCCCGGTCTACGCGAGCCCGTCGGTTCGCCGCCTTGCCCGCGAGCTCGGCGTCGACCTGACGGCCGTCACCGGCACCGGCCGCAAGGGTCGGATCGTGCCGGACGACGTCCAGCAGGCGAAGGACGCCCCGGCCGCGAAGGGCGACGCGAAGAAGGCCGGCGACGCGGTCGGCGACGGCGGCCTTGGCCTCGCGCCCTGGCCGAAGGTCAACTTCGAGAAGTTCGGCGAGATCGAGCGGGTCCCGCTGACGAAGATCCAGAAGATCTCCGGCGCCAACCTTGCCCGCAACTGGGTCCGGATCCCGCACGTCACCCACAACGACGACGCCGACATCACCGAGCTGGAGGCGTTCCGCAAGCAGCTCAACGCGGAGCAGAAGGACGTCAAGGTGACGATGGTCGCCCTGCTCCTGAAGGCGGTCTCGGGAACGCTCAAGCAGTTCCCGACGCTGAACTCGTCGCTCGACGGGGAAGAGCTGGTGCTGCGCAAGTACCACCACCTCGGCTTCGCGGCGGACACGCCGAACGGGCTCGTCGTCCCGGTGATCCGCGACGTCGACAAGAAGGGCGTCCTCGAGCTGGCCGGCGAGCTGACCGAGCTCTCGGGCAAGGCCCGCGACGGCAAGCTGACGCCTGCCCAGATGAGCGGCGGCACGTTCTCGATCTCCAGCCTCGGCGGGATCGGCGGGACCTCGTTCACGCCGATCGTCAACGCCCCCGAGGTCGCGATCCTCGGCGTCACCCGCTCGGCGATGAAGCCGGTCTGGGACGGCGAGCAGTTCGTCCCGCGGCTGATCCTGCCGCTGTCCCTGTCCTACGACCACCGCGTGGTCGACGGCGCGCTCGCCGCGCGGTTCACCGCGCACCTGGCCAAGGTGCTCGCCGACTTCCGGAGGATCCTGCTGTGAGCACGTTCGAGGTCAAGGTCCCGGACATCGGCGACTTCGACGGCGTTCCCGTGACCGAGATCCTGGTCGCCGTCGGCGACGAGGTCGCGGTCGAGGACCCGCTCGTCGCGCTGGAGTCCGAGAAGGCGACGATGGAGGTCCCGAGCCCGCAGGCCGGGACGGTCAAGTCGATCGACGTCTCGGTCGGCGACGAGGTCTCCGAGGGCGCGCTGCTGCTGACCCTGGAGGGCGTGGAGGCCGAGGCCTCCGGTGACGGCGACTCGGGGTCCGACGGGGCGAAGGGCTCCGACGACGACGCGAGTGCGGCCAAGGACGCCGGCGCCGCGAAGCAGGAGGACGCCGAGGCGAAGGCCGCCAACGGCTCGGGCGACGCGTCCACGAAGCCCGCGTCCGAGGGCGACGACGCCCCGAAGCGCTCGGTCGCCAGCGACGAGGTGCGCGCGAAGGGCGACGTCCACGCCGACGTCGTCGTGCTCGGCTCCGGCCCCGGCGGCTACTCCGCCGCGTTCCGCGCGGCCGACCTGGGTCTGAGCGTCGTGCTCGTCGAGCGCGATTCGGTGCTCGGCGGGGTCTGCCTGAACGTCGGCTGCATCCCGTCGAAGGCGCTGCTCCACGCGGCCAAGGTGATCACCGAGGCGGAGGGCGCGTCCGCGCACGGCATCGCCTTCGGCACGCCGGAGATCGACCTGGACGCCCTGCGCGGCTGGAAGGACGAGGTCGTGGGCAAGCTGTCCGGCGGCGTCGCCGGGATGGCCAAGCAGCGCAAGGTCACGGTGGTGACCGGCAACGGTCGGTTCGTCGGCCCGCACGAGCTGCGGGTCGAGGGCGACGAGACCACGCTGGTCACGTTCGACAACGCGATCGTCGCCACCGGCTCGACCCCGGTCGTGCTGCCGGACGTGCCGCAGGATCACGACGACGTGATCGACTCGACCGGCGCGCTGGAGCTGAAGGACGTTCCCGGCAAGCTGCTGGTGATCGGCGGCGGGATCATCGGCCTGGAGATGGCGACGGTCTACGACGCGCTCGGGTCCGAGGTCACGGTCGTCGAGTTCGCCGACCAGCTGATCCCGGGGGCCGACAAGGACCTGATCAAGCCGCTGGCCAAGCGGATCGAGGGGCGCTACGCCGCGATCCACCTGCAGACCAAGGTCGAGAAGGTCGAGCCGACCGACGAGGGCCTGAAGGCGACGTTCGGGGCCGGCGTCTCGGAGCCCAAGGGGGGCGTGCCGGAGCCGGCGGTCTTCGACCGCGTGCTTGTGGCCGTCGGGCGCACGCCGAACGGCAAGGACCTGGGCCTGGAGGACCTCGGCGTCGAGGTCGACGAGCGCGGGTTCGTCCCGGTGGACGCGCAGCAGCGCACCGCGGTGTCGCACGTCTTCGCGATCGGCGACGTGGTCGGGCAGCCGATGCTCGCCCACAAGGCGACCCACGAGGCGCACGTCGCGGCCGAGGTGGTGGCCGGCCACGACGTCACGTTCGACGTGATGGGGATCCCGTCGGTGGCCTACACCGATCCCGAGGTCGCCTGGGTCGGTCTGACCGAGACCAAGGCCAAGGCCGACGACGTCGCCTACGAGACCGCGGCCTTCCCGTGGGTCGCGTCGGGTCGGGCGCTGTCGAGCGACGCCGCGAACGGCATGACGAAGCTGCTGATCGATCCGGAGTCGCGCCGCGTCCTCGGCGCGGGCATCGTCGGCCTGAACGCCGGCGAGCTGATCGCCGAGCCGGGGCTGGCGCTGGAGCTGGGCGCCAACGCGGAGGACGTCGCCCTGACGGTTCACGCGCACCCGACGCTGTCGGAGTCGATCGGGCTGGCGGCGGAGATCGCCGAGGGCACGATCACCGACCTGCCGCCCAAGCGCAAGCGCTGAGCCGGGCGGGCGGCGGGTCGCCCGCTCGGCTCCCTGGTCACCCGACCGGTCGAACGGGGAGCGGCGGGTGGTGGGGTCGCTGACGGTGCGGGTCGGGTCGCGATCGCGGACTCGATCCGCGGTGGAAGACGAATCCGCGATCGGCGTCGTCAGGACGACCCCGATCGCAGGTTCGCGGGCGGGCGGTCGCGAGCGCGCGATTGGCCCGCGGCGCCGGTACCGTGGGACCATGGCGAAGCAGCGGCGGATCCAGGGCCTCGACGATCTCTCGGGCCTGGTCTTCTCCAGCGAGACCGGCGACCACCGCAAGGACCGCGAGCGCACCACCGCCGCGACCGACGCCGACGCCGGCCGGGGCGGCGGACGGGTCAAGGTTCGGCGTGAGACGGCGGGCCGCCGCGGCAAGACCGCCACGACGGTGTCGAACGTGCCCGTCGGCGACGACGAGCTGAAGGCACTCGCCGGTCGGCTGAAGAAGCGCTGCGGCGTGGGCGGATCGGCCAAGGACGGCACGATCGAGATCCAGGGCGACCACCGCGACCTGGTCGTCGAGCTGCTGCGGGCCGAGGGCTTCGACGTCGTGCTCGCCGGCGGTTGACCGCTGGCTCCGCGGTTGGCCGGGGCCCGCTGCGGGTAGTCACCGGGCATGGCGGGGATCTCCACCCACGACCGGCGGCCCGACCGCGCGGAGGCCTGAGCGTGCCCCGGCTGCGCCGCGCCGATCGCTTCGGCCCCGGGATCTCGCGCGTCGGGGCGGGGAAGGGGTTCTTCTACCGCGATCCCGACGGCGCCAAGGTGACCGACGGGGCGACGCTCCAGCGGATCGGCGACCTGGCGCTGCCGCCGGCCTGGAAGCAGGTCTGGATCTGCCCCGACCCGCTCGGCCACCTGCAGGCGACCGGCGTCGATGCCGCCGGGCGCACCCAGTACCGATACCACGATCAGTGGCGGCGTCGGCGGGACCGGCAGAAGTTCGAGCGGATGCTGGAGTTCGCCGAGTCGCTGCCGAAGCTGCGGGCGGAGATCGACGCGCGGCTGCGGGAGCCGGAGCTGACGCGCGAGCGGGTGCTGGCGGCGGCCGTCCGTCTGATCGACCTGGGCTGCTTCCGGGTCGGGTCCGACAGCTATGCCAGCGAGAACGGGACCTACGGGATCGCGACGCTCGAGCGCGAGCACGTGCGGATCGAAGGGGGCGAGCGGATGGTCTTCGACTACGTCGCCAAGGGCGGGCAGCCGCGGACCCAGGTCGTGGTCGACGACGCGGTCCTGCCCGTCGTGCGCTGGCTGAAGCGGCGACGCGACGACGACCCACGGCTGCTGGCGTTCCGCGACGACGACCGCTGGCGGCTGCTGCACTCCGACGACATCAACGCGTACCTGGAGCAGCACGCCGGACCGTGCACCGCCAAGGACTTCCGGACCTGGAACGCGACCGTGCTGACCGCGATCGGCCTGGCCGAGCGGGCGGAGCGGGCCGTCAGCCGGACCGCCCACCAGCGCGCGATCCGCGAGACGATCGCGGAGGTCGCGGAGATGCTCGGCAACACCCCGGCGGTCGCGCGCAGCTCGTACGTCGATCCGCGCGTGATCGACCGCTACGACAGCGGCTGGACGATCGCCGCCGGTCTGGAGCAGGTCGGCGGCCGCGAGGCGTTCGACGTGATCGACGGGCGCGAGCCGCTCGACGCGGCGGTCCGCGACCTGATCCGCGACGAGGGGGACGACTCGCCGGCCCTCACCGACCACCCGGTCGAGCCCTGAGCGTCACTCGCGCTCGGGGACCGGCGCGGCCGTCGGGGTCGGCGGGCCGACGTCGGCGAGCGGCGCGGCCGCGCCGGGCTGCGACCGCGCGCCGCGGGCCAGCAGCAGCGCGGCGACGAACGCGAGCGCCAGCAGCCCGAGCGCCCAGGCGAAGGTCGACGCGAAGGCGTCGGCCAGCGGCCCGGCGACGACCTGGCGCTGGGCCGCGCTGAGCCCGTGGACGGCGCCGAGCCCCTCCGGACCGCCGCCGCCCGCGACGCCCTCGCCGACCGAGCGGCTGATGTTGTGGGCCAGGATCACCGACATGATCGCGGTGCCGACCGAGGCCCCCGACTGACGGATGATGTTCATCGCCGTGCTGGTGCGGGAGATCGCGTGCGGCGGGACCGCCTGCATGGCCGCGGTCATCGTCGGCATCATCGACAGCCCCATGCCCAGGCCGAGCACGAAGCCGAACGCGCAGAGCAGCACGTAGGACGTGTCGGCGGTGACGAAGGCGAAGGGCGAGATCCCGACCATCAGCAGCGGCAGGCCGACGGCGGGTAGCCGGTAGGGGCCGTAGCGGTCGGTCAGGCGCCCGGCGATCGGCATCGTGACCATCGCCCCGAGGCCCTGCGGCACCAGCAGCAGGCCGGCCTGCAGCGCCGAGTCGCCGCGGACCGTCTGGTAGTAGAGCGGGATCAGCAGGAGCGCGCCGAAGAAGGCGATCGAGAACGCCATGAACGTCCCGGCGGCCGCGCCCGCCCGCGTGTGGGTGAAGGTCCGGATGTCGATCAGCGGGTGGTCGGAGCGCCAGCTGTGCCGCAGGAAGGTGCCGATCAACGCGACGCCGACGGCGACCGGCAGCCACGACTTGGTCGCCCCGAAGCCGTCGCTCGCCGACTCGGCCAGGCCGAAGATCAGCAGCGCCAGACCGGGGGAGAGCAGCGCCAGCCCCAGCCAGTCCAGCCGGTGAGAGGGCTGCGGCGCGTCACGGTCGAGCACCGCGTTGGCGGCGAGCACCGCGACGATCCCGATCGGCACGTTGACGAAGAAGATCCAGCGCCACGAGACGTCGTCGACCAGCCAGCCGCCGAGCACGGGCCCGGCGATCGGGGCGATCAGCATCGGCACGCCGAGGATGCCCATCACGCGGCCCATCCGCTCGGGCCCGGCGGCCTGGGTCATGATCGTCATCACCGCCGGCATGATCATGCCGCCGCCGATGCCCTGGAGCACGCGGAAGCCGATCAGCGACTCGGCCGACCAGGCCACGCCGCAGAGCGCCGAGCCGGCGATGAACAGCACCAGCGACCAGAGGTAGATCCGCTTGGTGCCGAAGCGGTCCGCGGCCCAACCGGTGATCGGGATCACCGTCGCGAGCGCGAGCGTGTAGCCGGTGACGACCCACTGGATCGTGGTGATCGGCGACGCGAAGTCGGTGGCGAGCCGGTCGATCGCGACGTTGACGATCGTGGTGTCGAGGATCGACATCACCGCGCCGAGCATCACGACCGCGGCGATCACCAGGGTCCGGCGGTCCAGCGGCTCCGGCACGGCCGGACGAGAACGGGGAGCAGACACGATCGCCAACCATACAGTCACTAGAAAATTACCCTGAGTGAGCGGGAATCCGGTCTCGACCCACGCCGCGGAGGCGCTCGCGGTGCGCCAGAATCCGGCGTCGATGGCGGCCCCCCGCAACCTCGTCAACCTGAAGAGCGTCGGCAAGGGCTTCGCCAGCCGCACGGTCCTCGACGACGTCACGCTCGGCGTCAACGCGGGGCAGCGGATCGGCATCGTCGGCCGCAACGGCGACGGCAAGTCGACGCTGCTGCGACTGATCGGCGGGCAGGAGGAGCCGGACGCCGGTGCGGTGACCCGGGTCGGCGGCCTGCGGATGGCGACGATCGCCCAGGCCGACGAGCTGGCGGGCGACAAGACGATCCGCCAGGAGCTGATCCAGGGCCGCGCCGACCACGAGTGGGCCGGCGACGCGCGCTTCCGCTCGGTGCTCGACGGGCTGCTCGGCGGCGTCGCGATGGCGCGCTTCCCGCAGGGGCTCGACACCGTGATCGGTCCGCTCTCCGGCGGCGAGCGGCGGCGGATCGCGCTGGCCAAGCTGCTGCTGGACGACGACGAGCTGCTGCTGCTCGACGAGCCGACCAACCACCTGGACGTCGAGGGCGTGGCCTGGCTGGCCGAGCACCTGGCGCAGCGGCGCGGGTCGCTGGTGGTGATCACCCACGACCGCTGGTTCCTGGACGCCGTCTGCACCGAGACCTGGGAGGTCAGCGACGGCGCGGTCCACCAGTACGACGGCGGCTACGCGGCCTACGTCCTGGCCCGCGCCGAGCGCGACCGGCAGGCGGCGGCCCGCGAGGACCGGCGCCAGCAGCTGATGCGCAAGGAGCTGGCGTGGCTGCGCCGGGGGCCGCCGGCGCGGACGTCCAAGCCGAAGTTCCGGATCGAGGCGGCCAACGCCCTGATCGCCGACGAGCCCGAGGCCCGGGACGGCGTCGAGCTGCTGCGGTTCGCCAGCCGCCGGCTGGGCGGCAAGGTGCTCGACGCGGTCGACGTGTCGCTGGCCTACGGCGACCGGACGGTGCTGGAGCGGGTCACCTGGCGGTTCGGCCCCGGAGACCGGGTCGCGCTGGTCGGCGTCAACGGCTCGGGCAAGACCAGCCTGATCAAGCTGCTCGCGGGCGAGCTCGAGCCGTCGACCGGGGCGGTCGAGCGCGGCGAGACGGTCCGGCTGGCGCACCTCTCGCAGGACACCGCGGAGATTCCGGGGCAGCTGCGCGTGCTGGAGGCGCTGGAGGAGGTCAAGGGGCGGACCACGCTCGCCGACGGCAGCGAGCTGACCGCGGGCCAGATGGCGGACCGCTTCGGCTTCCGCGGGCCGAAGGGGCGGACCCTGGTCCAGGACCTGTCGGGCGGCGAGCGGCGGCGGTTGCAGCTGATGCGGCTGCTGATGGGCGAGCCGAA
>CAZFIQ010000049.1:0-340 GCA_964519185.1 uncultured Patulibacter sp.
TACGACCCGGCGTACACCAACACCGCGTCGTGTCGGTCGTCGATCACCTTCATCGACGGCGACAAGGGGATCCTCGAGTACCGCGGGTACCCGATCGAGCAGCTCGCCGAGCAGGCGACGTTCCTCGAGGTCGCCTACCTGCTGGTCTTCGGCGAGCTGCCGACGAGCAGCCAGCTGGCCGAGTGGACGCACGCGATCACGACGCACACCTTCGTCCACGAGAACGTCAAGTCGTTCGTCGAGGGCTTCCGCTACGACGCCCACCCGATGGGCATGCTGCAGGCGTCGGTCGCCGCGCTGTCGACGTTCTACCCGGAGGCGAAGGAGGTCGGCGACGAGC
>CAZFIQ010000049.1:350-888 GCA_964519185.1 uncultured Patulibacter sp.
TCCAGCAGCCCGAGCGCCCGCAAGCCCATCGTGCTGGCACAGGGGCACCTGGCGGGTGACCTCGTGGTGCTGGCGGGGGTCGAGGGCGTGCCGACCCTGGCCGCGTTCGCGTACCGGCACGCCAAGGGCATGCCGTACGTCTACCCGGACAACGACCTCAGCTACGCAGAGAACTTCCTCAGCATGCTGTTCAAGATCGCCGAGCTGCAGTACCAGGCCGATCCGCGGATCGCCAAGGCGCTCGACGTCCTGCTGATCCTCCACGCCGACCACGAGCAGAACTGCTCGACCTCGACCGTGCGCAGCGTCGGCTCGTCGCAGGTCGACCCGTACTCGGCGACCGCGGCCGGCATCGGCGCGCTCTTCGGCCCGCTCCACGGCGGCGCCAACCAGAGCGTGCTGGAGATGCTCCAGCGGATCGGCTCGGTCGACAACGTCCCCGCGTTCATCGAGGGCGTCAAGGCCGGCGACGAGAAGCTGATGGGCTTCGGCCACCGGGTCTACAAGAACTTCGACCCGCGCGCCAAGATCATCAAGA
>CAZFIQ010000049.1:898-4274 GCA_964519185.1 uncultured Patulibacter sp.
GAAGGCCGTCGACGACGTCTTCGAGGCGACCGGCACGACCAACCCGCTGCTCGGCGTCGCCCAGGAGCTGGAGCGGATCGCGCTGGAGGACGACTACTTCGTCTCCCGCAAGCTCTACCCGAACGTCGACTTCTACTCGGGCCTGATCTACGAGGCGCTCGGCCTGCCGGTCGAGATGTTCACGGTCCTGTTCGCCATCGGCCGCACCCCGGGCTGGATCGCCCAGTGGCTGGAGATGGTCCAGGACAAGGAGCAGAAGATCGCCCGTCCGCGCCAGATCTACACCGGCGAGCGGACCCGCGACTACGTGCCGATCGAGCAGCGCGGCTAAGGACCTATCCCTATAGGTGCGCGGTCCGTGGCGGCCGGGGGCACGTCGGATCTCGCCCTCGGGTCCCTCACTCAGGCAACCAGCCTGGGTCTCGGAACCCAAGGACGACGGGCGGGCGGGCCGCGGTAGACCAACCACCACGACTCCACACCACCACAGGGATAGGTCCTAAGCGACGCCGCACGGCGGCCGGCGCTCGCGCCCGCTCGTCCTGCCCACCCCTGCCGCACCGCGGTGGGAACGCCGAGGGGCCCGCACCTGTTGCGGGCCCCTCGGCTGTTGCATGGCCATCGCGTCGATCAGCACGGACGACGTCTGGGGTAGATTTTCAAGCGGAACTATCTGTACTGCTCGAAAAACGTCGAAATAGGACCTCTGGTGGTGATATGGTCCGCCCATGATCCTGCTGAGCTTCACGGTGCGCAACCACGCCAGCATCCGGGATGAGGTCACCCTGGACCTGGTCCGTCCGTCCCTGCGGACGCTCCAGCCGAAGAGCGGGGACTGGAGCTCGGCGACCTACCCGCTGGCCGGCATCTTCGGCGGCAATGCGACCGGCAAATCTGCCGTGCTCGACGCGATGCGCTACGCCTTCATCGCGATCCGCCTGTCCGCAACGACTTGGCAGGAATTTCGGACGATGCAGCGGACGCCGTTCCTCCTCGATGGAACGGCGCGCACGTCGTCCAGCATGTACGAACTGGATTTCGTGCACAACGGGCGACGCCACGCCTACGGGTTCGAGGTCGACGCCGAAGGGGTTCGTCGCGAATGGCTACGCGACATTCCTACGTCTCGCTGGCGGAGCCTGTTCGATCGCGACCGCACCGCCACCACGACCCACGCAAGCGTGCGCGATGTACCGCAAGTGACCGGACGCGAGCTCGTGCTCAGCCGAGCCTTGCTCCTTCCGGATGCTCCCCTGCACGCGATCGCCAAGGATCTCGTCGAGAGCTTCGACGTCGTCCTCGTGAAGGACTCGCACCGGGAAGCACGCCTCACGAGCATCGCGGACGCGTTGGCCGACGGGTCGATCACGTTTCCGGACCTCGAATCGTTGCTGCAGGTCGCGGACATCGGCGTGGCCAAGGTCAGTATCGAGGAGCGGGACATTCCTGACCATGTCCTCCGTGCGTTGATGCGCTTCTCACGAGATCTGCGAGATGGCGACGATGACCGGGACGCAGAGGACGAGACCGACGAAGATGACAGCCCCAGCGAGTTGGACGACAGCCAGCTCGAGCAGATGGCGCGCCACCTCACGTTCACGCACCGTGGAACGGACGAGGAGTGTCCTCCGTTTTCGGTCCGAAGCGAGAGCGATGGCACCATCGCGTGGCTGGCGGTGGGCGTTCCGGCGTTGGAGGCCCTGCGAGGCGGCGGGATCCTCGCCGTTGACGAGATCGACGCGAGCCTCCACCCACACCTGCTGGAACTGCTCGTAGGGGCGTTCGCCGACCCCACGGTCAACGTCAAGAACGCTCAGTTGCTCTTCACGAGCCACGAGTCCTACCTGCTCTCGCCCCTGAGCGAGGTCGAGCTCGAGCCCGAGCAGGTGTGGTTCACCGACAAGTCCTACGAAGGGGTCACCGAGCTGACCTGCCTAGCGGACTTCCCGAGGCACCCCGATGCGAATGTGGCCAAGCGATACCTGACGGGCCGGTACGGCGGGACGCCGAGGCTTTCGCCAAGCTCATTCGCCGCGCTCGTCCGCACCCAGCACGACAGCGACCGGTAGGCAGAATGGCTGATTCACGCCGGCGTCGGCACCGACCCCAGAGGCACCTTGCTCGGCGCATACTCGTCGTGACGGAGGGCACGGAGACCGAGCCACAGTACGTCGAGAAGCTCGCGTCGTTTCTGCGCAGCCGGGAGTCCAGCACCCATGTGAGGCGGGTCGGGGTGGGCAAGGACCCCCTCAAGGTGGTCCAGAAGTGCATCGAGCTCCGCGAGAGAGCCGCAGACACCGAAAAGGCGTATGACGCCTGTGCCTGTCTCGTGGACGTGGATCAGCACGCGTCTCTGAACGATGCGAGCGCGCTAGCCCGAAAAGAGCAGGTTCTTCTCCTCGTTTCGAATCTGAAGTTCGAGATGTGGCTTCGCTGGCACGCCGAGGACCGGCGCTCAGTCCTGTCGTCCTCGGAGCTCGACCGATGCGTCGCCCGGCTGGGTCTCGTGCAGGGCAAGGCTCTTCCTGCCAATTTCCCGATCGAGAAGGCCGACGATGCCTCTCGCGTCGCACGGGCCGCCGACCCTCAGCTGAGTCCGAACCGAAAAGGACCGAACCCCTCGTCGGCCATGCCGGTGTTGCTAGACCTCCTCCGAGGCACGCACTGAACGACGCCGGACGCCCGAGCAAGCCCGCGTACCGCCTCTGTGACCGATCGCGCCGACTCGTGTGACCCCAGCCACCGCCAGGCCGGTCCGGTCGCGCGACGCTTGGTACGTGCTGGTCCCGCTTCACGACGGCTCGTCGGTCCTGGTCCGCCGGATCGCCCCGGAGGACGCGCCGCTGCTGCGCCGCGCGCACCGCACGATGTCCAGCGAGACGATTCGCAACCGCTACTTCGCGCCCAAGCCGACGCTCAGCCCGACCGATCTGCGGTACCTGACCGACGTCGACTTCGTCGACCACGTCGCGGTGATCGCGGTCGACGCCCGGCGCCCGGAGGCGATCCTCGGCGTCGCCCGCTGGATCCGCGACCCGCAGCGACCGGAGCGCGCGGAGGCGGCCTTCGTCGTCGTCGACCGCGCCCAGGGCACCGGCGTCGGCAGCGCGCTGGCGATCGCCCTGACCGACCTGGCGAACGAGCGCGGCGTCAGCGTCCTGACCGGCTCGATGCTGTCGGACAACCGCCAGTCCGAGGGCATGTTCCGGCGGATGGGCGGCGAGCTCGTCGTGCGCCGCGAGGGCATGGTCAACGAGGTCGTGACGACCCTGCCGCGGGCCGAGGGGCGGCTCGGGCGGCTGGCTCACAGCCGCCGGATGCGTCAGCGGCGCCGGGGAGCGACACCGCCGCGCCCGCAGCGGTCGCCGTCGCGCTT
>CAZFIQ010000049.1:4284-15775 GCA_964519185.1 uncultured Patulibacter sp.
CTTCACCGCCGCCTGACCCGCCGGCCCGCGCCGCGCGCCGTCGCTAGGCGGCCGGCGCCGCTGGCAACCACAGCCGCAGCTCGGCGCCGTGCTCGCGGAGCCAGCCGGACGGCGTCCGCCAGTCGGGGCGGTGCTGCTCCAGCAGCCGCCAGAACGTGGCCCGGTGGTGCGGGTGCACGCGGTGGCAGGCCTCGTGCCAGATCACGTAGTCGAAGCACGCCTCCGGGGCCAGCAGCAGCCGCCAGGAGAGGCTGATCGTGCCGTTCGACGAGCAGCTGCCCCAGCGGGTCCGGGTGTCGGTGATCCGCAGCCGCGAGTAGTCGACGCCGAGCGCCGCGACCGCCCGCTCGAGCCGCGGGATCGCCTCGTCGCGCGCGCGGCGGCGGTACCAGGCGACGATCGCGGCCCGTCGCCGCGCCTCGTCCTCCGGCACGCGCAGGGCTGTGCCCTCCCCGGCCGCGCGGGTCCGTCCCGCCTCCGGCAGGACGGTCAGCGTCGTCCCCAGGTACGGCAGGCCGTCCCGCTGCGCCGCGGCGACCCGGGCCCGGCGGGCGTCGAGCGCCGCCAGCCGTGGTGCGACCCAACCGTCGAGCGCCCGTAGCGCCCGCTCGGCCTCGTCGGCGCGGACCCGCGGCGGCAGCGTGACGATCACGCCCCGCTCGGGGTCGATCCGGACCGACACCCGTCGGGCGCGGCGTGACCGCACCACCGTGTGGGGCGGCAGCGGCGCCGGGCTGGTCTCCGGACGGACGCGACTCGCGGAGCGGAGGCCCCTCAGGAGTCGCTCTTCGGCGCGCTGGGGTCCTCGACGGGCCCGTCGGCTGCAGGGCCGGAGGGCGGGGTGTGGGCTCCCGGGTCGGGGACCGGCGCGTCCTGCGCGGCCGCCGGCGCGGCGCCGGTCTCCGGGTCGCGGTCGCGCACGGCCTCGTCCGTCGCCGGCTGGTCGGACAGGTTGCCCGCGGCGTCCTTCAGCTTGGCGCCGCCGTCGGCGAGCTTGTCGTGGTGCTTGCCGCCGGTCGCCTTGTCGACCGCCTCGACGCTCTTGTCGATCGCCTGGTTGATCTTGTCGCTGTGCTGGCCGGCGAGCGACTTCGCCGCGTCCAGTGCCTTGCCGAGCTGCCCGAAGTTCACCATGCCCTGAAGAGTCTCACGCCGCGCTGTTCGACGCCACTGCACGAGTCGGATCCGTGCTCTCCCACGGGCGGTGGAGCCGCAGCGTCGAGAGGATCGCCCGGGTCGCGGGGCTCCGGTTCATCGTGATGAAGTGGATGCCGGGGGCGCCGGCGGCGAGCAGCTCGGCGGCCTGCTGGGTCGCGTAGCTGACGCCCAGGTCCTTGACCGCGTCCGGATCGTCCTCGCGGGCGTCGAGCTCGCGGCGGTAGGCGTCGGGGATCCGCGCGCCGATCTTGGTCAGGAAGCCGCGCGACTGGCCGATCGACGTGATCGGCATCAGCCCCGGGATCACGGGGACGTCGACGCCCTCGTCGCGTAGCCGCTGCACGAACGAGAAGTAGTCGGCGTTGTCGTAGAAGATCTGCGTGATCAGGAACCGCGCACCGGCGGCGACCTTGGCCTTGGCCGTCTCGACGTCGTCGCGCTCGTGCCGGGCGTCGGGGTGCGGCTCCGGGTACGCCGCGCCGCCGACGCAGAAGTCGAACTCCTCGGCGAGCAGCCCGGTCAGCTCCGGCGACGACGCGAAGCCGCCGGGCGTCGGCGCGAACTTCTCCTCGCCCCCGGGCGGGTCGCCGCGCAGCGCCAGCACGTTGTCGATCTCCGCGTCGCGCATCTGCCCCAGCACGGTCCGGATCTCGTCCTTGGTCGCGCCGACGCAGGTCAGGTGCGCCATCGCCTCCATCCCGTGCTCCAGCCGCAGGTTGCGCACGACGTTGATCGTGCGGTCCCGCGAGCTGCCGCCCGCGCCGTAGGTCACCGAGACGAACGACGGGCTCATCCCGCGGAGCGTCTCCAGCGCTCCGTGCAGCGCGGACTCCGCCTCGTCGGTCTTCGGCGGGAAGAACTCGAAGGAGAACGTCGGGTCGGCGGAGGTCGCGATGATCTCGTCGATGCGCATCGCGACCCATGGTACGCGGAGGTCTCTCCGAGGACGTGGTCGCGAGCCGTCGGCGTGGGCGGTCACCGCTTGTTCTCGTCACCCGAGCCCAGAGCTCGTCGACTACGCGCCGACGCGGATATCCCGATCAGGCGCGGCAAGCGCCGCCCGCGCGGCCGCGATCACGTCATCGCTCGAGACGTCCGCCCAGCGCGCGGCCACGGCCCGCAACGGAGCGTCGACCGTCGCGCTGCTCGCGCCCATCAACTCGATGCTCACCGGTGCACCGGACTCGTCGACGAGCACGGCAGCCCCGCCGGGAACGTCCACGGTGTCGACCACGTCGGCGAGTCTGCCCATCTCCAGCGTGAGGAAGCGGTGGGCCTGATCGTAGTGCGCGTACATCTCAGTTCCTTCGAGCCAGTCTACGCCGGGGGTGAACGGTGATCAAGACGTCGGGGTCCTCGGCCGACATCACCACCCGGATGCAGGGGTGTCGATCGTGTCTGCGCCAGTACCGGGGGTGTCCGGCCTCGTCGTGGTCGAGGTGATCGGGATCGGCGATCGTCCGGGCCACGTCGGCGACCGAGATCCCGAAGAGCCGCATGCGCCGCAGAGCGTGCCGGTCGATCAGCATCGCTCCACCGTAGGACGCTGTTCCCACGCTGCTCCGATCTGAACGGGATCGGCACCGGCGCGCGAGCGGTCCGGAACGAACTGCTAGGTCAACCGGAACGTGTCCGGGTCCTCGGAGACCTTGACGACGCGGCCGGTGACCTCCAGGTGCTGGAGGAAGCAGAGCGCCTCGGTCAGCAGCCACGAGCCGTTCTCCGGGGTCAGCTCGACGCCGAAGATCCGCGGAATCAGCTCGGCCGGGCTGTGCGGCTCGCCGTCGAGCAGGCCCGACACGGTCAGCTGCAGCCGCTCGGCGAGCAGCTCGCGGTTGGCGCGGATGTGTCCCTCGACGTCGGTGAAGGTGCGGCCGTGGCCGGAGAGCGCCAGCCGGGCGTCGAGCTGCTCGATCCGGTCGAGCGAGCGCAGGAACTCGCCGACCGGGTCCGGCGTGTAGCCGTAGTCGAAGTACTGCGAGACCCGGCCCATCAGGTGGTCGCCGGAGATCAGCATCCGCTTCTCCGCGTTGAACAGGCAGACGTGCGACGGCGCGTGACCGGGCGTCTCGACCGTCACGAACGGCCCCAGGTCGGTGGCGATCTCGACCCCGTCGGTCAGGTCGTGGTCGACCTTGAGCCCGCCGGCGATGCCGATGTCGTCGTGGCGGATCAGCTCGGACGCCGCCCGGACCGCCGACTCCGGAACGCCCGACTGCATCGCGATCTCGACCCGCCGCTCCCAGTAGTCGTCGGGCCGCGAGAGCCACTTGGTCAGGTGGCCGTGGGCGGGGTGGCACCAGACCTCTGCCCCCGACCGCAGCACGATCGGCGTGGTCTGCCCGCAGTGGTCGACGTGGGCGTGGGTGATCACCACGTGCCGCACCAGCTCGATCCGCAGGTGGACCATGTCGAGCGCCCGCTCCAGGTGCGCGAGCGACCCGGGCTGGTGCATCCCGGTGTCGAACAGCACCACGCCGTCACCGGCCGCGACCGCCCACGCGTTGCCGTGCGGGACGCCCGGCCACGGCAGCGGCAGCCGCAACCGCGAGACGCCCGGGATGACCCGCTCGCCCCGGCCCAACTCCTTGGAGGCGCGCCCGCTGCTCATCGCGCCGGCCGCCCGGGCGCCGTCCGATCGCCGGCCGGAGCCGGCGGCGCGGGGGTCGGGCAGGGTATCGGCCGGGCAACCATCGCGACGCAGGTTATCCGCCCGGGACGACGGGCCGGCCGTCCCGGAGCCCACCGGCCGCCGCGCCGCGAGATCGCGGAGGGGCTCATCGCGACGACCTCATAGACTTCTCGCGGACGACATGGCGAAGCGACGCAAGCCCAAGCCGTCGGCGGCGGTGCCGAAGCTGCCTCCGGCGACCTACGAGCACCCGGCCGGGGCCGCGACGCTGGAGTTGCGCTGCACGATGAGTCCGCGGACCCGCCAGGTCTACGCGGAGACGGTCGGCGGCGAGCTCGGCCAGGCGGCGATGACCCGCGAGGACTCGTGGCACCGCGCCGTCGAGTTCCTCTTCGAGCGGCTGGTGGTCGGCTGGACGGTCAACGACGTGCCGACGACCGGGCAGAAGGCGCTGCTCGCCCGCTTCCGCGTGGCGAGCGCCGACGAGCGCACCTGGATCCGCTCCGTGCTGCGCGAGCACCTGGGCGAGTGGTTCCCGGAGATGCAGGCCCCATGACCGACACCGACGCCCGGACCCCCTCGACGGCCGGCCCGGCGGACACCCCGGGACTCGATCCGGCCGCCGTCGCCGACCTGCTGGTCGGCTACTGCCTGGACCCGGCGCCCGGCGCGCAGGTGCTGGTCCGCTCGACCGACCTGGCGGCCCCGCTGCTGGTCGCGCTGCAGCGGGCGCTGCTCGAGCGCGACGCCTGGCCGCTGCTGCGGGTCGAGCTGGACGGCCAGACGGAGGGCTTCTACGCCCACGCCCGCGACCGCCACCTGGACACGATCGCCCCGGCTCAGCGGTCCGAGGCCGAGCACGCCGACGCGTCGCTGTCGATCCAGGCTCCGCATACGCTCGGCGCGCTGGCCGGCGTCGCTCCCGACCGACTGACCCGGGCCGCCCGCGCCCGCCACGAGACCCGCGAGATCGCGCTCTCGCGGCGCTGGGCGACGACCCTCTGGCCGACCCCGGCGCTGGCCGAGCAGGCGGGCATGACGCTGCCCGAGCTGCAGGCGTTCGTGGCCCGCGCGACCTTCCTCGACCGCCCCGATCCGGTCGCCGCCTGGCGTGATCTCCACGACTTCCAGGCCCGGCTGATCGAGCGGCTGCGGGACGTCCGCGAGCTGCGGATCGAGGCCCCGGGCACCGACCTGACGCTGCAGGTCGCGGGCCGCACGTGGGTCAACAGCGACGGCAAGCGCAACATGCCGTCCGGCGAGGTCTTCACCGGGCCGATCGAGACCAGCGCCCAGGGCACCATCCGCTACACGGTCCCCTCCGCCCCGGCGGGGTTCGACGTGTCCGGGGTCGAGCTGACCTTCCGCGACGGCGAGGTCGTCGGGCACCGGGCGGACGTCGGCGGCGACGAGCTGGAGCGGGCGCTGGCCACCGACGACGGCGCGCGCTTCCTCGGCGAGGTCGGGATCGGCACCAACTTCGGGATCGAGCGGGCGATCGGCGTGATCCTCTTCGACGAGAAGATCGGCGGCACCGTCCACACCGCGATCGGCCGCTCCTACCCGGAGACCGGCGGCACCAACGAGTCGGCGCTGCACTGGGACCTGATCTGCGACCTGCGCGACGGCGGCCGCCTGCTGGCCGATGGCGAGCTGCTGCAGGAGAACGGCCGGTTCGTCGGACTGTAGCCGCGGCGAGGGAGACGATCCCGCGTCGCTCGGCTTGTCGACTTCTGTCGCATGGGTCGACAGAGATCGACCGGCGCGGGCGAACCCCGTCGACCGTCAGCTTCGGCGCGGCGCCCGGCAGACCAGGCGCTGTTGACGCTGGCACCGCGGAAGTGCCCGGAAGGCGCCGCGACGGGCCGCCGCCGGCCGCACGCGGACGGCGCTGCGTGTGCTCTCCCTCAGCGGCGCGACCGCTCGGACGGTGATCCGGCCGCTGGTGGCGCGGGCGACCCGCGCGAGCACGGCGCGCGGCCGCGTGGTCCGCAGGACGCGTTGCGGTCCCGCCGCCGGGGTCATCACCACCTCGTAGCGATCGGCGCCCGGCACCGCCCGCCAGCTCACGCGCAGCCGCGAGCCGTCCCGGCGGACGCGGAGGCCACCCGGGCGCCGGAGGCGCGGTGAGGGCGGCGTGAACCGGGCGACGGTGCGGGACTCCGCCGGCAGGCCCGCCAGCTCGAAGTTCGCCACCACGCGCCGCGTACCGGTCCCCGGGGCCGGCCGGAAGCGGAGCGCGCCGCGGCCGCCGCCGGCGACGACCCCGATCGTTCGGGCGCCGCCGCCCGCCGTCAGCTCGACGAAGGTCACACGCTGATCCACTCGGCGTCCGACGTCGTACTGCAGCACCCGGCGCTCGCCCCCACCCTCGACACGCGCGCGGATCCGCGCGGCCGGTTGATCCGTGGCCTGCGCCACGCCGGTGATCGGCGGGGACCCCGGCAGCGCCTCGACCGCGTAGCGGCCCGGCCGTGCGCCGGTGACCCCGACGACGACCTGGCCGAGCCGTTCGGACCGCAGGATCCGGACCGCCCCGTCCGGGCTCGTGACCAAGCCCGGACCCGCCGGGCTCTCGAGCACCGTGCCGTCGGGCGTGGCGACCCGGATCCGCGGTGCCCCCTGGGCGCCGTCGAGCCGCAGCGCGCGACCGGGCTCCCCGCGGACCACGTCGATCGCCGGGGGCGGCGCGTGCACCGACCGTGAGCGCACGACCGCGGTGAAGCGCGACCACTTGCAGCCGTCGAACGGCCAGATGAACGGCGCGCTGACCCGCTGCCATTGCACGCCCCCGCCGACGCTCAGCGGACCGACGTCGATGCAGGCCCCGGCGCCACCGGTCCCGCCTGCTCCTCGCGAGACGACGGCGATCGCCCCCGCGCAGACGACGTCGACGACGCAGGCACGGACGTTACCGGCGATCTGGAAGGTGCCAGCGCGCGTGTCGAACTCGCCGGTGACGCCGCCCCGCAGCGACACGACCCCGACGACATCGGCGTCGAAGCCCCCGCCGAACGCCAGGTAGCCGGGGGCCTCGTAGAGGACGTAGGCGTTGGCCAGCGGCACCGAGCCGCCGACCGGCAGGCGCAGCGCCGCATCGGCGCTGACGCCGATCGTCGTGCCCGTCCGCGGCACGCTGTAGAGGTGTGCGGGAAAGCCTCCGCCGACCTCGTCGCGGACCAACCGGTACGGGCTCGACACCGTCGGGAACGCGACCACCAGGCGCCCGTCGATCGTCAGGATCTGGGCAAAGCTCAGCAACGCGTTGCCGGTGAAACGGGTCGGCCCGAGTCCGACGCCGAAGCCGATCCGCTCCAGCCCGACTCCGGCGAACAGCGGGACGCCCGGCGGCGGGAAGCCGAGGCTCGCCCCGGCGAAGTCCAGCCGGCCGTCCTTGATCTTGATCTGCCCGTTGGGCGGCACCATGTCCAGGCAGACGCCGCTGGCGACGCACGCCCGCCCCTGGCCCTGCCACTCGTCGCTGGCCCGACGGTAGGCGAGCCGGAAGGCGTCGACCCGAAGCGCGCCGAGCTGGACGTCCATCGGGCCGATCGTCAGGTCGTCGACCACGAACCGGTCGCTGGTCGCCCGCAGCGTGACCTGGGCCTGCGCGTCTCCTCCGGCCCGGCGCAGGAACGACGGGAGCTGGAGCTTGCCGGTGACCTGGGCCACGCCGTCGACGAGCTTGACGTCGAGATCGCCGACAATCGGGAAGCCGCCGATCTTCGGCAGCGACGGCGGCCGCGGAATCGTCCCGAACGGGATCTCAGCCCGCTTCGGGTCGAGCGGCAGCACGAACCCGCCGCGGGGCGAGACGTCGACCCCGCCCACCCGCACCGTCGCGTTGGAGCTGGCGATCGCGCCGACGTCGGCGGCGAGCACGACCGACGCGCCGCCCCGCGGAGCGATCGGGAACCCGTCGGCGAGCGCGACCGACGACCGTGCGACGAACGGATCGGCGAGCGCGAGCGCGCGATCGACGACCGCCGACCGCCGCTCCAGCTTCAGCGTTCCCGCCAGCTGGTCGAGGATCCCACGCTCGGCCGCGGGTAGGTCGGCCACCGACTCGACCGGTCTCAGGCAGCCGCTGAAGCGGCTGGCCGCCGCCTGCACCGTGACCGCGCACGGTCCGCTCCCCGCCTGACGGGCCCGCGCACCGGCGCGGGCGATCAGGACGTCGGTGTGTCCCGCCGCCACGACGTCCGGCACCCGGGCGAGCGCCTTGAGGATCGCCGCGTCTCCGGCGTCGGCCGGAGCGGGGACGCCCGCCAGCTCGCGGCTGAAGGTCTGCGTTCCGCGGGGCCCGATCGCCCGCACCCGGACGACGTGCGGCCGCGTCGGGGACCGGAACCGCACGCTGCGCTGGAGCGCGCCGCCGACGACGGTGCCCGTGATCGCCCCGCCGGGGACCTGCCACTCCAGCCGCATCGTGTCCGCCGGGACCTGGGCCGTCAGCACGGTCGCCGCCCCGCGCTTGATCGGCCGTGCCGGCGTGATCGCGATCGGCTCCGGCGGCTCCGGCGGAGGCGGCGGCTCGCCGGGCGGAACGGCCGGCGGCGGGACCACGGGCGGCTCGCCGGGCGACGGCGGTTCCGGCCCTGGCGGCACGGGAGCGAACCCGAACGCGATCCGCAGACGGTCGTTCGCACCGTCGCTGCCGACCCAGGCGACGACCGCCGTGCCGGTCCCGTCCATCGCGACCATCTGGTCGCGGGCGCCCAGATCCTCCGCCGAACGGACCTGCCGCGCCGCGAACGGGCCCCCGTCGACCCGCTCCACCGACTCGATCTCCCGCACCCCGCCGATGTCGCGGTCCCACGCGGCGATCGCTCCGGCGCCGCCGGCGGCGAGCTGCGGCTGCAGCCGCAGGTCCTCCGCGAAGATCGCGTCGATCGTTCCCGGCGCCCGGGCGTGCGCGATCGCCGCCCCGAAGCTCCCAGCGGCCGGCCGCACCCGGGTGTAGACCTCGGCCTCGCGCGGAGCCCACAGCCCCCGCCAGGCCACCTGGGTCGCACCGGTCGCATCGATCGCCACCTGTGGCCGCGGGTCGTTACGGCCGTAGCTCGGCCACGCGGTCAACGGGGCTCGCGCGGTCACCGTGCCCGCGGTCAGATCGGCTGCGGTCACCAGGAAGGTCTGCCGGCTGCGCGTCCCACCCGGACCGCACGATCCGCAGACCTCGAAGTCCGAGCTGTAGACGACGACCGCACGGCCGTCGTCGTGCATCGCCACGTCCGGCGAGTCGGCGTTCTGTCCGGGTGCGGAGAGCCGCGCGGGGGCCCCGAAGGTTCCCCCGGCGGACCGGTACGCGTAGTCGACGACGAAGCTGCTGCCTCCGTCGATGCCCCAGGCCGCCAGGGCGTTGCCGCGGGCGTCGACGGCCAGGTCGAGCCCGCGCGGCAGTCCGGACACGGTCGCGAACGACTGCGCCGAGCCGAGCCGACCGTCGGCCCCGAGCACGGACGACATCAGGCGCGAGTTCGAGCCGACGACCTCGGCCCAGACCACGACTGCGTCACCGGCGTCGTTCGCCGCCACCCGCGCCGCGCTGATCGTGCCGCTGGCGCCGGGAACCGCGGCGAAGGCGCCGACCGGCTGCCCGGGCGACCGGATCGCGTACCGCAGGCCACCGCTGGTCGCCAGGAAGATCACTCGACCGCGTCCGTCGATGGCCCGGTCGACGTCGGCGACCGCGAGCGTCGAGGCGGCCGGAGCGACGTACTCCCCGGGGGCCCGGAACGCCGCGCTGCGGACGCCCGCGCGGCCCCACGTGACGACTCCGTGCCCGCTGCGACTGACCGCCAGCCGCGGCGTCGTGGCGTTGGCCCCCGCGGCCGACAGGGTCTGGGCCTGCCAGGTCAGCGACGCCCGGGACCCCTCCGCGGCCGCCCCCAGCGTCGCGACCAGCGTCAGGGCGGCCAGCGACCAGCGACACCGTGGCCGGCCGATCGTGCGGAAGCAGGTGCTGATGATGCGCTCGACCACGAGCTTCGACGGTCGCAGCGACGACGATGCTGTTCAACCGGGCTGCCGCTGGGACGGTCTACGTGCTGGCACTGATCGCCGGCCGGTGACTTGCGCACCCCCGGCCGCGCTGGCACTCTTGGCGCGACGGCGCGATCGCGTCGCGCCTCGCCGCGCGTCGCCGCCCACCCGCGGGGGTTCCCCGCTCCGATCATGCCCGCCGTCCTCCGCGTCGACTCCGTCTTCAAGTCCTTCGAGACGGAGCAGTCGCCTGTCCGCGCGGTCCGTGGCCTGACGCTCGAGCTGGCCCGCGGCGAGTTCTGCGCGCTGACCGGCCCATCCGGCTGCGGGAAGTCGACGCTGCTGAACCTGGTCGCCGGCCTCGAATCCGCCGACGAGGGCACGATCGCGATCGACGGCGAGCTCGTGACCGGCCAGCCGGAGGCCATGGTCGCCCGCCTCCGCCGACGGCGCGTCGGGCTCGTCTTCCAGTTCTTCAACCTGCTCGAGACGATGACCGCGCTGGAGAACGCGGCGATGCCCCTGCTGCTCGTCGGCGTCCGCCGGCGCGACGCGGAACGGCGGGCCCGTGATCTGCTCGGCCTGCTCGGGCTCGCCTCCCAGGCGGATGCGGTTCCGCCGATGCTCTCGGGCGGCCAACGCCAGCGCATCGCCATCGCACGGGCGTTGGCCAACGACCCGACCCTGCTGCTCGCCGACGAGCCGACCGGCGCTCTCGACTCGGCCGGCGGAGCGGAGATCCTCGAGCTGCTCCGTCGGCTGCACGCCGCCGGACAGACGATCCTGCTCGTCACCCACGACGCCGGGGTCGCAGCCGCCGCCGACCGGATCGTCCCGATGCGCGACGGCCGGATCGTGCCCGACCCCACGAACGTCGGCGGATGAGACGACCAGGCCGGAGCCGTATCCCGCTCGCCGGCCGCCGTCGCCGGGGCACCCGCTCCGGAGCGGGTGCCGTGCTCCGCCGCTTCACCGCTCGGCTCGGCCCGGCGATCCCCGCCGACGAGATGCTGCTCCAGATCGCCGAGGCCCTGCGGAGCGCGCTCGGGGCCGAGCGCGCGGAGGTCTGGCTCGTCGCCGGCGACGACTTGGTGCGCGTCGTGGCGCTGCCCCACATCGGCGAGGGGGATCGCATGGCGCTCGGCACGGCCGAGCGCAAGCAGCTGCGCAAGCCGGACGTCTTCGGCCCCGCGTGGGGTCGGATCTGGCTTCCCGCGCTGCTCGACGGGCGCGGTGGAGGTCCGCTCCGGATCGCCCCGATCGTCAACGGCGGGGAGTCGCTCGGCCTGCTGGTCGTCGAGCGTCCCGGCCCCGCCGGCGACTTCACCACCGCCGACGGGCGGATGCTCACCGAGCTGACCCGCCACCTGGGGCTGTCGCTGCGCAACGAGCGGCTGCGCGGCGAGCTCGAGGCGACGATCGCCGACGTTCGCGAGTCCAACCGCCAGCTGCGCGCCGCGCGGGCCCGCACGGTCGAGATCGCGGATCAGGAGCGCCTGCGGATCGAGCGCGACCTCCACGACGGCGCGCAGCAGCAGCTGATCGCCCTGGCCCTCGAGCTGCGCTCGGCACGAGCCCAGCTGCCCGCCGAGCCCGCGGCCGCAGCGGCGAGCATCGATCGCGCCAGCTCCGCCGCCGCGGCGGCGATCGCCAGCCTGGCCGACCTCGCCCACGGGATCTATCCGCCGGTGCTCCGGGATTCCGGTCTGGTCGCGG
>CAZFIQ010000050.1:0-1961 GCA_964519185.1 uncultured Patulibacter sp.
CGGCGTGGACACGCCCGAGGGCTGGAGGGGCCTGGACGTCGGTCCCAGGACCGCCGCCGCCTACCGCGACGAGATCCTCTCCGCGGGCTCGGTCTTCTGGAACGGCCCGATGGGCGCGTTCGAGCTGGCGCCGTTCGCTCCGGGCACCCGCGCGGTGGCCGAGGCGGTCGCCGAGACCTCCGCGACGACCGTCGTCGGCGGTGGCGACAGCGCTGCGGCGCTCCAGCAGTTCGGCCTGGGCGACCAGGTCACGCACCTCTCGACGGGCGGCGGCGCGTCGCTCGAGCTGATCGAGGGCAAGACCCTGCCCGGCGTCGAGGTCCTGCGCGCCGGCTGATCCGCCGCGTCACCCCTTCCGAGCGGGCGCCTGCGCGGCGGGTGCCCGGTCGTCGCTCCCGGGACGCGTCCGCGGCCGGGAGACCAGCCGCACCGCACCCGCCACCCGTCACCCACCCGAGGTCCTCGATGTCGCGCACCCCGTTCGTCGCCGGTAACTGGAAGATGCACAAGACGGTCGAGGAGGCCGAGGCGTTCATCACCGGCCTGCTGCCGCTGGCCGGCGCGATCGACGACGTGCAGATCGCGGTCTGCGTGCCGTTCACCGCGATCCAGGCGGTCGTCGACTCGACCCGCGGATCCTCGATCGAGGTCTTCGCGCAGAACGTCCACGAGGCCGATCAGGGCGCCTACACCGGCGAGGTCTCGATCGCGATGCTCGACGAGCTCGAGGTCCACGGGATCGTCGTCGGCCACTCCGAGCGGCGCCAGTACTTCAACGAGACCGACGCCGCGCTGCGGGTCAAGGTCGCGAAGATCCTCGACGCCGGCCTGCAGCCGATCCTCTGCGTCGGCGAGTCCGACGCCCAGCGCGAGGCCGACGAGACGGAGGACGTGCTGCGCGTCCAGGTCACCGAGGGCCTGGCCGACGTCGCCGACGAGGACCTGGCGAAGGTGACGATCGCCTACGAGCCGATCTGGGCGATCGGCACCGGCAAGGTCGCGTCGCCGCAGCAGGCCCAGGACGCCTGCGCGTTCATCCGCTCGCTGGTCGCCGGGCGCTCCGCCGGCGCCGCCGAGGCGATCCGGATCCAGTACGGCGGCTCGGTCAAGCCGGAGAACGCCGTCGAGCTGCTCGGCCTGCCCGACGTCGACGGCGCGCTGGTCGGCGGCGCCGCGCTCGATCCGGCGTCGTTCGCCGGGATCATCGAGGGCGCACGGGCATGAGCGCGACGGTCGGCGTGACGCGCGACGACTGGGCCCCGGGCGTCTGCCTGGTGATCCTCGACGGCTTCGGCCTGGCCCCGGACGGGCCGGGCAACGCCGTCAGCCTGGCGCGCAAGCCGACCTTCGACGCGCTCTGGAGCCGCTACCCGCACGCCCAGCTGATCGCCTGCGGCCCGGCCGTCGGGCTGCCCGAGGGCCAGATGGGCAACAGCGAGGTCGGCCACCTCAACCTCGGGGCCGGCATCGTCGTCAAGCAGGATCTGGCGCGGATCGACGACGCCGTCGTCGACGGCTCGATCCGCGAGATGGCGGCGCTGCGCGACGCGTTCGCCGGGGGCGAGCAGACCGACTCCGCACCGCGTCGCCTGCACCTGGTGGGCCTGGTCTCCGACGGCGGCGTGCACTCGTCGATGGGCCACCTGAAGGCGCTGATCGACGCGGCGGTCGAAGCCGGCGTCGACGACGTCGTGGTCCACGCGTTCACCGACGGCCGCGACACGCTGCCGACGTCGGGCGCGCGCTACCTGGAGACGGTCGAGGGCTGGTGCGCCGAGGCCTCCCGGCCCGCCTCCGGTCGGCGCGCGCGCATCGGATCCGTGATCGGCCGCTACTTCGCGATGGACCGCGACTCGCGCTGGGAGCGGATCCAGCAGGCCTACGACCTGTTCCTGGGCGAGGTCACGGCTGCCTGGGCCGATGCGCGCGTCTATTCGGAGGGCCGCTGGCACTTCGAGGGG
>CAZFIQ010000050.1:1971-9398 GCA_964519185.1 uncultured Patulibacter sp.
GCAGGCCTGCGGCCTGCTCGTCCACGGCCGCGCGTCGCACCACGCCGACATCGCCGTTCAGGCCGTGCGCGACGCCTACGACCGCGGAGAGACCGACGAGTTCGTGACCGCCACCGCGGTCGGCGACGAGGCGACGATCCGCCCCGGGGACAAGGTCGTCGTCTTCAACTTCCGTCCCGACCGCGTCCGCGAGATCAGCCGGGCGCTGGCGGAGCCGGGCTTCCTCGAGGTCGACCGTCAGGCGGCCGCCGCCGATCCGGCGCTCGTGGACCCCGCGGTCGCCCCGGTGGCCGTCGACGACTACGTCTGCATGACGACCTTCAAGGCCGAGTGGCCGTTCCCGGTCGCGTTCCCGCCCCACAATCCGGCGATCACGCTGGCCGACGTGATCGAGGCGACCGGCGGCGCCCAGGTCCACGTCGCCGAGACCGAGAAGTACGCCCACGTGACCTACTTCTTCAACGGGGGGATCGAGGAGGAGCACCGCGACGAGTACCGCGACGTGGTGCCCAGCCCGCGCGACGTCCCGACCTACGACCTGAAGCCGGAGATGTCGGCGCGCGAGGCGGCCGACGCGTTCGTGTGGCTGTGGCGGGAGCACGGGCCGACCTTCGGGATCATCAACTTCGCCAACCCGGACATGGTCGGCCACACCGGGTCGATCCCGGCGGCGGTCGCGGCGATCGAGACGGTCGACGCCTGCCTGGCCGACGTCGTGGCGGTGGTCGAGCAGAGCGGCGGCGTCTGCATCGTCACCGCCGACCACGGCAACGCCGACAACATGCTCGAGCCGGACGGATCGCCGAACACCGCGCACTCGCTCAACCCGGTCCCGTTCGTGATCACCCGGGAGGGCCTGACGCTGCGCGACGAGGGGATCCTCGCCGACGTCGCACCGACGGTGCTCGACCTGCTGGGCGTCGAGCGGCCGGAGGAGATGACCGGTCGCACGATGATCGCCGAGGGCTGATCGCCCGCGGCGACCGTTGCGGATGCAACAATAGGTCGGTGCCCGCCGAAGACGCCCCCGTACGCCTGGAGCTGCTGAACCGCCAGGAGCTGGCCGCCTGGCGCGGGATGCTGCGGACCTACACGCTGCTGCAGCGCGAGCTGGAGCAGCGGCTGGAGGCCCGCGACGGCCTGCAGAACTCGACCTACGAGGTGCTGATGCACCTCTCGGACGCTCCCGGCGGACGGATGCGGCTGTCCGACCTGGCGTCGCTGGCGATCCTCAGCCGCAGCGGCCTGACGCGGCTGATCGATCGCCTGGAGCGGGAGGGCCAGGTCGAGCGCGAGCGCTGCCCCGAGGACGCGCGCGGCTACTACGCGGTGCTGACCGCAGAGGGCCGGGAGCGGGTGGACGCCGCCCGCGGCGCGTACCTGAGCGACGTGCGGGCGCTGTTCCTCGACCGGCTCAGCGCCGACGAGCGCGACGTGCTGGGGGGCGTGTGGGCGCGGCTGCTGTCCGACTTGGAGCCGGGGCTGGAGCCCTAGGAGGCCGCGCGACCCGGGTGCTTCCGCCCCGCGGCCCGCGCCCGCGGCCCGGCTCGCTGGCCGAACGTTGGACGGGCGGGCGGCCGGCGCCCACCGGGGACCGACGCCCGCCCGCCCGAGGTGCGTGGCCCTCCGGCTGGGGGACCGAGCACCGATTCCGGTGCTCGCCGGATCGTCCTTCGCCGGGTCGTCGACGCCTGATCGCGCCAGCAAGGGGCCAGACGACGCAGTGGCGAGGGCCGAGCGGGCCACGCAGGGAGCAATCAAAGACGACGGGAACGGTGTCCACGGGGGGACGTAGCCGGTCCGGACGGGGGAGGTTCTGCCCGTCGGCCAGAGAAATCTCACCCGGTCCGCGGTGCGCGCCTGAGGACGATCGCAGCATGCGGAACCGTGAGCGCCCGGTGCCAGCCGGGAGCCACCGGGCCCACGTCCGGGCGCCGCACGGTCCGCTCCGCGTCGCCCTGACGATCGATGCCTTCCGTCCGGTGCTGGGCGGCACGCAGACGCAGACCGAGCGACTCGCGCCGCTGCTCGCGGCGCGCGGCGTTCAGCCAACGGTGGTGACCCGCCGGACCGGGCACGACCACGCGCGGCGGGAGCGCCGCGATCACCTGGAGATCGTGCGCCTGCCGGTGGCCCGCTCCGGCTCCGGCCGCTCGCGGACGTTCGGTGCGCAGGCCGTCGCCTGGCTGGTCGCTGACCGACCGCACGTGGTCCACGGGTACGGCCTGTCGTCGGCCGCTTCCGCGTCGGCCCGAGCGGCGCGGATCCTGCGGCGTCCTCACGTCCTGACGCCGTTGACGTCCGGGCCGCACGGCGACCTGGCGCAGCTGCTGGCCGAGCCACAGGGCGAGTCGCGGCTGCGCGGCCTGCTCGACGATGCCGCGGCGCTGGTCTGCGTCAGCCGGACGATGGAGCAGGAGCTGGTGGCGGCGGGGGCGGACCGGCGGCGCGTCGTGCGGATACCGCACGGGGTCGACATCGGGCACTTCCGCCCACCGGCGGACGACGGCCCGTCGCTCGGCGAGCGTCGGCGCCGGCTGGGGCTCCCGCCCGAGGGACCGCTGACGATCACCGCGGGGCGCTTGGAGCCGGGCAAGCGGATCGACCGCGTGATCGCGGCCTACGCGGCGGCCCCGGGGACGCTGCTGATCGTCGGCGACGGACCGGAGCGCGAGCGGCTGGAGGCGATGGCGGGCGCTCCGGGCGTGGCCGATCGGGTGGTCTTCCGGCCACCGGTCGACGACGTCGCGCCGCTGCTGCGGTGCGCTGACCTGTACGTCACCTGCTCGGTCCAGGACGGCCTGTCGAGCGCCGTGCTCGAGGCGATGGCCTGCGGCCTGCCGGTGGTCGCGGCGCGGGCCGGCAGCGCCACCGAGCTGGTCGACCCGACCACCGGCCTGCTGGTCGACCCGGCGAGGCCGGCAGAGGTCGGCCAGGCGATCGCCGGGTTGCTGACGCGCGCGGACCAGCGGATCGCGTTCGGGCGCGCCGGTCGTCAGCGGGTGATCGCCGATTACACGCTCACGCGGACGGCCGACCGGCGGACCGACCTGTACCGGCGTCTGTGGGCCGGGCGGCCCTCGTGAGCGACTCGCGCGCGGACGCGCGGGACCGACGTTCGGCCGTTTTCGCACGGATCTCGGACGACCGTGATAGGACTGTTCAGGAACACCGTGTTTGCGGTGTCTCGGACGCGCACCGCGACCAGTGACGAGGAGGCTCGAGCGGGTGTCCCTACGGGTGATCATCACGGACGACGACCCGATGGCCCGCCGGGTGGTCCGCGACGCGTTGCAGGCCGCCGGAATCACCGTGATCGCCGAGGCGTCCAGCGGCCGCGAGGCGATCGAGCTGGCCGCCCACTACCGGCCCGACGTGCTGCTGATGGACGTCGTGATGCCCGGCATGGACGGGGTCGAGGCCACCCGCGAGGCGGTCGCCGCGGTGCCGGACACCAAGGTGATCGTGCTGACGGCCTACGACGACGACGATCTGGGCCTGCTCGCGCTGCGGGCCGGCGCCGCCGGCTTCCTCAGCAAGACGATCGACATCGCGGACCTGCCGCAGGCCCTGATGCGGGCGATCGCCGACGAGGCGGTGGTCTCACCGCGGCTGACGATGCGGCTGGTCGAGCACCTGCGTCGGGTGCGCGAGGACACCACCGGCATGCGGCCGGTGGTCAGCCCGTTGACGGACCGTGAATGGGAGGTCCTCGACCTGCTGTGCCGCGAGCGCTCGACCGAGCAGATCGCCGACGCACTGGTGCTGAGCCCGGAGACGGTGCGGTCCCACGTGAAGAACCTGTTGCGCAAGCTCGGCGTCAACACGCGGGCGGAGGCGGTCGAGGTCGCGCGCCACATCCGCGCCGAGCTCGTCGTCGCGGACGACGACTGATGGCCGGCGGCGCGCACGATCCGGCTCCTGCGCGGACCGTCGACGCGGTCGCGGACGCCTGCAGCCACCAGCTCGGCGAGGCGGTCACGATCGTCGGCGGCTACGTCGACCTGCTGCGCGAGGACGACACCGTCGACGAGGCGATCCTCAATGCGCTCGACGGCGGGATCGGCCGCGTGCGCCGGGTGGTCGAGGACCTGCTCGACCTGACGCGGCTGGCGGCCCGCGAGCCGCGACCGCAGCGGCACGAGCTGGCGGCACTGGTCGAACGGGCGATCGCCGAGCTGGGCAGCGACGGCGCGTCGCTGCGGGTCGAGCTGGCCCGGTCGTCGCCGACGATCGTCGGCGACGAGGCGCAGCTGGCCTGCCTGCTCCGGCAGCTGCTGCGGGCCGCCGCGGCCCGCCGGGTCCGCCAGCCGGAGGTCCGGGTCGCGGTCGGGGCCGAGCTTTCCGCTGACGGGCGGGTCCGGCTGACGATCGCCGACGACGCGGCCCCGACGGCCGGCGGGCTGGTCGGCGCGGGACGCGGTAGCGGTCCGCTGGTCGGTGCCGGCGCGGGCGAGCTGATCGCCCGGCGGATCGCAGCGGCGCACGGGGGAGCGGTGGAGTCGGACGACCCGACCCGGATCGTGATCGACCTGCCGGGAGCACCATGACGGGCACCAACGGCGCCCCGCTGCGGGTGATGGTCTGCGACGACGTGCCGGAGCTGCGCGACCTGCTGCGGCTCTGCTTCATGCGCGATCCGACGCTGGCGCTGGTCGCCTCGGTGGCCGACGGCGACGAGGCGCTGGCGGTGGCCTCCGACGCCCGGCCGGAGGTGATCGTGACCGACCTCGGCATGCCCGGTCCGCCGCCCGGGGAGCTGATCGTCGGGCTGCACGCGGCGGTGCCGGCGGCGGCGATCGTGATCTACTCCGGCAGCTCCGGGTCGACGCTCGGAGAGCACCGCGGCCTGGTGCGGCTGGAGATCCCCAAGGGGGTGTCGCCGCGCCAGCTGGTCGAGCGGATACACGACCTGGGGCCGGTGCTGCGGGCGCCGGTGCTGGGCCGGGACCCCGTGCTGCCGCGCCCCTCGTGATCCGGCCGGACACGTCGGACGGGCGCCGCGCCGCAGCCCGACGGGCCCGTACGATGGCCGGGCATGCCCGCGCCCGCTGATCGTCCCGCGCCCGACCTCGACGCTCCGCCGCGGCCCGCCGCCGAACGCCCGCGCGAGGTCTTCCGGATCGAGGCGACCGCCGCGGCCGACGGCCTGCAGGCGCGGGCCGGCGTGATCGAGACCGCGCACGGGCCGATCCGGACCCCGGCCTTCGTCCCGCTGGCGACCAAGGCGACGGTCAAGGGGATGCTGCCGACCGAGGTCGCCGACCTCGGCTTCGACATCGTCCTGGGCAACACCTTCCACCTGATGCTCACGCCCGGGCACGAGCACATCCGGGAGCACGGCGGGCTGCACCGCTACATGCGCTGGGACGGGCCGATCCTCACCGACTCCGGCGGCTTCCAGGTCTTCTCGATGGGGCACGGCACCGTCGCCGACGAGATCAAGGGCCGGCGGCGCGACCCGACCGGTCCCCAGGCGACCGCGTCGCACGGTCGGATCGACCGGATCGAGGAGGGTGGCGTCGCCTTCCGGTCGTACCTCGACGGCTCGAAGCAGTACCTGTCACCGGAGCGCTCGATGGAGGTCCAGGCCGCGCTCGGTACCGACCTGGCGGTGGTCTTCGACGAGTGCACGCCGTTCCACGTCGACCGCGAGTACACGGCCCGCTCGACCGAGCGCACCCACCGCTGGCTCGAGCGCTGCCTGACCTGGCACGAGCAGCACGCTCCGAACTGGCAGCTGGTCTACGGGATCGTCCAGGGCGGCGTCCACCACGACCTGCGGACCGAGGCCGCCGAGCACGTGGCCGCGTCCCGCTGCGACGCCGTCGCGATCGGCGGATCGCTCGGGGAGAGCAAGGACCAGATGAACGAGGTCGTCGGCTGGACGACCGGCCGGCTCGACCGGGTCGCGCCGCAGAAGCCGCGCCACCTGCTGGGGATCGGCGAGATCGACGACCTGGTGCGCGGGGTCGAGCAGGGGATCGACACGTTCGACTGCGCGATGCCGACGCGCCTCGGTCGCCACGGGATGGCGCTCGTGCCGGACCCGGCGAAGCGCTGGCGGGTCGACCTGAGCCAGGCGAAGTGGAAGTCCAGCGACGAGCCGCTCTGCGAGGGTTGCCCCTGTCCCGCGTGCGCGCACGGCTTCAGCCGCGGCTACCTGCGGTACCTGGTCCACAGCCGCGAGCTGCTGGGGATGCGGCTGCTGACGCAGCACAACCTGGCGTTCGTGTCGCGCGTCATGCAGCGGCTGCGCCAGGCGATCGTCGACGGCCGGCTGCCCGACGAGGCCGCGGCGATCCGCGGCGGGATCCTGCCGTAGGCCGGGCGGGACGGAGCGGAGCGTCCGTCCTTAGGACCTATCCCTGTAGGGGCGTGGAGTCGTGGTGGTCGGGGACCGAGGAGATCGTTTCCGGGTTCCGAGAACCAGGCTGGTTGCCTGATTGAGGGGCCCGGGAGCGAGATCCGACGTGTCCCCGGCCGGCACGGACCGCGAACCTATAGGGATAGGTCCTTACTTGATGTTGTCGCGGATCAGCTGGTCGAGCTTGTTGCTGACGTCCTGCACGGTCTCGCCGGCGACGTCGGTCAGCCGCGGCGCCACCTGCTGCCCCGCGACGTAGTAGATCGCGCCGCCGACGATCGCGGCGATCAGGACCGCGATCAGCAGCACGCGGAAGACCCTCCCGACGGCTCCGCGCCGCGGCGGCTGTGCGGCCGCCGAGCTCTGGGCCCAGCCGCCGGCGGGCGTGACCGGTCGCGCCTCGCGCGGGGTCCGGCGCGCCGCCGCGGGCTGCATCAGCGTGTGGTCGGCGGTGTCGTCGCCGAAGTCGCGCGAGATGTCCTCGATCTGCTGGCGCGGAACGATCGCGGTGGCGCCGGTGACCGGGTGCACGACCCGGGTCCGGTCCTCCTGCGGCCCGACGCCGTTGAGCCCGTCGTCCAGCGCGTTCGCGTAGGCCTCGGCGCTGGCGTAGCGCATCGCGGGGTCCAGGCTGAGCGCCCGGTCGACGACGAGGGCGACCTCGGCGGGGACCTCGGCGTTCAGCTGGTCGAGCAGCGGCGGTGCCTCGCGCTGCTGCTTGAGCGCCAGCGCGGTCAGCGACTCCGCCTCGTACGGCAGCCGCGCCGCGAGCATCTGGTACGTCACCACGCCGAGCGCGTAGATGTCGGCCGCGGGGCCGATCTCGCCGCCGGTCGCCTGCTCCGGTGCCAGGTAGCTGGCGGTGCCCACGACCGAGCCGATCTGGGTGATGCCCGACTCCTCCGCCATCGCCTTGGCGATCCCGAAGTCGGCGATCTTGACCGAGCCGTCGTCGCCGAGCAGGATGTTGCCCGGCTTGACGTCGCGGTGGATCACGCCGTTGCGGTGCGCGTGGTCGAGCCCGCGGGCGGCCTGTCCGACGATCGAGACCGCCTCGTCG
>CAZFIQ010000050.1:9408-15663 GCA_964519185.1 uncultured Patulibacter sp.
CGGGTGGACCAGGCGGGCGGCCGACAGCGCCTCGCGGCGGAAGCGCGAGACGAACTGGCGATCGTCGGCCAGGTGCTCGGCCAGCAGCTTGACCGCGACGTGGCGCTCCAGCCGCTTGTCGAACGCCAGCCGGACCGTCGACATGCCGCCGCTGCCCAGGCGCTCACCCAGCTCGTAGCGGTTGACCAGCAGGTCCTTGCTCATCCGATGCCCCGGAACGCCTCTTCGGCCTCGCGCATGGCCTCCCGCAGGCGCTTGCGCGCCTCACGACCGGCCTGCTGCAGCTCGCGCATGCTCCGCGGCACCGCGGGGTCGCCCTCGTCGTCGGTCACCGGCGGCGTGCCCCCGGAGCCCTCGTCGCCGAGCGGAACCTCGTCGTCGGTGGTGGTCTCCGGCGGGACGTCGGTCGTCGTCGGCGGCTGCTCGGTGGTGGTCGGCGGCGCCTCGTCGGTGGTGGTGACCGGCGGCGGCTCCTCCTCGGTCGTCGTGTCGGTCGTGACCGGCGGCGGCTCGGTCGTGGTGGTCTGCTGCGGCGTGCAGTCGCTCGGGATCCGCTGCTCGAGCTCCTGGAAGCCCTGGCGGATCCGGGCGGCCAGGTCGCGGTCGACCGTCGACGGCAGGTCGTCGGCCCGCTGCAGGCCCTCCGTCGCGGCGGCCATCGCCTCGCTGCAGCGGCCGTCGTCGACCGCCCGCTGGACCCGCTCGATGCTCGCCTGGAGGTCCTCGGCGGAGCTGCCGTCGAGCAGGCTGGAGCTGCCGCAACCCGCGAGGGCGACGGTCGAGCACAGCAGGACGGGGAGCAGCAGCCGGGGAGATCTCATGGAGCGATTGATCCGCACAAGGCTACCGACCGTCGTGCAGTCGGACCGCCAGTGACCTCGGCAGCCCGGCGTCGCCGATCGCGGCGGCGGCACCGGCGACGTCGTACGGCACGCGACGCCAGACGGCGCGTCCGGCGTCGACGTCGAGCTCCAGCCAGGCGGCCCGCGGATCGCCGTCGCGCGGCTGCCCGACGCTGCCGGGGTTGAGCAGCCAGCGCCGGGCGCCGAAGCGGACCTCGTCGCCGTCGGCGTGGTCGTCGCGGACGACCGGCCCGCCACCGTCGCGGGAGAAGGCCAGCGCGACGTGGCTGTGCCCGACCAGGCCAACCTGGTCGTCGAAGACCGCCAGCGACGCCTCCGCCTGGTCGGGCGTCAGCAGGTACTCCCAGACCGGGTGCAGCGGACTGCCGTGCGCCAGCTGGAATCCGCGGACCCGGGCGTCGGGGCGGAGGCCGGCCAGCCAGCTGCGGTGCTCGGCGGTCAGGGCGTCGGCCGTCCACGCCGTCGCGGCGGACGCGTCGGGGCTGAACTCGGCGGTCGACAGCGCGCCGATCGCGGCCAGGTCGTGGTTGCCGGCCAGGCAGACGGAGGCGAAGCGGCGGACGGTCGCGCAGCAGCCGTTCGGATCGGCCCCGTAGCCGACGATGTCGCCGAGGCACCAGACCTCGTCGCAGCCGTGATCGTCGGCGGCGGCCAGCACGGCGTCGAGCGCGTGGCGGTTGCCGTGGATGTCGGAGATGACGGCGACGTGCATACTCGGTGGGGATGGCGCAGAACGCAGGGCTTCCGGTCGGCCGGTCGACGACGCGGGCGCGAGTCCGGACCGCCGAGCCGCCCCCGGAAGGCGGGAGCGGCGGGTTCGCGCGGTGCCGTCCTCCAGGGTACTTCAGCTTCCGGTCGCGGGGCCCGGTGCGTGGGAACCGCGGGGAGGTCGCCCGGTGAGGGTCACGCTGGTGGTCGTCGGTCGCGCGCGTGCACCGTACGTCGACGACATCGCGCACTACGAGAAGCTGCTCCGCCCGTACGTCAAGCTCGAGTCGATCGAGCTGCGCGACGACGCGACGGCCGAGCAGGTCGCGCGGCGGGTCCCGGAGCGCGCGCACTGCGTGCTGCTGGCGATCGACGCGCCGGCCCGCGACAGCGTCGCCCAGGCCACGTGGCTCGAGCAGCGACGGGCGAGCGGGCGCGACCTCTGCTTCGTGATCGGCGGGGCCGACGGGCTCGATCTGGAGCGCGCGGACGAGCGGGTCTCGTTCGGGCCGATCACGCTGCCGCACCAGCTGGCGCGCGTGATCGCGCTCGAGCAGCTCTACCGCGCCCACCGGATCCTGCGCGGCGAGCCGTACCACCACTAGGACGGCATGCGTAGGACGCACCGCGCGAAGCGCATGCGTCGTATCGTTCCTGCCCGTGAACGCTGCGTCCCCTGCCTCCCCGCTGCACCGCCTGCGGACCGTCCTCGACGACGCCGTGCTGGCGGTCACCGGCGGAGAGCGGCCGAAGTCCGCGCCGTCGCTGGAGCGCCCCAAGCAGGCGGCCCACGGCGACTACGCGACCAACGCCGCGATGCTGCTGCCGAAGATCGTCGGCGCCGCGCCGCCGATGATCGCCGAGCGGCTGACCGTCGCGCTGCAGGAGCACCTGGGCGACGAGCTGGCCGGGATCGAGACCGCCGGGCCCGGGTTCCTCAACCTGCGGTTCTCCGACGGCTGGCTGCTGGGCGCCCTGGCCGAGCTGCTGGCGGCCGGCGACGCGTACGGCCGCGGGGGCGTCGCGGAGGCGGAGTCGATCCACCTGGAGTTCGTCTCCAACAACCCGACCGGACCGGTCCACATCGGCGGTGCGCGCGGCGCGGCGTTCGGGTCGGCGCTCGCCAACCTGCTGACCTTCCACGGCCACCGCGTCCACCGCGAGTACTACGTCAACGACTTCGGCAACCAGGTCCAGCTGTTCGGCCTGTCGCTGCAGGCCCGGGCGCGCGGTGAGCAGCCGCCGGAGGAGGGCTACCAGGGCGACTACGTGGCTGAGGTCGCCGCGCAGATCCCCGACGCGGCGACCCGGCCCGTCGAGGAGGTCGCGACGGCGGGCATCGCGCTGATGGTCGCCCAGCAGAAGGCGTCGCTGGAGGCGTTCGGGACCGCGTTCGACCAGTGGTTCTCCGAGAAGTCGCTGCACGCCGCGGCCGACGGCGGCGTCAGCCCCGTCGACGCCGCGTTCGCCGTGCTCACGGACCTGGGCCAGAGCTACGAGCAGGACGGCGCACTGTTCCTGCGCACGACTGACGCGGGCGACGACAAGGACCGCGTGCTGGTCCGCTCCGACGGCCGGCCGACGTACTTCGCCTCCGACGTCGCCTACCACCACGACAAGCGGACCCGCGGCTACGACCGCGTGATCGACGTGCTCGGCGCCGACCACCACGGCTACGTCGCCCGGATCGAGGCCGCGTTCGAGGCGCTCGGCGGCGACCGTGCGCGGATCGAGCTGCTGATCACCCAGTTCGTCAACCTCTACGAGAACGGCGAGCGGGCGAAGATGAGCAAGCGCGCGGGGGAGTTCGTCGCGCTCGACGACCTGGTCGCCGAGATCGGCGTCGACGCGGCCCGCTGGTACCTGCTGGCGCGCTCGCACGACACGACGATCGACCTGGAGCTGACCGAGGCCCGCGAGCAGTCCGCGGAGAACCCGGTCTACTACGTCCAGTACGCGCACGCGCGGATCCGCTCGATCCTCGGTCGCGCCGCCGCGGGGGAGACCACCGCCGCGCGCGAGAACCCCACCGAGACCACGGGGCCGATCGTCCCGAGCGAGCGCGAGCTGCTGCTGGCGCTGCTGGCGTGGCCGGACGAGGTGGCGGAGGCCGCCGCCCGCCGCGCGCCGCACCGGCTGACGACCTACGCGCTGGCGCTCGCCCGCGACTTCACCGCCTTCTACCGCGACTGCCCGGTGCTGGCGGCGGACCTGGACCCCGAGGTCCGGCGGCGCCGCCTCGACCTCTGCGCGGCCACCGCGGGCGTGCTGAAGTCGGCACTGACGCTGCTCGGCGTCGGCGCGCCGGACAAGATGTAGCCACCGTCGCGACCGCGTTGGTGGGCGGTGCGCCGTCGGCGGCCGAGCGCCGCGCGACCACCTCACCTTCGGTACCTCTGAGGTACCGAAGGTGACGTAACGACCGGCCCGTCCGCGACCTCAGCGCTCGAAGAAGCGGATGACCCCGCGCAGGCCCAGGTCGTCGACCAGCCGGCTGGCCTCGGCGGCCAGCCGGGTCATCTCGTGGGTCGCGACCAGGTAGCCGACCACGATCAGCATCACGCCGCCGACCGCGGTGATCACGTGGTAGTGGTCGCGCAGCAGCTTGGCCGCGCCGGTGACCTTCTCGAACGCCAGCGCCGCGGCCAGGAAAGGAACGGCCAGGCCCAGGCTGTAGGCGAGCAGCAGGAACGCGCCGCCGCCGAACCCGCTCTGGGTCGCGGCCGCGGTCAGGATCGCCCCGAGGATCGGCCCCGTGCACGGGGTCCAGGCGACCGCGAAGGCCATCCCGGCGACCATCGGCCCGCCGGTGCCGCTGCCGGCCTTGCGCAGCAGTACCTCGGGGCGCAGGTTGCGGTTGAGCAGCGGGACGAACGGGGACGCCAGGTAGATCACGCCCATCGTCATCAGCAGCACGCCGGCGATCACGTCGAGCGTCTGCCGCGACCCGGCGAGCGGCGCGCCGAGCCCGCGCGCGAACAACCCGAGGATCACGAAGATCAGGGTGAAGCTCAGGCAGAACAGCACCGCGGGGCCGAGGATCGCGCCGCGCCGGCGCTCGCCCGCGGGCCGGATGCTCTCGCCGCCGGTCAGCACCGACAGGTAGCCCGGGACGAGCGGCAGCACGCAGGGCGAGACGAACGACAGCAGCCCGGCCGCGAAGGCGGCGAAGATCGTCGGCTCAAGCACCGCCGAGGACCCCGTCACGCATAGCGGTCGAGGTCCGCGTCCAGGCGGGCGCGGTCGGCGTCGGACAGCGCGTCGTCGGCGTCGGCCGGGGCCGCCGGCGTGTCGTCGTCGGTCGCTCCGCCCGGCGCGTCGACCCAGCCGGCCGTCGGGTCATCCGCATCGGCCGCCGTGGCGGCGCGGGTCGCGCGGCGCCAGCGGACCACCAGGAAGGCGACGAGCGAGAAACCGATCAGCGCCGCCAGCGCGGGGATCAACCAGCGCAGCGTGCGGACGCTCTCCTCCGGCGGGTGGATCAGCACCGACTCGGAGTAGATCTCGACCATCTCGGCGATGACCTCGTCCTTGGTCAGCCCCTGGGCGATCAGCCGCTCGATCGTCTTGCGCTCCTGCTGCGCCTGCGGGGCGTTGGACTGCTCCAGCGGGACGCGGCAGGTCGAGCACATCAGCTCCTTCTCGACCTCGACGAGGGTGGTCTTCGGGGCGGCGGCGGGCGCGGCTGCGTCGGTCGTCGCCGCGGCGCCGGCGGGCGATGTCGTCTGGGCGCTGGCCGCGGGGGCTGCGATCAGGGCGGCCAGCAGCGCGACCACGAGTACGAAGGCGACGCGCAGCGGACGCGAGCGGGGACGATCGGCGGCGGGCGACGGCACGGGGTCAGCGGGTCGCGGGGACGCCGATGCGCTCGAGCGCACGGTCGAGGAACTCCTGGGTGACCTCGCCGTAGGCGATGCTCCGCACCCGTCCCTCGCGGTCGATCACGAAGGTCTCGGGAATCTGCGAGACGCCGTACTGCTGGGCCAGGACGCGCCCGGGGTCGGTCACGGAGGGGAAGGTCAGCTCGTGCCGCTGCTTGAACGCGCGGCTCTCGACCGGGTCGTCCTGGTAGGTCACGCCGAGCACGGTGCCGCTGCCGTCGCGCTGCAGCCGCTGGAAGGTGCGCTCGAGCACCGGGGCCTCGCGCTTGCAGGGGTCGCACCACGAGGCCCAGTAGTTGAGGACGACGATCTGGCCGCGGTAGTCGGAGAGCTGGACCTCGCCGTCGCCGACGAGCAGCGGTCGCGCGTCGTCGGCGCCGGGGGCGGGGACCAGCTTGCCGGCCTCGACCTGGGCGCTCAGCGACTGGCTGCGCTCGTCGTCGTCGGAGGTGCGGGTCATCGCGTAGGCCAGCACCACGATCAGGGCGACGGCGAGCAACCCGAGCAGCGCGGGAACGGCGGAGCGACGCATCACCCTGAACGGTAGACCGTCGCCGCCGCAAGCGACCCCGTCGTGCACCGGGCCGACCCGCGCGATATCCTCAGCGGGCGCTGCGGCAGTAGCTCAGTTGGTAGAGCATCAGCTTCCCAAGCTGAGGGTCGCGAGTTCGAGTCTCGTCTGCCGCTTGCCCCGGAACCCCAGTAACCGCTGGGGTTTCGTCGTTCCTAGGGTCGGTCCCCGTCGGCGGTGAGGCGGGGGTGGTAACGGAAGTGGGAACACCTTCCGCGAGGGCAGGTGTTCC
>CAZFIQ010000051.1:0-2417 GCA_964519185.1 uncultured Patulibacter sp.
CTGCTCGACGAGCCGACGACCTACCTGGACCTGGCGCACCAGCTGGACGTGCTCGTCGAGCAGCAGCACGCCGGTGTCCTGGGCCAGCGCCATCGCGATCCAGACCCGCTGCCGCTGGCCGCCCGAGAGCGCCTCCAGCGGCCGCTCGGCCAGCGCGTCGGTCGCGGTCACCGCCAGCGCCCAGGCCACGCGCTCGCGGTCGTGGCGCGTCGGCCGCCGGCCGAACCGCAGGTGCGGGAAGCGGCCGCGGCGGACCAGCTCCTCGACGGTCAGGCCCTCGGGCGGGGTCGGCGACTGCGGCAGGAAGCCGACCCGCCGGGCGGTCTCGCGCGGGGACAGGCCGGTCAGCGGGGTCGCGCCCAGGCGGACCTCGCCGGTCGCCGGGATCAGCTGGGCGATCGCGCGCAGCAGCGTCGACTTGCCGCCGGCGTTGGCCCCGACGATCGCGGTCACCCGCCCGCCCGGGATCGTGCAGTCGAGGCCGTCGATCACCCGGCGGTCCGCGTAGCCGGCGGTCAGGCCGCGGACGTCGATGTCCGCCGCGACGTCACCACCCGGTCGCGATCCGCCCGCGCTGGGCGGGTACATCGCGACCGCGTCGCCGGCCGGCGGGATCTGGTCGCCTCGGTCGCCGCTCATCTGCGCGCTCCTTCGCTCGTCACCGGCTGTACCACGCCACTCGCCCGCCGCATCCGCTCGATCATGCCGCTGCCCGGCTCCGCCAGAGCATGTACGCCAGGTAGGGCGCGCCGATCGCCGCCACCACCAGGCCCGCGGGCAGCTCGAGCGGCGGCCACAGCGACCGACCCAGCACGTCCGCCGTCCCGAGCATCAGCGCGCCGATCAGCATCGCGACGGGCAGCAGCCGGCGGTGCGCCCCGCCCGCGACCAGCCGGGCCAGGTGCGGCCCGAGCAGGCCCAGGAAGGCGACCGCGCCGACGACCGCCACCGCCGCCGCCGCGACCGCCGCGCCGAGCACCGTCACCGCCACTCGCACCGTGCCGGTCCGCAGCCCGAGCGAGCGGCTCTGATCGTCGTCCAGCGCCAGCACGTCCAGGTGATCGGCCAGCAGCCACGCGAGGCCGCCGAGGGCCACCGTCACCGGCGCCACGATCGCCAGGTCCGACCAGCCGACGGCGTAGGTCGAGCCCGCCAGCCAGGTGATCGCCTGGGCCGCCGCCGGCTGGGCGCGCAGCACCATCAGGAGCGTGATCGCCCCGGCCGCCGCGCTGACCGCCAGGCCGATCAGCGCCAGCCGCTGCGGCGAGCCGCGGTGTCGGCCGGCCGCTGCCAGCACGATCGCCATCGCCGCGACGCTGCCGACGAAGGCGGCCCCCGGCAGCACCCAGCGACCGGCGTCCGGGAAGGCCAGCAGCACCGCGAAGGCGCCGACGCTGGCCCCGCCGGTGACGCCGATCAGCTCGGGCCCGGCGAAGGGGTTGCGGACCGCGGTCTGCAGCAGCACGCCGGAGCAGGCCAGCGCCGCGCCGGCGACCAGCGCCGCGGCCAGCCGGCCGGCCCGGCCGTCGACCATCTGGCCCAGGTCGGAGCCCGTGTCGGCCAGGCCGCGCAGCACGTCGAGCGGCGCGATCCCCGGGCTGCCGACCGCGATCCCGGCGACGACGCCGACCGGCAGCAGGACGACCAGCGCGGCGGCGGCCCGCGGGCGCCAGCGGGCGACCGCGGCGGCGCGGTCGACGACCGGCGGCCCCGCGTCGCGCAGCCGGCGGGCGACGACGATCAGCACCGGCGCGCCGAGCAGCGCGCAGAAGAGCCCGGCCGGCGTCTCCTCGACCGTGCCGAGCAGGACCCGGGCCAGCACGTCGGCGATCAGCACGGTCGCCGCGCCCCACGGCAGGGCGATCGCGAACAGGCCCAGGTGGCCGCGCGGGCGTCCCGCCCGGGCGATCCCGACGGCCAGCACGCCGACGAAGGCCAGTGGACCGGCGATCCCGATCGAGACCGCGGCCAGCACCGCCGCGACGACGACGGCGACGATCCGGGTCCGCCCGGAGCGCAGCCCGAGCGCGCGAGAGGTCTCCTCGCCGAGCACCGCCACGTCGAGCGCCCGGCCGAGCGCCACGGCCGCGACCAGGGCCACCACGGCGATCAGCGCGCCGGAGCGGACCGGTCCCCAGCCGGCCTGGGCGATGCTCCCCGCACCCCACAGGAAGAGCGCGCTGGTCTCTGTCTCGCGCAGCAGCCGGATCGCCCCGCTGACCGCGCCGAGCGCCAGCCCGATCGCCATCCCGGCCAGCACCAGCCGCACCGGTCCGGCGCCACCGGCCAGCGCCAGCGCCCCGATCAGCGCCGTCGCCAGCAGCACGCCGGCGAAGGCGACCGCGATCGTCGGCGCGCCGGGGGCGACCGTCACGAAGGCCGCGGCGACCGTCACCGCCAGCGCGCCGCCGGCCGAG